>JBODRP010000027.1:0-32347 GCA_050633005.1 Trichormus sp. | reverse complement strand
AGTAATGAGTAATGAGTAATGAGTAATAAGTAATGAGTAATGAGTAATGAGTAATGAGTAATGAGTAATGAGTAATAAGTAATGAGTAATGAGTAATAAGTAATAAGTAATGAGTAATAAGTAATGAGTAATAAGTAACAGGACTTCCGCAACTGTCACAATTGGTGGTTGGTGCGTGACTACGTTCAAATATTCTTGCTGCGTCACGCAAAGGCAATAAAATCAATTCGCAATTCGCAATTCGCAATAAAGCAGGAGGAAAATCCACACCGCTTTTTGCCTCCCCTACAGAAAAAATATGCCAGTTGCGTAAGTGCTAATACCGTTTCTTGATGTAGCTTGCCTGGCGTAGCCATAGATGCACTTTATTCTGTACTGTAGAGACGTTGTATGCAAAGTCTCTACATCATTTATTTGGCGCAACTTCATAGAGAATTAGTATAAGTAATAAGTCATGGTATTTACTCATTATTTATTACTTATTACTTATTACTTATTTAATTATCAGCGATAACTGTTCCCTGTTACAAAATGTAGGGTTTTAAATCCCTGTTACAATACGTAATTGCAAATTACGAATTACGTAGCTTGCTTCTCGCTTTGCGAGTATTACGAATTACGAATTACTTTAAACAGGGGTAGCTTCTGCTGTATCTGATACTTGTACCAACTCATACAGTTTGGCTTCAAACTTCTCCATACAGGCAGACCAATCATATTCCAAAATGGAAGGACGAGCCTCTTGCTCCATAGCTGCTTTAAGTTCAGCATTGCTGAGAATATCTATCACCTTTTGAGCAAAATCTGCTGGGTTGTTGGGTTGAGCTAAAAAGCCATTAACACCAGGAGTTACTTGTTCAGTAGTAGATGGTGCTAAAGCTGCCACAACAGGAGTACCAGAAGCCAAGGCTTCATTAGTTGTAGTGCAGAAGTTTTCTGTAACGGAGGGATTGACAAACACATCCGCACGAGCAAACCAACCTAATAATTCTGTACCATGAGATTCGCCCCAGATAGTAATACCTGAGCCAAATTTTTCTGCCCGTTTGCGAATTTCTGCATCTAGAGGGCCACTGCCAACAATTACTAAATGCACATTAGGAATTGCCGCCGCAATGAAAGGATAAGCATCTATTAATTGCAGAACATTCTTTTCCGCAGTGATGCGTCCTACAAAGAGCATAGTCGGTCTATGATCATCAGGGATGGGATTGTGGCAAATATTCCGGGGATGGAATTTTTCACAATCAATACCCTGATAGGGGACATATTCACTAGGTTTGCATCCTAACTTTTGGTATTTAACCAATTGTTCACGAGAAGAAAAGATATTTAAGTCGTAGGTTTGGCTAAACTGCTGCACCAAAACAGGAATGATGGGACGTAATAAATTAAAGAAGACATCCCCTAAGTAATATCTGATGTAGGCAACAATATCTGTGTGAAAAACAGAAATAATCGGGGTTTTAGTGCGTCGTGCATATTCTACACCCACAGGACGACCATAACCTTGGATTAATGCTGAATATAAACCGCGCATTTGGGCGGCTTCTTCCACAACAATGATATCAGGTTGAAACTCAACCAGTAAATCGGTATCGCTCCAATGACGATAACTCAAAGGTTGGGGTAGAGATTTGTAAAATATCAGTGGTTCTGTGGGGAATGAATAGGAAGAGAAATTGGGATAAGATTTTAACTCATCTAACCCAGGCATAGGCCGATCGCCTACTTGTTTGGGATACTGATCATTAAATTGGGGATGAACTAAAAATACCTCATGACCCTGTTGTAATAACCAATGCGCTCTCTGGTGAACAGCAATAGAAACTCCGGTCAAAAAAGGAGAGTACAATCCTGAAAACAAAGCGATGCGAAGTTTTTCCTTATTCATAATTGTATCTAAATGTGTGTGTGTTGTCTCAGCTAGAGGCGTTTGTAGATGAAGCACTCCTACTGAGTCAGTGGGATGAGAATTGAGGATTTACCCATCGATATAGAAATTTAGCGGCTGATATAAGGGCGATATTCCATCAGATGAATTTGCCCAGCCCCGTTGAGTTCATAGCTAACACCACGCCATTCTACTTTTGTCATCTGGAAAGAACGGAACATAGCTAATGCGTACACCCATTGAGTTAAGGGCGTAGCAATCATCATTTTCCAGATAATCGAACCAGATAATTCTCTGACAGGCTGATTTTGGGAGCGAATTATTGGCTCTATACCCATCTCCAATAACAAAGTCAGCATTACTAAGGCGAGTATATAAATTCCATACCAGATAAAAGCGATCGCAGCTGTACCTGCTTGTCCAGTCAACCAAGCTAGGACAAACACCACAACTAACAAATTGGGTAACATAGTCGTCAATACTGCTTCACCAACCACACCTAGCCACAGGGGATGGTAAAGTCGGTAAGCTATTAATTGACGTTGTAACCAATAGCGGAAACTAGATAAATCTGTGTGTTCTTGATGCAACATCACTAAAGACGGTACAAATTTAACCTGGAGGTTATGTTGACTCAAAACACTACGAATTGTTATATCTTCGCTCAAAGCTTGTCCCCACTTCTGTTGCAGTCCCGTTTGGCGGATAACCTCTGTTTTTATAGCTAAAGTTCCACCCCAGGGAATGCCATATAAATACATCTGCACAACAGACGAAGCATTCCACAGGTAACGGACTAACGAACCCCAAGACATAGCAGTCGGTACATACCAACGGTTTCCTGTCGTTGCACCTACAGAGGGATTAGTTAAAGGAGAGACTAACTCACGCAACCAATTAGGGTGAACGATAGTATCAGCATTCACCAAAGCCACAACCTGATAACTATCATCTAATTCCCCAACAACTTGTAACAACGAACTGCATTTAAGACTACAGGTGGCTCGGATGGCTTGTAAATGACTGATTTGGAAATTAGTTGCACCCAATTCACTCAGGGTATTGTTGACAACTTGCCAAGCTGGGTCTTCTTCACTATCAATGATCAACTTTAAGTCATATTTTGGATAGTTTTGTTGCAATAGCGATCGCAAACAATCCGGTAAAAGTGAATTAGCACCACGTAAACACAATACCACAGCTGTTTTCGGTAACTGTTCATCAGGTAAACTTTGGGAGCGTAAATCTAAATTCGCCAAAAACAGCAGCACAAAACCCACCTGAACAACTAACCAAGCCACCAAAAATCTTGATATCGATATCACCAAATCATTCATTTTTTGATGATCCTTACTAAAAAAGCGGGGGAGCAGGGAGCAGGGAGCAGGGAGCAAGGTAGACAAAGGAGACAAGGAAGACAAGGGAGCAGAGGTAGAAAAACTCTTTAATTTT
The DNA here is from genome assembly GCA_050633005.1 of Trichormus sp. Classification (GTDB taxonomy): domain Bacteria; phylum Cyanobacteriota; class Cyanobacteriia; order Cyanobacteriales; family Nostocaceae; genus Trichormus. The sequence goes on along the minus strand of JBODRP010000027.1, from coordinate 29,001 downwards.
GAATTTTGAATTTTGAATTTTGAATTGATATACCCCTGCCTCTTAATCAAAGAGATATCTTGCTATCCACAGGTTGATCTAAAAAATCATACGGATGGTATTCCACCAACCGAACATTCCAAGGGCCTTGAATACGATAGACGATTCCCCGCCACTTCACTGTGGAAATCCACACACAAGAGAGCATACCTAACCCATATACCCACTGTGTTAGGGGAATAGCCAGCAACATTCTTCCTATCATCGCTATTGATAATTTTGTTCCTGGCTGTCCTTGGGCGCGAATCACAGGCTGTAAACCCATCTCTAGCAGCAGCGTCAATGAGAGCAATCCCAAAGTATAAATACTGTAGGATTTAAACAATAAATTAGCTACATCCCACTGACCATCACCTAACGATAAGAAGAACAAGAAAATTACTAAGGTGGGAAACAAAATACTAGAAACAGCCTCACTCACAATTGCTAACCACCGGGGATGGTACAGGCGCAAATACAGAATCAGACGTTGTACATAGTCAATTATCCCCAACAAATCGCACTCTTCACGATTCACCATAATCAGCGAAGGTACAAACTTCACCCCCAAACCATGTTTTTTGAGGATATTGTGCATCATTAAATCTTCACCGAAAGCTTGCGCCCACTGCTCTAAAATTCCTGTCTGACGCAATACCTCAGTTTTCACAGCCAAAGTCCCACCCCAGGGAATACCAAACAGATACATCTGCACCACTGAAGCTATGTTCCCTGTGTAGCGTACCAAAGAACCCCAATATTTGCCTGTAGGTATATACCACCGATGACCAGTAGTTGCCCCAATTTTGGGATGATCTAAAGGACTAACTAATTCTCGCAACCAATTAGGATGAACTATTGTATCAGCATCTACTAAAGCTACCACTTGATAAGAATCATCTAAATCAGAAATAGCTTGAATCAAAGCACTACATTTAAGACTACAATTGTGGCGGATAATTCTTAAATGACTGATGTCAGCATTAGTTACATCTAGTTGTTTGATAGTATCACCAGCAACCTGCCAAGCTGGGTCTTCCTGACTATCAATAATCACCTTTAAATCGTAGTTTGGGTAATTCTGTTTTAACAACGCCTCAATACAGTTGGGTAAAAACGGATCAGCCCCTCGCAAACAAAGAATTACCGCCGCTTTAGGTAACTTTTCATCAGGTAAAGTTTTTGTCCGCGATAATCGCACATACAACAAAAACACCACAGAAAGAAATACCTGAATCCCCAACCATCCCAGCAAAGACCTAAACAAAAATCCTGCCAATTCTCTCATGACATCTATAAGTCTCCGGCAAAGTTCGCCATCTGTAATAGTTGAGAAGAAAAAGTTTATAATTCGTAATCCGTAATTCGTAATTACAGTTTGTAGTAAGGACTTTAGTCCTGATTTTTTATCACTAAAGTGCTTACTACAAACATTGAAAAAAGTTGAAAAATCTAGCGATCTAGTGAGTATTTCAGCTTAATATTGACGGTTGTATTTTTGCTGACAGCAAAACTTGACTTGTTAAACTTAGGCGTACCAGTTTGGATGGATACAGTAGGATTATTAGAAATCCCAAAACCTTCTTTGGGAATGCCAAAGAAATCAGAATCAAGTTTTTGATTGCTGTTTTGATCATCTACTACTGCTACTGCATAAGTACCACGTTTCAAGCCGTAGAAATGTTTAGTAACTGATGTACCTGTAATGCGAGTACAACCACTTTGCACTTCACTAGTGTCACTTAACGGAAATCCTTTTTCATTAGCATAAATTCTCATGCAAATCTGACCTTTTTGATGGCGGATACCGTTCACTACAACAGTTAACTTTGCCGTTGGTTCAGCATTTAATGGCTTCACAACAGTGAAACTTAATAAACCTGCTAGTAAAATATGATGCAGTCGCACAATCTTGAACATATTTTCCTCCTCATTACATAAATACTCTTTCACAGATTATTTTTGTTCAGATACAATCAACTGAGTTTCTATTTGCTCTATTGGTCGTGGCGTGTGATGCCAACTCTGCCAAATTTTTCGTCCTGCTATCAGCAAATCTTGCAATAATAAAGACTCCTTACCTTTGAGTTTCTGATATAAACTGATAGCGCAACGGACATAATCATGTAAACTCATCTGCAACAGGCATACAGAAACAACATATTCCCAAAACATTCGCCAATGCGGGAACAAAATCTTGCCCTGTTTTGATGAATCAAACCACACTGTATAGGCATAGAAATCTGGCAATATATCCGATGAATAGCTGTTATTGCTATTACTAAGTGACATATATCCAGGGAAAAACATACTCAGTGATTGTTGAGGATGACTTCTAGCAAAAAATAGGTATTCGGGAATTTCGTAAAACCTACCTACTAAACACAGCCTTAAGAGAAAAATGCCATCTGCATTGCCATAGCTACCCATTGGCGGAATTTTTTTGAGCGCGTCAGAGCGAATTACACCATACATTTGATAGCAGAAATGCTTGGTTAGTAATTCATGAAAACGCTGGTGATTTTTAGGTGAGTCTGCCTTAATTTCAATGTCATAATTTTGCAGAAACTCACCAGCTTCATCAATGAAATATACATGAGAATGGCACAAGATAATTGTAGGATCTTGCTCCAGTACCTCCATACATTTCATCAGAAAATCAGAGGCGTGTAAATCATCATGGGCTGCCCATTTAAAATATTCACCAGTGGCTAATTCAAAGACACGGTTAAAATTCCGAGCGCAACCAATATTTTCGTTATTTCTGTAGTAGCGGATACGTTTATCTTGAGCAGCGTAGGCTCGACAAATTGCTTCTGTATTATCTGTAGATGCGTTATCTGAAATAATTAATTCAAAGTCTGTAAATGTTTGAGCCAGCAAAGAGTCTAAGGCTGCTTGAATAAATTTCTCCCCATTATATACAGGTAAACCAATGCTTAACTTTGGTGAATTGTTGTTCATAATGGTGGGAATTGGTAATGGGAATTAGGCATTGGGCATGGGGCATTGGGCTAATCAATTTTGAATTTTGAATTTTGAATTTTTAATTGATTTGCCCTCTGCCCCCTTATTTCAGTAGCTTTTGAATGTCAGTCTTCTCAAGCCATGTTTTGGTTTGACGCAGCCCTGTTTCTAAATCAATTTTTGGTTTGTAATCTAATAAGCTTTCAGCTTTGGCAATTGAACAAGCATAGGGACGACTCATAAAATCTACTGATTCTGGTAAGATGTCCGCTTTTTTACGAAATAGTTTTTGCCCCTGATGACGTAGTTGTAAAAATAGTTTGATTTCATCTTTACCTAAAGACATTGGTGTAGGTAAACCTTCCATTGCGGCTAGGCGCATAAAATATTCTTTCCAGGAAGTTTCTTGTCCGTCGGTGATATTAAATATTTCACCGTAGGTCTGTTTTTCTATTGCTAAAAAGATGGCATAAATGAGATTATCTACATAAACATGATTAATTACACCTTGCCCATCATTGGGATAAGCAAATAATTTTTGTCGCATAAAGTGAATCGGGCGAACTACCCAAGGTAGGCTACCAGGCCCGTAAACATCACCAGCGCGAATAATAATCATGCCGAAATCGGGAGGTGAATTGAGGGGTAAAAGTTCGGTTTCGGCGGCTATTTTAGTTTGACAGTAGGGGTTATCGCTAGCGGAGAGGGTAGCGGATTCAGTAATGCGATCGCTATAATCAAACCCATAGACTAAAATACTAGAAAGATGCACAAAAGTTTTCACACCAACACTTTTGGCAGCTTTAGCTATATTCACCGCACCGTTAACATTTACTTCCTGAAACTGTTTAATAGGCCCAGCTTCTTCAGTAATTTGGGCTGTATTTAAAACAATGTCTACTCCCTGACAAGCTTTTTCGGCTATAGCCCTATCAGTAATACTTCCAACAATTACCTCAGCCCCCAATTTTTTGGCTGTATCAGACTTATTAGAAGCTTGCAGTCCACGCACCTTCATTCCTTGTGCTAGGGCTAACTCAGCCGCACGCAAGCCGATAAATTCATCAATACCAGTAATCAGAAGGGTTTTGTTCTGTAAATTCATAGTTATTAAAGAGGGTGTAGGGGTGTAGGGGTGTAGGGGTGTAGGGGTGTAGGGGTGTAGGGGGTGTAGGGGTGTAGGGGTGTAGGGGTGTAGGGGGCAGGGGTGCAGGGGTGTAGGGGTGTAGGGGAGACTTATATCTTGCACCATTCTCAAGATGTGAGGAGACAAGGGAGACAAGGGAGAAATTTTTACCGATGCCCAATGCCCAATTCCCAATGCCCTAAAAAATATCAGCTGGGTCTGCGGAACGGAGTTTGTTAATAGCAAGTGCGCCAGAGGTGATGCACATTAAAACTGCGGAAACAAAGACGATTAAGGCATTATTTGCAGTCATCATAATCGGTAATTTTGTAGCTTCCATTGCGAAATTATACAAAGCTACAGAAACTAAAAATCCTGGTATATAAGCTAATAAAGCCAAGATAATAGCTTGTTGAAAAACCACATTTAATAAATAAGAATTGGGATAGCCAATCGCTTTTAATGTGGCATAAGCAATAAATTGGGTCGCAATATTGCTGTAAAGAATTTGATAGACAATTACAACACCCACCACTGAAGCCATTGTCAGCATCAAGTTGAGAATAAAACCAATTGGTGTTCTAGCAGACCAATATTGTTTTTCAAAATCGATAAAACCTTGGCGAGTGAAAATCCTGACATCATTAGGTAAATTAGCTCGCAAATTTGCTAAAACTTGTTCTTGATTAGCATTTGGGTTGAGGGTGATGATACCTATATCTATTTTCTCAACGGGGCGACTATTAGGGTTGATGCGGAGAAAAGTTGCATCGCTGACAATTAAGTTACCATCTACACCAAAGGAAGGGCCTAAACTAAATAAGCCACCGACTCTAACTTTGTATCCTCTAGGGCCATCAAAGGGAAAGATTTCAATTGTCTGGTCAATACCTTTGTCAAAATTGGCCGCGATGGGGCCAAATTCTGGTCTTGAATCCCTGTCAAATAACATGATATCAGGAATTTTGAGCTTATCTAAGTTCTGCTCGATTTCAGGAATATTTAAGATAGATTTGCCTGGGTCAAACCCCATTACATATATAGAGTATTTCTCGCCAGTGGCAGGGTTTTTCAATTTAGCAAATTGTAAGTACATGGTGCTAATTGATTCCACCCCATCAAACCCTAAAACTTGATACAAACGAGTTCGAGAAAAACTTTGATTTGATGTCAAAGATTTATATTGAGAACTGACTAAAAATAAGTCCCCTTTAAGACTTTGGTGTAGGGCGGTAGCACTAGAATAAAGAGCATCTTGGAAACCAAGTTGCACAAACATCAGTAAGACAATGAAAGCAATACCAGCTACAGCCACCAGAAATCTAACTTTTTGTTGGGCGAGCTGTAGCCATGCTAAAGGAATTTTAAAATTCATGGCTTTTTATCAGGATTGGGGATTGGGGAACTCGGGGCCCCCTCTGGGGATAAGGGGTAATGGGGATTGGGGAGAAAAACTAATGACTAAATCCCCGGCTTCTATCAAGCTGCAAGTGTTGTGGCTTTTTCTAAATACTCGTTGCAACACCTAACTGAGAATTGCGAATTGCTTTAAATCTCAATGGCTACATCAACCTGTAAATTGGTTAACCGAGATACCCGTTGATTATCTGCGGGTTTATCGATAGATATTTTGACTTCAATGATTCTGCGGTCTGTGTCGAAGTTGGGGTTAATGCTGAAGATGCTTTGTTTGTCAACTTGCAAACCAATTTCCTTAACTGTTCCTTGCAATTTACCGCTAAATGCAGGACTGGTGATAGTTGCTTTTTGACCTAAGCGAACTTTTTGAATATCGGTTTGATAGACTTCTGCAATTACGTACATTTGAGAGGTCTTACCAATGTCAGCAAATCCTGTGCTGCTAATAACCTCTCCGGTTTTAGCGTGGATTTTTAAAATTTTGCCATCAATAGGAGCTTTAATATAGGTCAACTCCTGGTCTGCTTTGGCTTGTTTGACGGCGGTTACAGCACTTTTAACTTGATTTTGTGCTAACTCTACATCTACAGTTCTTACTTCTTGAACGCTGTTGAGTCTGGCTTTGGCTTCTTTAATTTGGTCGGCGAGAGTGTTTTGAGTCCGATTCAGAGCCGCTTTAGCTTCTGTTAGTTGTTGTTGGGTTGTTTTTAGTTGTAAAGCTCTTGTGTCTGCAATAGAAGCCGCAACTGCACCTTCTCGCAGTAATTTTTGATAGCGATCGTTTTCTGTTTGGGCGTTATTAACTTCTGCTTCGATACGGTTAATAGTTGCCTCTTGAGTGGCAATTTCTCCTTTGAGTTGTGACTGTAACCGCGCAATGGTGGCTTTTTGGGCTGAGATATCTCCAGGTTTAGCACCTGCTTTAACTTGTGCTAGTTGGGTTTTGGCAATTTCCAGTTTATCTAAAGCCTGTTGTAAAGCGGCAGTAGCACGGGCATAATCTTCTAAATATGCCAATACTTGCCCGGCTTGAACTTCATCACCTTCTTTTACCAACAGTTTTTCTACTCGAATACCATTAGTAGAACTAGGTGCTGATAAGGTAGTTACTTCACCATCAGGCTGTAACCGTCCTAAAGCCGTGACTGCAAGTTTGACTGGTGCGGCTTTGGGAGGATTAGCGGCTGGTGCTTGGTCTTGAGAGCGGAATTTATTGGGAGTAAAACTGTATAAAGTGACTATTCCAACTGCTAAGGTGATAGAAGTGGCTAAAATTAACCGCCACCTAACTTGGGGTTTGATCAATAACTGGCGTAGGCGTTCTTTATTTACTTCCATATTTTTATTCCCAATTGGTGTGATGAGGTAAGGCTGGGGATTGGGGATTGGGGATTGGGGACTGGGGACTGGGTAATAGAGGTTTTGATGCGTGTTAGTGTACGCATTTAATGATGGCTACTTAGAGCAATTTTTCCCTGTATTATTATCAATGAGTCGAATGTCTAGTTAGGCTTATGTAAATCCTTTGATAGTTTGATCACTACCGCACACAAACTACTTAGCGGCAAAGTTAATGATACTGAATTGGCTACAAATCTTTCTCAGTTTTACCTTAATTAGACTTCGCATCAAGTAGCGTAAAATACGCTTCAACTTTTAAATAACTTAAATTCCAATCAATACGAAGTGTGGAGTGGAAGTTAATGAGAATAACTTACTAAATACGTGTTTAATCATTGCAAAAAAATTCGATTTTGTCAATTGATTGGGAATGGGGCATGGGGCATGAGCGTAAATATTTTTCCCTTGTCCACCTTGTCTACCTTGTCTCCCTGTCTCCTTCCCCCTCATTCCTTCCTTTTGTTTGGAATATTATTGATGAATTGCGATCGCTACTGTTGTGTAGTATTCGACATTATCTGGGAATGTCTGAGTAAAATCATGGTTTCTAGATATTTGTGAAACATATCCGGCGTATCTGAGTCGTAATCTTGGGTGATTTAACTCACTGTCTTTAATTTTGAATTTTGAATTTTAAATTTTGAATTGTTTATGCCTACAGTACCCATAGACCAAATTAAAATCGGTCGCAATCGTCGTCCGGTTAAGGGTGAGAAGGTTAATGAACTCAAGGAGTCAATTCAGGCTAATGGTCTATTGAACCCGATTACGGTAGACCAAAAGCTGAATTTAATTGCTGGATTGCATCGGCTGACGGCTTGTAAGTTGTTGGGGCTAGACACGGTTGAATGTAATATTGTTGCTTATGCTGGTGCAGATCAAGCCCGGTTGGCTGAAATTGACGAAAATTTAATTCGGAATGAGTTAGAACCCCTAGAACGTTCAGAATTATGGTGGGAACGTGACCAAATTCTGGAGCGGATGGGGTTACGGGCAAAGGTGGGAGACAATCAACATACTCTCAAAGGTGGTGAAATCGTTTCACCACCACCCAAGAGAACTTTAGAGTTAGCTAGGGAAGCTGGTTACTCAGAACGGACTTTTCAGCATGGTAAGCAAATTGCTAAAAGTATTCACCCAGAAGTGAAACAGCTAATTAAGGGTACACCGATTGCTGATAGTCCTACAGCACTTTTAAGTATTGCTAGAGCGGGGACAAAAGAGCGCGCCCAAGTTACTGCCGCACAAGCAGCTATGGGGTTAGCTGAAGCTAGGGGAGACACCGCCGAAGCCCAACGCCAAGCCCAATTAGTAGAAGAATTACAGGTGAAGCAAAAAGAGTTACAGACATTAGCTTACAAAAGTGCTATGGCGCAAAAACAAGCTAAGTTAGCTGTTAAGAAAACTCCAGCGATCGCCTCGTTTTCACCTGCTCAAACTTCCCCCCATTCTCCCATCCAAGCAGGTGATGAATGGATATTAGGCAGACATCTAGTATATTGTGGGGACACATCCGAAGGGGAATTTCGCCAGATGTTACCTTCAGATGCAGCATTGGCGATCGCTACTCTCTCATCTACCTGGGAGCATAATTACTTAGTAGATGAAGCCAAAGTTGTGGCTGTTATTCGTTCCGAAGGACATATCTATGATTTTTATCAACATAATCAAATGCCCTTCCAATATGAGTTATTACTCGGCAATCTTTATATAGGGATTTTTTCTCATCAAACAATGACCAAACCCCAAACCCCAATTAATATTGAAGGAGTCGAGGGAATTATTAATTATTTGCTCAATTTGTACACCAATCCGAATAATTTTGTGATTGCTCCCTTTATGGGACACGGTGAAATTCTCATTGCTTGCGAAAGATTAGGACGTATTTGTTTTATCGGTGACAGCAATTCAGAATTAGTTAACCGTGGCTTGGCGCGTTGGCAAAACTGGACTGGTAAACAAGCCAATAAAATAGGTTTGATGTCTTAGAATTTTGTGATTTTTGAACTATATAGGTAAAAAGGCAGAAAGTAAATTATCTTTTGCATATTGCAGATTTTGTTTATGCCGCACAATATATGTAAGAAATATTTGCTTAATAAATACTCCTCAATCATCTTTAGTCATTTATATTAAAAATTCATCAAAAAGCATCTGTTGATTATGATGTGCTGCTAAAAAATAAATTTTCATAGGGATGTAATCAGATTTGTCTATTGATGAAAAGTTTACGGGGCTGAGGAGAAACTATAATTGCGATCGCTAGCGATATCCAGTCAACCTTACAGCCGACATCAAGCAACTTATCAGCTTGTATTGATAAGTCGTCCATTATACTAGAGGACTATGGCTAATTTGAGATTTTCATCAACAAATATCTATTTGGTTCATAAAATTAATTTAAACAAATGATTTAGTTTCTATGAATTGTGCTATTCTTTGTATTAATTCAATGCTCCAAAGCAGCGAGGTAAATTAGTTATTTATGTGCAAGTAGAACAGTAGTAAAAAATAACTAAACCAAGCTGCCTATCCACCCCTTGCTCAATGGTTGATATTCGTTCCAGTCACTGTATTAATTCGGATTCCAAGTGGTGTTTCTTCTGTAACGAACTTGTCAACTTTTTTGGGTCGAATCCCATAACATATATTATCCTGGACGCTGAAACTGGCTATGGCATTTATCAAAATACAGAACGTTGTCATTAATACCAGCTACGTGGCTGCCGTAAAACTAGATCATCAAAGTAGTTTGGGAGAAAAAAGCGTTTCTGTTCTAATAGCTACTCCTAAGTTTCCCTTGCTCCAGTTAGATACAAATGCTCAAAATTTCTACCATTACGAATGGATGGAATTTACTGGTTCAGCAGCTACCGCGCTTCAAGACTATTTTACTAGTTTCAATAACGTCATCGACCTATTGCCACCATATCAAGAGTCGAGCGTTGGATAAAATCATTCACAAGGCACTAGAGGAATTTTGACAGCCAATTCCCAATGCCCACAAATGCTTAACAAGAAATAAAACTCATCAGGGTAAGCAACAAGAATTATACCAATAATTCAAAATTCATTAACAGTTCGCAACTCAAAAACCCTAGTAATACCAATTTTGGATTTTGGATTGCCAGCCTAGATTCATAGGCTATTACAGCAGATCAAAATAATACTACCTATCCCAATTTGGTATAAAACCTGGAGTTTTTAATTGCCTAAAGCCTGCGGCATTAAAGCCAAGCGGGGCGAGAGCATCGTTGCGTAGCTTGCTTCCGCGTAGCGGTATTGCGAATTACGAATTGATTCCTGTTGCTGCACAATCCACATACCCCAGAACACTATATGCCCTATGTCTGCTAATCCAATTGATGCTGCCTTAGCGGAGTTAGAAAACCAGATTAATAACTGCGAAAAGGCTTTGTTGCGGTGTATTGAGGAAAAAAAAATGAACTTGGAAAAACCAATGTCAATTAACAAAATTAACAGACAACTACAACAAAATCCTATAGCCATCATTGGTATGGCCTCACTAGTTCCCCAAGCCAGAAATTTGCGGGAATACTGGCAAAACATCATTAATAAAACGGATTGTATCACTGATGTTCCTGAAACCCACTGGAGCATAGAGGATTACTACGACCCCAACCCCAGAACCCCAGAAGATAAAACCTACTGTAAACGTGGTGGGTTTATTCCAGAGGTAGATTTTAACCCAATGGAATTTGGTATTCCTCCCAGCATTTTAGAAGTTACAGATGTTTCGCAACTATTAAGTTTAGTAGTTGCAAAAGAAGCAATGGAAGATGCTGGTTATGGTGAATCTCGTGAATTTAACCGGGAGATGGTGGGGGTAATCTTAGGGGTAGCCATGGCCAAGCAATTGGGTATGCCCCTTTCTGCGCGCCTAGAATATCCCATCTGGAAGAAAGCCCTCAAAAGCAGTGGACTTTCCGACGAAGATACCGACAAAATTGTCGAAAAAATCAAAAGTGCTTATATCAAGTGGGATGAAAACGCTTTTCCCGGTATGTTGGCGAACGTCGTCGCTGGGCGAATTGCTAACCGCTTGAACTTTGGCGGGATGAACTGCGTTGTTGATGCAGCTTGTGCTAGTTCCTTCGGCGCATTGAAAATGGCGATTAGCGAACTAGTTGAACATCGTGCTGACATGATGCTAACTGGTGGTGTAGATACAGATAACACCATCATGGCTTATATCTCCTTCAGTAAAACCCCAGCCGTTTCCCCTGGAGATAAAGTTAAACCCTTCGATGCCCAATCTGATGGCATGATGCTGGGTGAAGGGGTTTGTATGTTGGTGTTGAAGCGTCTGGAAGATGCAGTCCGAGATCAAGACCGAATCTATGCAGTGATCAAAGGTATCGGCACTTCCAGTGATGGACGCTACAAGAGTATTTATGCACCCCGCAAAGAAGGGCAAGTTAACGCCTTGCGCCGGGCTTACGAAGATGCAGGTTTCTCTCCCGCTACTGTTGGTCTGATTGAAGCCCACGGTACAGGAACAATGGCTGGCGACCCCACCGAGTTCGGTTCTTTAAGAGATTTCTTCTCTAAACACGACAACAAAAAGCAACACATTGCCTTGGGTAGCGTGAAATCTCAAATCGGACACACCAAAGCGGCTGCGGGTGCAGTCAGCTTAGTCAAAACCGCTTTGGCATTACACCACAAAATTCTACCCCCTACGATTAACATTACAAAGCCCAATCCTAAGCTAAATATTGAAAATTCCTCATTTTATCTCAACACCGAAACTCGCCCTTGGATTCGGGCGGAAGGGGAAGCACCAAGACGTGCTGGTGTCAGTTCCTTTGGTTTTGGTGGCACAAACTACCACGTAGTTTTGGAAGAATACGAAAGCGAACAAAATCGCCCTTATCGCTTGCATAGCAGCCCCCGTGAAATTCTGCTGTTTGCTGCCAACCCTGGGGAACTGCTGCAAAAATGTGAAGCAGTTTTAAGTAACTTGCAATCAGAAGGCGGTGAAAGACACTTCGCGCAATTAGTGCAAGAGTGCCAATCTGTAGAAATTCCTCAGAATGCAGCTAGAGTTGGCTTTGTAGCTGAGAATTTACAGGAAGCTTGTAAGTTAATGCAAACTAGCATTGACTGGTTAAAGCTCAAAGGTACAGTCACTAATTGGGAGCATCCCCAAGGGATTTACTATCGCGCAAGTGGGATGGAACTAGGCGGGAAAGTAGTATCTTTATTCTCTGGTCAAGGTTCTCAATACCTAGAAATGGGTCGAGAACTGGTGATGAACTTCCCCACCTTGCGCCGATTATTTGGTTACATGGATGGGTTGTTGTTGCAAGATAACTTGCATCCCCTTTCAGAGATTGTCTTCCCCCATCCCGTGTTTGATGAAGACGAGAAACAAGCTCAAGTAGCCGCACTGCAACGCACAGAATACGCACAACCAGCCATTGGGGCATTTAGTGCAGGTTTATATTCTATTCTCAAACAAGCTGGCTTTAAATCTGACTTTGTAGCCGGACATAGCTTTGGTGAAATCACCGCTCTGTGGGCGGCGGGTGTATTAAGCGACCAAGATTATATGTATCTAGTCAAATCTAGGGGACAAGCAATGGCTGCACCCAAAGATCCTGACCATGATGCAGGTACAATGCTGGCGGTGAAAGAAGACATCAGTAAAGTAGAAGCGATTCTCAAGAATTACCCACGGGTAGCGATCGCTAATTACAATTCTCCCACCCAATTTGTCTTAGCAGGGCCAACCACCGAAATCGCTAAAGTCCGTCAAGCTTTACAAGCACAAGGATGTGCCGCCGTACCTTTACCAGTGTCCGCCGCTTTCCACACCTCCTTGATTGCTTTTGCTCAAAAATCCTTCGCTATTGCTACCAAAGCAGTCACCTTCAACGCGCCAAAAATTCCTGTATTCACTAACGTTACAGGTAAACAATATCCCAAAGAACCCCAAGCAATTCAAAAAATCCTGGAAACTCACCTAGCTAACTCGGTGTTATTCAAACAGGAAATTGAAAATATCTACGCGGCTGGTGGTTCTTGCTTCGTGGAATTTGGCCCCAAGAGAATATTAACCAACTTAGTCAAAGATATTTTAGGCGATCGCCCCCACATTACCATAGCCTTGAACCCCAGCACTCAGAAAAATAGCGATCGCTCTTTGCGGGAAGCAGCAGTACAAATGCGGGTACTGGGTATGCAGTTGCAAAACCTCGACCCCTACCAAACCCAACCTACTCTACCCCCAGCCGAGAAAAAGAAAGCTCTGAGTGTCACCTTAAGAGGCATTAACTATATTTCCGACAAAACCAAAAACGCCTTTGTCGAAGCATTAAATAATGGACACAAAGTTTCCTTCCCAGATGCACCTACAGTTAATGTCCCCGCTACCCCAGTAGAAGAAACACCCCCCGTCTTGGGCATGGGGCATGGGGCATTGGTAGAAACAACTATGGCGAATGACAGCACCTACTACAAAGGAGCAGAACTGCCCAATACACTGCCTCCCCAATTCCCAATTCCCAATGCCTCAAAACCAAGCAACGGTAACGGACGCGCCACCAAAATTACTCATAACTCTACTATCACCACAGCACAACCTCAAATGAACTCTGCAATCCTTGCACCTCAACTAGCCGAAGAAAAGAAGATGCCAACACCAGACAAACTGGAAAACTTCCAGCGAGTGCTACAAAGCCTAGAGTACCTGATGACTCAGTTCCAGCAAAACCAAACTGAGAACCTGCAAGTACATGGTACTTACCTGAACCATCAGATGGAATACACCAAAGCATTCTTCCAACTGATGCAACAGCAAAATGCTTTGTTTGCTAACGCTAAGACTTCCCAAGAAGCTGCTCAACTCAAGCTAGTAGTGATGGAAAGCTTGGAACGCAGTATGATCCAGTTTCACTCTCAACAAGGTGAAACCCTCCGCATTCATGAAAAATATCTTCAAGAACAGCTAGCCTACGCCAAAAACTTCTTCGACTTGATTCAACAACAATATTCTCTGGTTCTCTCCAGTGGGGTGACTGCACCAGCCAGCGAGACACCAGTAGAAGAAGTCAGCCAGCAAATCCCTGCTTTCACCATCGACACACCAGTTGTTGAAGCACCTGCACCTGTGGCAAAAGTAGAACCCCAGCCTGTAGCCAAACCTGAATTTACCATTGCTGATGCACCTGCACCTACAGCTTGGCAAATGCAGCCTGAACCTATCGCCGAAGTTACCACCCCCGCAGTCCAAGAAGTTGAAGTTACTCCTACTCCTGCACCTATAGCTGCTCCTATTGTGAATATTGCTGAGTTGGGTAACAACCTCCTAGCAATTATCAGCGATAAAACCGGCTACCCAGTAGAAATGCTGGAACTGGAAATGGACATGGAAGCAGACTTAGGTATTGATTCCATCAAACGGGTAGAAATCTTAGGGGGATTACAGGAAATGTATCCCGATTTACCCAAGCCCAACTTAGAAGAACTTGCAGAAAAACGCACCATCGGTCAAATTATTGAGTTTTTGCAAGTAATGGCTGGTAGTAGCCAATCTGTAGAAGTAGCACCATCGCCAGTAGAACAACCTGAGCCTGTCGCTGTAGTTGCTCCCTCTGCACCTGAGCCTGTAGCTGTGGTAGAAACCAGTGCCGAGCCTGAAATTGCAGACAGCGCAGATTACGCAGACATCGCCCAAACCCTGCTCAACATCACCAGCGAAAAGACAGGCTATCCAGTCGAAATGCTGGAACTAGAGATGGATATGGAAGCAGACTTAGGAATTGACTCCATCAAGCGGGTAGAAATCTTGGGTGGATTACAAGAAGTATATCCCAACTTGCCCCAGCCCAACTTGGAAGACTTAGGTGATCTCCGCACTATCGGTCAAATTGTTGACTACCTCCAGAAGCTGGTGGGAGGTGAAAAAAAAAAGTCTCAGTCTGAGCTTAACTGGCAACCAGTCCAAATAATCGACGGTGTTAAACGTCGTCCAGCCAAGCTCAAATACCTACCAGCACCCGATAGTTTAGAGTTCACATTACCAGAGGGACACATTTGTTTAATTACTGATGATGGCTCTGGTATTACCTCCCAAGTAGCGCAAACCCTGACAGAACGGGGCTGGAAAGTGGTAGTGTTGAGCTTCCCCCAATCGATTGTTCCCCAGCGTTCCCCCTTACCCGCAGGTGTACACCAAGTCACCCTTGCAGACATGAGTGAAGAACTACTCCAAGGAAAATTATCGGCGATCGCAACTAACTATGGCACGATTGGGGCTTTTATCCACCTCCACCCAGGATTTCAGGTAGATAACACCGGGACAATACCTTTTATCCCAGAAGAAAAAGCCATTGTGAAGCACGTCTTTTTGATGGCGAAGCACCTGAAAAAATCCTTGACAGCAACCGGAAACTATCAACGCAGTTGTTTTTTGACTGTGACTCGCTTAGATGGCAGTTTTGGGTTAGAGCATAATGTCAACTTTGGAGCAATTGGGGCTGGTTTATTCGGTTTAGTCAAGACTTTGAGATGGGAATGGCCGAATGTATTTACTAGAGGAATTGACCTCAGCCCCAGTTTAGATCCTCAAGTCTCAGCACAACACATTATTGACGAACTGCACGACTCTAATCTTTACATCGGTGAGGTTGCTTACGGTTCTCAAGGACGCTTTACTTTGATTAGTTCTTTTGAGTAGAGGGAGTGGGGATTGAGGATGGAAGTTTAAACGCAGAGGGGAGGCAGCGCGTTGGGCGGCTTTGCCGACTTGTAGCGACTGCCGTCGCGCGGAGGTAAACGCAAAGTTACGCTAAGAGAATTTGCCTAGTCCCCCATCCCCAATCCCCAGTACCTAATCCCCCATCATTTCAAAGCTAAGATTTTTAATAATATGACTACACTTACCCAGGTTCGTCCTTCATCGGTTTTTGTTGTTAGTGGTGGTGCTAAGGGTATTACAGCGCAATGTGTAACTAAGTTGGCGCAGCACCAAGTTTGTCGGTTTATTCTCCTTGGGCGTTCGGAAGTTTTAGCGAGTGAGCCGGATTTTGCTCAGGGTTGTTTTGAAGAGGCTGTATTAAAAAAACGGATTATGCAGCATTTGCAGGCTCAAGGGGAGAAGCCTACACCCATGAGTGTGCAGAAAATATATCACAAAATTGTTTCTAGCCGGGAAATTCAAGCAACTCTGGCGGCGATTCAAGAAACAGGCTCGCAGGTGGAATATTTAAGTGTTGATGTCACTAATGTTGCAGATTTACAGGAAAAGTTAGCGGCTGTAGCGGCAAGATTTGGCAAAATTACCGGAATTATTCACGGTGCGGGAAATTTAGCTGATAAGTTAATTGAGAAGAAGACAGAGCAAGATTTTGAGAAGGTTTACACCGCTAAGGTACAAGGTTTAGAAAATCTGCTCTCTTGTGTGGATGTTAAACAACTAGAGCATTTAGTGTTGTTTTCTTCCGTGGCTGGGTTTTATGGGAATATGGGGCAATCGGATTATGCGATCGCCAATGAAATCCTCAACAAGTCAGCCCATTTAATCAAACAATACAATCCCGATTGTCACGTTGTCGCTATCAACTGGGGCGGATGGGATAGCGGTATGGTGACACCAGAACTCAAAAAAGCCTTTGCCGAACGGGGAATTGATATTATCCCTGTGGATGTAGGTACACAAATGCTAGTCAATGAACTCCACCCCAGCCATCGTGATTCTACACAAGTAGTCATTGGTAGCCCCATCACACCCCCACCCATCACCCTAGATCCCCAACTCCGCAGCTATCGCATCCGTCGCCGCATGACAGTAGATGCAAATCCCTTTTTACTCGATCATGTGATTGCTGGTACTCCTGTACTACCAGCCACCTGTGCCATGTCCTGGATGATTCATGCTTGCGAAGAATGTTATCCAGGTTATCGTTATTTAACTTGCAAAGAGTTCAAAGTTCTCAAGGGTATTACCTTTAATGACACCCTGGCGAAAGAATATATTCTAGAAATTCAAGAACTCGCCAAAAATGGTTCTGAATCTGTTGAATTTAAAACCACAATTCTCAGTAAAAACCCCCAAGGTAAAACCTTCTATCATTTCTGTGCCACCATTACAATTGTGCGGCAATTACCAGCAGCACCAATTTACGAAAACATGGATCTCACCGAAGATCACATCATTACCAAAACAGGTAAAGATTTTTATCAAAACGGAGATTCATCCCTATTTCATGGTGCAGCATTTCAACAAATTACCAGAGTTATCAACATTAGCCAAAATAAAATCACTACCGAATGTTTTTGGTCAGAAATCTCACTAGAAGCCCAAGGACAATTCCCTGTAAAATGGCATAACCCCTACACCACCGACTTAAGTACACAACCCCTATGGCTATGGTTAAGCCATCTTCACCAAGAAGTTTGCTTACCCGGACAACTAACATATTCAGAACAATTTCGAGCCATTCCTTGCAACGAAACCTTCTACGTTTCTTGTGACATTATCAACAAAACAGCAGCAGGTGTCACCGCTAATTATATCCTCCATGATCAAGAAGGAAAAATATATTCCCGCATCCTCGGAGCGAAAGCAGTAATTGCACCCATGAACCTGCATAAACCCAAGTAGGAGGAAGCAGGGGGCAGGGGGCAGGGAGCAGGGGAAAAAATATTTTACTCTCCCTCTCTGGGCCTCCGCGCGTTAGCGTAGCCTGATAAACCTTAAATAAAACCCCTCATAAAATCTTAAATCCTTGAGGATTGCTATAGTAGGCCGATAATTAAATTGGCCTAACACCTTACTGATCTGCAAAATACCGTAAATCCTATCCAGTTCGGGGAATCAAATAAATCCAAATAATTCTTAATTACGTTAGCGTAGCGGGGCGCAGCCCATTACGAATTACGAATTAAAACTTTACCCAAACGAGGATACAAACAGTGGAAAAAATCGCCATCATTGGATTATCATGCCTCTTTCCTGATGCTAATAATCCCGATCAATTTTGGCAAAATCTCACTGAACAGAAAGATGCGACATCAACAATTAGTGTCGCAGAAATGGGTTTAGATCCCACAATATTTTACGACCCCGTCAAAGGCAAGCCGGAAAAATTTTATTTTCTCAAAGGTGGATTTATCCGCAATTTTCAATTTGATGCCAGTGAATACAATCTGCCATCAGAATATGTGGAAAGCTTAGATAACACCTTCAAATGGTCACTATATGCAGCTAAACAAGCAATTGTGCATAGTGGTTATTGGGGAAATCAAGAAGTTCTATCTAAATGTGGAGTAATTTTAGGTACTCTTTCTTTCCCCACAAAGCTTTCTAATCAACTTATTGCCCCCATTTATCGCCAAACTATTGAGCCAGCAGTAGCAGAACTTTTACAAGATCAAGATTTTCATCTAGCGGCTATCCCTACAACCACTAAACCCGCTACAGAAAACGCCATGATTTCTGGTTTACCTGCTGCGTTAGTTGCCAAGGCTTTTTCTCTTTCCGGTACTCATTTCTGTATAGATGCAGCTTGTTCTTCTTCTTTCTATGCCATTAAGCTGGCATCGTATTACTTGCAATCACACAAAGCTGATGTCATGCTATCTGGAGCTATCAGTTGTTCAGATCCTTTATTTTTACGGATGTTATTTTCCGGGATTCAAGGCTATCCAGACAACGGTGTGAGTTCGCCTCTAGATAAAACATCACGAGGACTCATTAGCTCTGAAGGTATCGGCATGGTAATGCTCAAACGCTACAGTGATGCTGTCAGAGATGGGGATAAAATCCTGGCTACGGTGTGCGGTAATGGTCTTTCTAACGATGGTAAAGGTAAGCATTTACTAACTCCCAATACTAAAGGCCAAGTCCTAGCTTTTGAAAGAGCTTATCAAGAAGCTGGAGTTAACCCCAAAGCTATTGATTATATGGAGTGTCACGCTACCGGCACTCTTTTGGGAGATAGTACCGAGTTCACATCTATAGAGAGCTTTTTTGGACAACACCAAGCATCACCTTTAGTTGGTTCAACCAAAGCTAATGTTGGTCATTTATTAGTAGCTGCCGGTATGGTGAGTTTGACGAAGGCAATTTATAGCCTCAATCATGGTGTCATTCCCCCTACTATTAATGTGAATGATCCTATTAGTTCAGAAAATAACGTCATTTCTCCCCAAAATATCGTGCGGACTCCGACACCTTGGCCACAAAATAAATCAACTAAACACGTAGCCTTAAGTGCCTTTGGTTTTGGTGGTACAAACTCCCATCTGATTCTAGAGAAATAAGAAGTTCGTAGTAAGGGCTTTAGCCCTTTGTTATACCGATTCTCCAAAATAAAGCTACAGATGCAGGGGGCAGGGGGCAGGGGAAGAATTATCTGTAGCTAGGATTTAGAGAACCTCAAACAATAAACTATTCCAAATTCACGAGTTAGTATGGTGCGTCAGTATAGGTAATTTTTTATATGTTGAGGTTTTCTCAGACTGACGCACCCTACCTTTTGGAGTCTCTTAAGCACTGAAGTTCTTACTACAAACTTAGTTATCGGTAAATTGGACGCTCACAGGTAATAGCAAAGAGATGTTTGAACAAGAAAATAACAATACGGGCAAACTCGCTATTGTAGGCATGGATGCTTTCTTCGGTGAATGCAATAGTTTAGATAGTTTTGAACGCAGTATCTATGACGGTAAACAGCATTTCATCTCCCTACCGCCAAAGAGATGGTACGGCATAGAAGCACAACAGGAATTACTACAAAAATATGGTTTATTAACAGGTAAAGCACCTGTAGGGGCATATATCAAAGAGTTTGATATTGATACCCTGACTTATAAAATTCCTCCTAATGAAGTTGAAAAGCTCAACCCTCAACAACTGCTATTACTGACAGTGGCCGATCGCGCCCTGAAAGATGCGAAGATTCCAGAGGGGGGTAATGTAGCGGTTATTATCGCCACAGAAACCGAGTTATCTGTACACCAACTACAACAACGCTGGGATTCATCTTGGCAAGTTAAAGACGGCCTGAATGCGGCGGAAATTACCTTACCTCAAGACAAAATCGCCCAACTAGAAACTATCGTTAAAGATAGCGTTCACCATCAAGTGGAGGTTAGTGAGTATTTAAGCTACATCGGTAATATCACAGCTAATCGAATTTCTTCGTTGTGGAATTTTACCGGGCCTTCTTTTACTCTTACGGCTGTAGAAACTTCCGCATTTAAGGCTTTGGAAGTGGCGCAAATGCTACTGATGACAGAAGAAGTAGACGCGGTAGTTGTCGGTGCGGTGGATTTAGCTGGTGGTGTGGAGAGCGTATTATTACGCAGCAAATCAGCTAAAATTAACACTGGTGCTAATACTCTTAGCTACGATCAAAAAGCCAATGGTTGGACACCAGGAGAAGGTGCGGGGGTTGTAGTTCTCAAGCGTCATGAGCAAGCATTAGAAAATAGCGATCGCATTTATGCTGTCATTGATGCTGTTAGTATTGGTCAATCTCACTCAAATCTCCATCAAGGTTGTCAACAAGCTCTCAAAACCGCAGGTATCGAACCTGACCAAGTGAACTATGTAGAAGTTTGTGCTAGTGGGATTCCTCAAGAAGACGAAGCGGAAATTGCAGGTTTAATCCAAGCTTATCCATCGGTAGGAAATGGTTTGCACTGTGCCATTGGTAGTGTGAAAGCCAATATCGGACATACTTTTGTAGCCTCTGGGATTGCTAGTTTAATTAAAACTGCTCTGTGTCTTTATTACAGATACATTCCAGCCACCCCTAACTGGTCTGGTGTGAAGACTCCCGAAGCCTTTGAAGGTAGTCCTTTCTATGTGGCGACAGAATCTAGACCTTGGTTTCTCAGTAAGAACGCCCCACGACGTATCGCCGCAATTAATGGGATGGGTTCTGATGGTAGTTATGCTCATGTGATTTTGTCGGAAGAAGTCAAAGAACAAGAGCGTCCTAATCGGTATTTACAACAAGCACCCTTTTATTTGTTCCCCGTGGCGGCTGATGACCGTGCTAGTCTGATGACGGCTTTAGACGGCTTGCAAAAGAGTATTCAAGAGAATGATTCTTTATCTGAGAATGCTAGTCAAGCTTTTAATACCTATCAGCAGCAATCTCAAGCACAATATGCTGTATCAATTACCGGACGCAATAAAAAAGAACTCCTCCGAGAAATTGAATCAGCCAGGAAAGGGATTAATGGCGCATTTGATAGGGGAATAGATTGGCAAACTCCTGTAGGTAGTTACTTTACAGCTAATCCTCTGGGTAAAAAAGGTGAGGTAGCTTATGTGTATCCGGCTGCCGTAAATTCCTATGTGGGCATTGGACGAAATCTTTTCCGACTGTTTCCCAAACTGCACGATAACCCCTTTGTCCAGAGTATTTACAAACGTGCAGCTGATGTGGAAAGACTGGTGTTTCCTCGCAGTTTGAGCAAATTTAGCACCAGAGAATTAGAGAAGCTAGAGAAAAAATTGTTAGATGACTCTCTAGCGATGTTTGAAGCGGAAATGTTCTTCACCAGACTCATCACCACAGTCATCCGGGATGATTTCCAAGTCCAACCCAAATATGTGTTTGGCTATAGCTTGGGTGAAACCAGCATGATGGTTGCTCAAGGGGTGTGGAGTAATTTCTATGAGGGTAGTAGTTCTTTCAACTCATCAGCCTTATTTGGCGACAGATTATCTGGCCCAAAAAATGCTGTGCGTGAGTATTGGGGATTACCAAAATCTACCACAGCTTTAGGGGATAATCTGTGGGGTAATTATGTGCTGATGGCTAGTCCTGTACAGGTACGGGATGCAATCAGAAATGAACCACGTGTTTATTTGACACAGATTAATACCCCAGAAGAAGTATTAATTGCAGGTGATCCGGCGGCTTGTCAGAGGGTGATTAAAACTATCGGCTGCAATGCTTTCTCTGCTCCCTTCGATCATGTGATTCATTGTCAAGCAATGCGATCGGAGTTTGATGAGTTAGTAAAATTAAATACTTTACCGAGTCACGAAATACCCGGTATTGTATTTTATTCGGCGGCTGAGTATCAAACTATCACCCTAGAGAGTGGAGTAATTGCCCGTAGCATTGCCACAGGGTTATCTCAAGAATTAGATTTTCCCAAATTAGTTAACCGTGTCTACGAAGACGGGACAAAAATCTTTATCGAAGCTGGTGCGGGTAGTGTCTGTTCTCGTTGGATAGATAAAATTCTTGAAGACAAAGAACACATCACCGTTTCCCTCAACCGTCGCGGCATGGATGATCATAGTTCCATTGTCAAAGCATTAGGTAAACTCGTTAGTCATCGGGTGAGTTTAGACTTATCACCACTTTACAGTTCAGTCACAGCCAGCATCAAACAAAATAAATCCATGCTGCGGACTATTACATTAGGTGGTGATTCAATTACTGAGAAAATCCTCACAGACGAAAATCGTCAACTCTTTGCAGCTATAGCGCAAAAACGACAGCCAAAACAACCCGTAATTGGTGATTTTCTAGGTATAAATTCACTGAATTTTATCCAGTCTATTACTAATAGTGAAACTCCGTCTACCCCTATAGTTGAGCCAGAAAAAGATTCCATGAAAAATATCATGGAACACGATTTGAAAACTGAAGAAGAAGTACAATTTTCTGAGTCAACTACTTCTGACTCGGCAACGCCTCAAAGAGTTTTTTATTCACCTGAAACTGACGAAGTATTCACCACCATCATCAATATGTTGGAATTAAACAGAGTTCAGTATCAAAAACTGAACGCAAACAATGCACGAATAACTAAAAATCACACAGATTTCTTAAAAGCTAGGCAGGATTTTAGTAAACAATTGCGTGAAATAATTCAATTACAAATGGCCTGTGCTGAAGACTTATTGAATGAAGAAGCTAAGTAATTAAAGTTCGTAGTAAGGACTTTAATCCTGATGTTATAAAGACTGAAGTCCTTACTACAAACCAAAAATAAATTCATTGCAAATCGTGCGAGGGAACGACTGTGACCACTGTGGATACACCTATAAATAAACATGATAATGGTCTGGGATTTTCTACCCATACCTACAATCACAATCTCATCTGGAAAGGTTCTTTAGATTGTGTAGCTTTTGAAAAAACAGATATCAAAAAGAAATTACTGGCTTTAGATAAACCTTGTTACATTGTCAAAGCTGCGGGTAAAGTCGGTGTAACTAATGATGGTTATTTAGCACCATCGGAACATGGCGTATTAAGTCAATTAGAGCTATTAACATCAATTGCACCTATCACCAATCAACAATTAGGCGACCCTAGTTTTCTCTCTACTTATGGGGTAAAATATGCTTACATGACTGGTGCAATGGCTGCGGGTATTGCTTCCGAAGAAATGGTCATTGCATTAGGTAGAGATAAAATTTTGAGTTCCTTTGGTGCAGGTGGTTTAACTCCTGACAGAATAGAAGCAGCGATTCATAAAATTCAACAAGCTTTACCTCATAGTCCTTACGCATTTAATTTAATTCACAGTCCCAATGATATGGCAGTAGAACGCCGGGCTGTGGATTTATATTTAAAATATGGCGTGAGAATTGTAGAAGCGTCAGCATTTTTAGATTTAACTCCCAACATTGTTTATTACCGAGTTGCGGGACTAAGTTTAAATGATGCCAATCAAATTGAAATTAAAAATAAAGTCATTGCCAAAATTTCTCGCCGGGAAGTAGCGAGTAAATTTATGCAGCCAGCACCACCCAGAATTTTAAAAGAATTGCTGGAACAAGAGTTAATTACTGAGTTGCAAGCTAAATTGGCGGCGAAAGTCCCAATGGCTGATGATATTACTGTAGAAGCTGATTCTGGCGGACATACTGATAATCGTCCTCTAGTTTGTTTGCTGCCTTCACTAATTGCTTTAAGGGATGAAATTCAAGCTCAATATCATTATCCTCAACCAATTAGAATTGGTGCAGCCGGTGGAATTGCTACCCCAGAATCAGCATTAGCAGCTTTTATGATGGGTGCTGCTTATGTGGTGACTGGTTCAGTTAATCAAGCTTGTGTAGAATCTGGTGCTTGTGAGCATACCAAAAAACTATTAGCACAAGCAGAAATGGCTGATGTTACTATGGCCCCCGCCGGCGATATGTTTGAAATGGGTGTGAAAGTACAAGTACTAAAACGGGGGACAATGTTCCCGATGCGCGCCCAAAAATTGTATGAATTGTACCGCACTTATAACTCAATTGAAGAAATTCCTTTGGCAGAAAGGGATAAGTTAGAAAAACAAGTTTTCCGTAAAACTATTGCTGAAGTTTGGGAAGGAACTGCGGCTTATTTATCACAAAAAAGTCCTGAAAAATTAGGCAAGGCAGTTAATAATCCTAAACTGAAAATGGCTTTAATTTTTAGATGGTATTTAGGATTGTCCTCTCGTTGGTCTACTGCGGCGGAACAAGGTAGAGAAGTTGATTATCAAATTTGGTGCGGCCCAGCAATGGGAAGTTTTAATGACTGGGTGCGTAGTTCTTATTTAGAGGAAGCACAGAATCGCCATGTTGTTGATGTGGCTGATCACATAATGACAGGAGCAGCATTTTTATATCGCATTCAAAGTTTGAAATTGCAAGGAATGCAAATCCCTGATTTCTATATGCAATATCGACCAGTGCGTTGTTAATAAATAGGGGTGTAGGGGTATAGGGGTATAGGGGTGTAAGGGACGCGTAGAAAATTATTGGAGATTTTGAAATGACTGTAAAACAATCTTATAGTGCTGCCGAAATTCAAGCTTGGATGGTTGCTCATCTGGCTGAAGTTCTAGGAGTAGAAGCTGATGAAATTGACCCCAGTGTGAATTTAGAAAGTTATGGTTTGGATTCTGCTCAAGCTATGACTATGGTTAGTCAATTAGAAAAATTATTGGGGTTTCAACCATCACCTTTGTTGTTGTGGCACTATCCTACAATTGAATCTTTATCTCAGCGTTTAGCTGAAGAATTGGCAGAAGGAGTAGAGGTACAAGATACAGGTGTTACTCGTTCAACAAATACTTCTAGCCTCTCTGATACCCCTATTTTGGATTTACAGGCTGAAGCTGTTCTTGATCCTACTATTCATCCTGGTGGTGCTATTCCTGTTGCTTTACCTATCACTCAACCTAAGAAGGTATTTTTAACTGGTGCAACCGGCTTTTTAGGTGCTTTTATTATTCGGGAATTGCTCAAACAAACCAAAGCTGATATTTATTGTTTGGTGCGTGCAGCTAATTTGGATGAAGGTGATAGCAAGCTGCAAAAGAATTTAGAACGCTATGGTATTTGTGAGGATGGGAGCAAGTCTAGAGTTATTCCTGTCATTGGTGATTTATCTGAACCTTTGTTGGGTTTAAGTTCTACTCAGTTCCAAACTTTAGCAGCAGAAATTGACACTATTTACCATAGTGGTGCATTGTTAAATTATGTCTTCCCTTACTCAGCACTGAAGGCTGCTAACGTTTTGGGAACTCAAGAAGTTTTGCGCTTGGCTTGTCAGGTGAAAGTGAAGCCTGTGCATTATGTTTCTAGTGTGGCGGTGTTTGAAGCTCCTTTCTATGCTGGTAAGGTTGTGAAGGAAGATGATGATTTTAGCCACTGGGAAGGAATTTATTTGGGTTATTCCCAAACTAAGTGGGTAGCAGAAAAGTTAGTGAAGATTGCGAGCGATCGCGGTTTACCTGTTACCATTCATAGACCCCCCCTCATCGCTGCTGATAGCGAAACAGGTATCGGTAACACCCACGACTTTATCAATTTGATGGTGAAGGGTTGTCTACAAATGGGATATTTCCCCGAAGTGGAATATATGCTGGATATGTCCCCTGTGGATTATGTTAGTAAAGCGATCGTACATCTATCTATGCAAAAAGATGCGATCGGTGAAGCTTTCCACTTACAACATCCCGAACCCGTAGGCTTGAATCTTTTAGTTGATTGGGTACGCTCTTTCGGTTATGACATTAACATCCTTCCCTATGAAGAATGGCAAGCTAAGTTAATTGAAAGTGCAACCTCTACAGATAATCCTTTGTATACTTTGCGTCCTTTTCTTCTAGAGCGTTGGTCTGATGAGCAATTAACTATTCCTGATTTGTACTTAAAAGCTAGAAGACCTCACATTAGTTGTGAAGCAACTGTTAAGGCTTTGGCTGGTAGTGGTGTTAACTGTCCGCCAATTGATTCTAAGTTGTTCATGACCTACATTGCGTATTTACTTCAGAGTGGTTTTTTGACTCTGGGTTAGAGGAGTTTAAACGCAGAGGAGCGCAAAGGTAAACGCAAAGGTACGCAAAGATGTTACAAAAAATTAAGTTTTATGCGTCCATGACCCAGTTTTGTTAAGAAGCTGGGTTTTTCTTATGAGGATTTCCATTCCCCATTCCCCAGTCCCTTTAAATAAGTTTGCTATTAACACTAGCTTCACAAAATAAGTGCTATAAATGAAGTTGATGTAAAGTTGAACCTCATTGAACAAATCCTTGACTTTATGCCTGTTCTGCAACGGAAGGCGATTAACACTGTTATAAGCCAATTTTCTACCAAAAAGTGCAATCTACAAGTCTAAACTGTAGCTGTCTTTATCGCATTTAGTTGCGGATGGGTGAGTTTGAAGGTTTGGTCTGTCTGTAGTCTGAATGAGGCTACACAGAATTTACCAAATTGATAATGCGTGAATCCTGCCGATCAGAATACAGGTAATAGCAGGTTACAATGACAACTCTCACAGGTAAGACAGTGCTGTTGACCGTTGCCTCACGCGGTCTAGGTGTGGATATCGCTCGTGCTTTAGCTAACGAGCAAGCCACTGTGGTTTGTGTTTCGCGTTCCCGTTCAGAATTAGAGCAGACTTGTAATGCAGTCAATGCAGCAGGTGGTAGAGCTAACGCCATTCCTTTTGATATCACTAAGGTAAGGGAGTTTGGATCTTTCACCAAACAGGTTCACTCAACTGTCGGCCCCGTTGATATTTTAGTCAACAATGGTGGCAGAGATATTATTAGTGCGATCGCCAATTATTCTCTCGCGGAAATTCATTCTGTCTTCAACACTAACCTCTTGGCTACTATGGAATTAACTCGTTTATTACTCCCCAAAATGATGGAACGAGGTAGTGGCCGCATTGTTAACATTGCTTCACTGGCTGGTAAAAAGGGTATTGCTTTTAATAGTATTTACTCTGCTAGTAAAGCAAGTTTGATTATGTGGACTGATGCCGTCCGTCAAAAATTAGCAGGTAGTGGTGTTCATATCTCGGCAGTTTGTCCGGGATATGTCTCTCATACTGGTATGACTGTTGATCCTCGTGCCATTAAAGGCAACCCAGCAGAAATTATTGTCAATCAAAATCCGATTATGGAAGGTGTGGCAAAATTGATGCTAGCTATGGGACAAATATTTCCGACTGTGGTTGATAAACTTTATCAGTTCTTAGGTATAGTTAATTTCAACCAATTCATAGCCGGAAATCGAGCTAACCTCAAATATGCGGCCGATTGTGGTCGTTACTAAAAATTATAGTCAGCTGATTCGGGAATGCGGCTTAGATGGTTAATACTGCCAACACTTTAACTGCCAGCCACAACCCGCCACGGCAAGAGCAGCAACATAGTTATTATCAGGCACTAACTCTACTAGACTCCAAGTAGGTAATTTAACTAACCTAGCTGGTTCTGTGGGTGTTAGTGCTATTTCAATTTGTTCTAGTTGAGATATGCCGTCACCGGTCGCTTTTAAATACGCTTCTTTACAAGTCCAGTAGCGAAAGAAGGTTTTTTGTTTTTGATCTTCAGGGAGCGATAGCATTAAATCATATTCTCGTGATAAAAAAAACCTTTGCGCCAAAGCTTCCACATCATCCATCACACGCAAAGACTCTAAATCTACCCCTATTTGCCGAGTATAATTCACCGCACACAAAGCTAAATTGTGAGAATGCGACAAATTAAACAACAAGCCACTTTGCTGTAAACCCTCTGCTAACAACGGTTTACCACGTGGTTCATAGTCAAACTTGACTTGTTCCGGCAAAATTCTCAAATAACCACCTAATATCCTCCTGAGAATACCCCGGCCTGCTATAAAACGCTGTCGATGCTCTGGAAAATAAAATCTGTTAGCGCGAGTCAGTTCATCACTAGATAGAGTTGCAGTTAAATACTCTAGCTCTAATTGGGTTCTATCCAGATGAAATCGCCAAACATGAACCTCATCTGGCAATAAAGTTAAGTCTTTTGGTGAAGATAGCCACGTCATTGGGGACTGGGTGTTGGGGAGACAGGAAAGACAAGGGGCAGGGGGGCAGGGGGCAGGGGAGCAGAGGCAGAAAAACTATTGAATTTTAAATTTTGAATGGATACGCCCAATACCCAATGACGGCAGTTGCTACAACTTTGGAAACCAAAGCAACGCACTGCCTCCCCAATGCCCAATGCCCAATGCCTCTTATCAATAGGCATTTTGGCATACATATTTTCAAAAGTATAGGTATGCTATGGAAGTGGGATAAATTTCGTGTGAAAAGTAATAAAAACGTTTTATCTCTCAGTTTACGACTGAGAGATTTTTATTAAAAATTTAGCGGCATAGCTGCACTTATAGCCTAGCGGTATTACGAATTACGAATTACGTTAGCATAGCGGGGCGGGAGCATCGTTACGAATTAGCTTAACCGATGTCTACGCCTTTTTTTGTAATTAACTAAGCAAAAGATCAGTGCTAGCAAAATGATCGCTTTCAATGCAGAAGGTTCTACTACTGTCTTGGTATCTGGTGGCGGGTTTTGAAAATCACATCTAATTTCCCCAACATTTCCACCACCCACGGGAATTGTTCCTGGAGGACATTGATTATCAGGAACGTCTGGTGTTGGTGTTGGTATTAGTGTAGGTGTAATTTGAGGAGCAAACTCAGTCACAGATGCACTTGATGAATCATTTCCACTAAAAAACAGTGCAAATAACACAGGTAAAGCCAATAAAGCCAATTCTGGGGGGAAGCCAGCACCACCCTCTGGCGCAAGTATAATGCC
>JBODRP010000026.1:0-32550 GCA_050633005.1 Trichormus sp. | reverse complement strand
GGGGGAAACTTAAACTACCGCCTATATAGGCTTGACGAAAACTTGCACCATAGGCGGAGGGAGTACCCGCAGATGAACCAGGAGCAGAGCGGAAACGTTTACCTACTGTCACAATAGGTTCAATTAACAGTTCTTGGCGTAATTTATTCGTGTCTCCTAGGGTGTCGCCTACAACTTCAGAAGAGTCTGTTTGTGCAATGATTTGAGTTTGATGTTGCGGCTGTAATTCCGCATCTGAGGTTAATAAATTGGGTTCTAAGTTTTCTCTTATTCCTGTGGTTGAATCAGTAGAAAAAATTTGTGCAGTATCAACATCAATAAATTCTGGTGTCTGCATATTTTGACTTTCGAGTTTATTAGCAAAAGTCATTTCTGGTAGAGATGAGGGAATCTCTAAAGCCTCTATACTGGCATCTGATGCAGAATCAATTTCAGTACTAGTGTCATAACTATTAGTTGCAGATAAATTTAGATGTGAATCACCGAAGACGGGATCTGATGCTTGTGCTAATGGCAATGAAACAAAGGTTAAACCTATTAAAGTGACTAAAGTTGTACCGAATTTCAAGTAAATATACTTTATATATTTAACTTGAAAAATAGCAAGATTGCTAATAATTCTATGTTTTTGTTTATGTTTGGCAACCACTGTAATATTCCTTAATATTTTTGCTAAAAAACACAGACGCAAGAGGAATTTATACTCAAGACATCCTCAGAGCAAACCGTATTTTTACTGTTTTAGTTCATATTTAGCTTTTAGTCTTCAGGGGATATGGGGAAACTCAGCTATTACGCTTTTAAGGGACTTCCAACTAAAAAAATAGACAATCGCTTTGGTGAGCAGGGGAGATACAGAAAATATGATCTGAGTAAATTGGATAATTTATTTTGTGGAAATCCCTAAAATAAGTTTCATCTGTAACGGAACAGTCTCAGGATTATTATTGGCTGAGATTTTCAATTGAGGTAAATCAAATGTTCCAAGCTACTCGTCGTCGTCTGGCTATTTGGTACACGGCTGTAACTGCGGTATTACTTTTACTATTTGCTAGCGGTGTGTATTTATATGTCCGTAATACTTTAGTAGAGCGGATTGACGATACCCTGAATCATGTGGTGGAAATAATCGAGCGATCGCTAGTTATCGAACGAGCCAACAATGAGCTTGAACCATTCCGTATTAATGTAGAAGCGAGTTTCCGTAATAATGCTGAGACTGTAGAAGATGACCACATTGATTTAGAGTGGTTTAGTCCTACAGGGGAATTAATTTGGTCTACTTTTTCTGAACCTCTTAATATTCCCATACATAGCGATCGCACTGGTGAAACTGTACGCATAGTTAAACCAGAAAGATGGGAAAACCGAGAATCTCCTAATTCCCCTCTTCTATTACGGCAAGTCACCCAACGGGTAGAAATTGGACGACAAGTTTTAGGATATCTGCGGGTAAGTCATCCTTGGTTTGAAGTCACTAAACCTAGTCGGCAATTAATTTTTGACTTGGCTTTGGGTACGGGGTTAATGGTGGTGTCTGTAGCGGCTAGCGGGTGGTTTCTCTCCGGTAAAGCAATGCAACCCGTCGGTGAGTCTTACCAAAGGCTGAAACAATTTACGGCTGATGCTTCCCATGAGTTGAGAAGTCCCATCACTCTCATTCAAACTAATGTGCAAGTGGCATTAAGTGATTTGGAGTTAACTCAAACCGAGGCTAGTCTTGCTCAAAATTATCGCCAACAGTTAAAGGTAGTAGAACGACTAACACAACGTTTGGGTAGATTAGTTAATGATTTATTGTTCCTAGCACGTCAAGACGGTGGCATGAGCAAAGATGACTTTACAGCTTGTCCTGTAGATGCTTTGCTGATGGAGGTAGTAGAGGAACAACAACTTCTAGCCACAGAAAAAACTATTAAGCTGAATTTACATTTAATTGACCCTTCCGCTTCCGAAATTAGCCCAGAATTGTTAGAAAATTGGTTTACACTCTGGGGTAACTGGGATCAATTAGCGCGTTTATTCACGAACTTGATTGGTAATGCTTTGCAATATACCCCAGCAGGTGGTGAGGTGAATGTCGAACTAGCCAGAATAGATAGGATTCGTTACAACAGTCTCCCTTGTTTGCAAATTAGAGTCAGTGATACTGGCGTAGGTATTCCCACCGAGGCTTTACCTCGATTATTCGACCGTTTTTATCGAGTCGATCCTGCACGCACCCATAAAACAGGTCATCGTACTACAGATAGTGCTACAGGCTCAGGATTGGGATTAGCGATCGCTCAAGCTATTGTCGAACATCACCACGGACAAATTCAAGTAGAAAGTACTTTAAGCCAGGGTACAACCTTTATTGTTACTTTACCAGTCACTCTTGAGTCTTAATTTATTAATTAAGATTTGTTTCTTGTGGCAGATGAATTGTATGACTTTGATTGTTTAACTTATTTACTAAGGGTTGCATTATTTAGCTGCGAAATAACTAATATTTTTTTTGCTAAATAACGTAATCATGAAGTAATTTTTGGAGTTTGCAATGTCAACTGCCATCCAAGAAAAAGACATACCGTTTTTAGAAAAAGTTAAATTAGGAAGTGGTTTATCAGATGTTTATGATGCCAGAGACATCACAGAGGTAGTCTTTCGGGTAATGCGTGATTTGATGACTACAGAAGCAGCCGATCGCGTTGAGGCAGAATTACATGAGCCAGCAGAAGTGACTGATGATAAATCTCTACAATTAGAAATTGCTGATTTGTGGCATGATACCAATCCCCTTGTAGGGTTTTTGAGTCGGGTTCGTCCACCCTGGCAAGGCCCTGGAATTTTCAAAATTGATAGCGATCGCTTTTTATTCCGAGTAGCTAATGAAGGTGGAATGCCTCCCAATGTAGATCGGGAACAAGTTGTTAAGGCTGTGTTTGCAGCCACCAAAGACGAACTATCCTCAGAGAGAATACAGGAAATTGCCAGTTGGCTACCGGGTAAAGTTCGCCAACTTTGGGAAGAAGCTTAGTTAGAATTTCAACTAATAATTAAGCACAAAAAGGGGCGCAACTACTTGCACCCCAGATAAATTTAAAATTTAAAATTTAAAAAATAAATATTTTTAGTTTTCAACCTAAACTTAGATATAGAAAATAGTGGATCATAAATTTAAATTATTGATTTTTAGTATTTATATATCAGATTTAATTTTGAATTTTTCTAACTACATATTCAATCAATTTATTGGTCTTTCGTAATTACGAATTACGAATTACTACTAGGAGTAACTTATGAAGACATCTGCTCAAAAAATATTTGGTGCTATCTGCGGAGGTTTACTTATCGGTGTACCTGTACTTCCTCAAGCAGCATCAGCACAACAACCGATTCCCAAAGTGAATCCTTGTCCTAGCATTTTCTACGAAGAACCTCATAACAATCGCGTTCTAGTACCTCAAGGATGTCCACCCAATGCCTTAACTCGCAGATTAGCGGCGCAAGGACTTTTACCACCAATCACTCCCCCTGTGACTCAGTCACCATATCCACAAGGTATGGGTGGTGAAGCACCGCAATCTCGTACCACTGGGGTTAATCCCTGTCCGCGCATTTATTACGAAGAACCTTTCAACTCTAGAAATGTAGTACCCCAAGGATGTCCCCCCAACGCTTTTACTCAACAATTGCAAGCACGGGGTATCAATGCAGAACAAATGATTCCCCCCCGCCCACCGGTTTCTGTGACTCAACCTCCCCTTCCCAGAGAACAGCAACAACCCAGTGCTAAAATCGCTCTAGTGAATAATCAAGTTAACATCCGGTTGGTGAATGATACTGGTGCTGAGGTAACTTATGAAGTCATTGGCGATACACCACCGCGATCGCTAGAAGGTAAATCAAATGTGATGCTACAAGGTTTAAACGCACCTGTAACACTCACACTTTACCGCAATGATGGGGGACTAATTCAAGTGATTCCACAACCAACATCAACCCAAGGAATGTTAGAAGTCAGATTAGACGAAACCACTAACGTTGGTCAAGATAAAGGTACAGTCAGAATCCAAGAAGATGGTACAGTCTTTTTGAATTAGTCGGAATAACCCACAGTACCCTGTAGCAAAGCTTAGACAAACCTATTAAATGAGTCTTGTAGGGTGTGTTAGGCGTAAGCCGTAACGCACCTAAAGCTTTGGGGAAAAGGCGCGCTATCACTAACACACCCTACTGCACTGACACGACTAAAATATTGCAATAAAAAAATTGTTTCATCGGCGTTTATCTGCGTTTATCTGCGTTTTTAATCCAAAATCTATTGCAACATTTAACGCTTGACACGCCACTAACTATATTTTCAAAAATCAACTAAGCTGCATTGAGAAAAAAACTTCACCTAAACTTTAAGTGTATTTTCGTAGATTTACCGTAGTTCTTTTCCTTAATAAAAATGAGAATTAGTTTAATGCAATTTTTAATTTAACGCTTCATTATCATCATGCTACAAAAACTATCTCTTGCTTTATTAGGAACAACTGTTCTAGTGATGAGTGCAAATCCAGCTAGTGCGGTAACTATGACAGTCAATAGTGGGATGTTTTCTACCTACTCTGATACTCAAGTTGTCACCTTTGATGATGGCACAGCCAATGACCCCAATGGTTTTGCAACCTACTCTGGTATTACTACTAACATTGTTCAAGGTAGTGTATCTGGTCAATATGCCTCACCTGCTGGAAATACTACTAAATATCTAACAATTGCTCCCAAAAATACCAGTGTTGCTGGAAATACTGGTTCTGTCATGATTGATTTTAAGGAAGCTATTGATTACTTTGGTTTCTATGCAGGCTCATTAGATACTTACAACTTTATTGATATTTACAATGGGAATCAGTTGTTAAATAGTTTTAGTGGCTCAAATGTACCAACAGCTACAGCTGATGGTAATCAGACTAGTGGAAAGTCTAATTTATTTATTAATTTAGTAGGTGAGTCAGGTGAAAAATTTGATCGCGTTGTCCTGCGTTCAAATGGTATTGCTTTTGAAACAGATAACCATACTTATAGAGTAGCAAACCAAAGTATTCCTGAACCCAATGCAATGTTAGGTTTATTAGCAATAGGTGCTTTTGGTGTTAATTCAGTGTTTAAACGTTTAGAAAATAAGACCGTAAAAGGATAAATAGACTTTTGCTAAGTTAATTTATAACTGCTATGTGAGTAATCTGACATAGCAGTTTTTTTATTTATAAATTTCATAGGCATAATTTTCAAACGTATTTTTAGTATTGATTTGTGAATTTAGCACAAATTAATACCACTTCCTAGAAAGAGGCAGCCTGGATTTTCTTGCCAAAAGTATCTTTCTTTGGTATCTATCTGTTTATAATTGTCTTTCATCTGTTTTCAGAATCTAACTTAACTTTCTACGGGATCTATATGGGACGTAATCGTTCTAAATCTGACTTACCCACAAAAATCTGTCCGGTGTGTCAACGTCCCTTTGCTTGGCGGAAAAAATGGGAAGATTGCTGGGATGAGGTGAAATATTGCTCAGAACGTTGCCGCCGTCGTCGTTCTGATGCGAAAACATAAGGGGGAGTGGGGATTGAGTCATCTGGAGTACCCAATATTCAACCCCTATTTGCTCAAATCAACCATAATTTAGACTTTAATAGCGCAGGGGCATAAATGAAATCACAGGTGCAACCTAAATTAATTATTCATGGAGGAGCAGGTAGTTCTCTCCACGGTAAAGGGGGGTTGGAAGCAGTTAGGCGATCGCTTCATGCCATAGTAGAGGAAGTATACGCCCTGTTATTAACCGGAGTTGACGCTTCTGTAGCAGTGGTGCGGGGTTGTCAACTATTAGAAGATGAACCGCGCTTTAATGCTGGTACTGGTTCAGTACTACAATCTGATGGTCAAATTCGCATGAGTGCTTC
The DNA here is from genome assembly GCA_050633005.1 of Trichormus sp. Lineage (GTDB taxonomy): Bacteria > Cyanobacteriota > Cyanobacteriia > Cyanobacteriales > Nostocaceae > Trichormus. Next base: position 26,614 of record JBODRP010000026.1, on the reverse strand, counting down.
CATGATGGATGGAGCATCAGGAAAGTTCAGTGGGGTAATTAATGTTTCACGGGTGAAAAATCCGATTAATTTGGCACAATTTCTCCAAAGTTCCCCAGACCGGGTACTTTCAGATTATGGTGCGGCAGAATTAGCTAGAGAATTACAAGTGCCTAGTTATAATGCTCTGACAGAATTGCGTTTGCAAGAATGGATTCAGGAGCGTCAAGACAACTTTAAACGCACGATGGCGGGAGTAGTTGCAGAACCAGAAATTTTAGAAACTAGTAATGCTGGACGGGGTACGATTGGGGTAGTGGTACTAGATGCCTACGGCAAGCTAGCAAGTGGTACTTCTACAGGTGGTAAAGGGTTTGAACGTATTGGCCGGGTCAGTGATTCAGCTATGCCGGCGGGCAATTATGCTACTAGTTATGCTGCCGTTAGTTGTACGGGTATTGGTGAAGACATTATTGATGAATGTTTAGCCCCCAAGATTGTCATCCGCGTCACCGATGGGATGTCCCTCAAAGCAGCAATGAAAAAATCTTTTGCGGAAGCACACGAGAACAAAAGAGATTTTGGCGCGATCGCATTAGATGCTAGTGGTACGATCGCTTGGGGTAAAACTAGCCAAGTCATTCTCGCCGCCTTCCACGACGGAGAGAAGATTGGCGACACTTTAGAATTGCCTGACGGGACTGAGGTTGGTTGTACGGTTTAGAGGGATTGGGGATTGGGGACTGGGGATTTTTCAGAAGTGGAAAAGACAAGGGAGACAAGGGAGACAAGGGAGACAAGGGAGTTAAATCAGTCAACAATTAACCATCATTCTTTTGCTTGCGCCAACCGCGCTTAATTACTTGACGACTACGTGCAATTACTAAGCTATCATCAGGTACATCTTCGGTAATTGTAGAACCGGCAGCTACATAGACATCATTGCCCAAGGTGACAGGAGCTACTAATACACTGTTAGAACCTGTTTTAGTGCGATCGCCTATTGTGGTGCGGTGTTTTCTCTCACCGTCATAGTTGGCGGTAATTGTCCCTGCACCGACATTTACTTGATTACCAGCCGTTGTATCACCTAAATAAGATAAATGGGCTACATTGGTGCGATCGCCTAATTGGGTATTTTTCAATTCTACGAAATTACCGATACGGCAATTATTACCCACTTGTGCATGACCACGTAAATGGGCATAAGGGCCGATTTTTGTTCCTGTCTGGATAATACTATCTGTAACTACGGAATAAAGTACTGTGACATTTTCACCCAATTGACTATTTTCAATTAAACTACCTGGCCCGATGCGACTCCCGGACTGAATCACCGTATTTCCCCGTAAGTGGGTTTGCGGTTCAATAATCACATCAGGCTGTAATTCTACGGTGTCATCAATAGTAATACTATTGGGGTCTAATAAAGTGACACCAGCCAGCATCCATTTTTCCTTGATGCGTCGTTGTAAGATTTCGGACGCTGTAGCTAATTGTAGGCGATCGTTAATACCCAAAATTTCTTGCTCATCTTCTACATCGACAGCCATTACTTGACCAACTTGGGTAACAGCATCGGTAAGATAGTATTCTTTTTGAGCATTATTCGCTTGTAAATGAGGTAAAACCTTCGCTAAATTTGTCCAACGAAAACAATAAATTCCCGCATTAATCCGTTGATTTTGTCTTTGTAGAGCAGTACAGTCTTTATCTTCAATGATTTGTTCTACAAAGTTGTTACTATCACAAAAAATCCGCCCATAGCCTTTAGGATTAGCTAGGTGAGATGTAAGGATAGTAGCAGCGTTTTGATGAGTTTGGTGAGTTTGTAATAACTTTTCTAGGGTTTCGGTACGTAAAAGTGGTACATCCCCATTCAGTATCAGTAAATCTCCGGTATAGCCTTCAAGATGCGGTAATAATTGTTGAATGGCGTGGCCTGTTCCTAGCTGTACAGTTTGCTCCACAAATTCTAATCCAGGCAACTGCATAGCTGCTTTGACTTCCTCTCCCTGATACCCTACAATTACCATCTGCCGTGATGGTACAAGAGGTTCTGCACTAGCCAAAACTCTTTCCACCATTGTCCGCCCACCCAGTGAATGTAACACCTTGGGTAAACTAGATTTCATTCTAGTGCCACGTCCTGCGGCTAATATTGCTACAACTACCATAATTAGCTCTTATCTACAATTAAATTTCGCTGTTGTACTTAGTACTGTGAGATTCAGGCTCAAATCATACCAGCTAATTCATGCAGTAACTATGGGAAGCAACAATTAAATCAGTGTTGAGTAAAAATTTATTGATTATTGATGAGAAAGAATAAATTCAGCAAACTGCTGCATAAGTTTGGGGTTGCGCCAACCAGATTCAGTTTCATCTAGCATGATACATAATGCTTCTTCTGCGGTAAAAGCTTTTTTGTAAGGACGTTCGCTAGTTAAAGCATCATAAATATCAATGACCTGAAATACTTGGGCAATGTAGGGAATTTCATCTCCCTTTAGTCCATCAGGATAACCTGAACCGTCCCAGCGTTCATGATGATGGCGAATAATCGGAATTACACCCTGCATACTACGTAGGGGTTGACAAATCTTTTCCCCGATTAAAACGTGTTGCTTCATAATTGCCCAATCTTCTGGGGTGAGTTTGCCTTGCTTGAGCAAAACTGCATCGGGAATACCGACTTTGCCGATATCGTGCAGATAACCGCCCCAACTTAAGTCTCGAATTTGAGAGCGTGAGAGATTAAGATATTCGCCAAAGGCTTGAACTAACTTGACTAGTCGTTCACAGTGGTCGCCAGTATTAGGATCACGACTTTCAACTGCCCTAGCTATAGAAAACAGTGCTTGTTCTGCATGGTCTAAATCTTCATTTAAACGCTTTTGGCGCACGAGAGATTTAACACGGGCTACTAGTTCTACTCGGTCGAAGGGTTTGGTTAAAAAGTCATCTGCTCCTACTTCAATGCCTTGGATGCGCGATCGCCTATCATTTAAAGCTGTAATGAAAATTACGGGAATTAGTCTAGTATCTTCATCTTGTTTGAGTAATTGACACACCTCAAACCCATCCATCCCCGGCATCATCACATCTAGTAAAATCAAATCTGGTTGTTGTTGCTTAACCAGTTCTACCGCAATAAAACCACTATCCGCCTCAATCACGGTATATCCTTCCATTGCCAACAGTGCCACCGCAGTTATTCTACTAGCACTATGATCGTCAACTACGAGGACTTTTGGCGGTTCGGAATCAAAGCTCTTAATTTGGGAAGTTGTATTTTGTATTTTTTTGGAAATTAAACGTTCATAACCCGAACTCAGTTCAGGTTCCAGCCAAGAAGTTGCTTTTTGGCTTTCTGTAATCATAAAATCTTCTTTAGATAAATCCAAGGAATAATCTTCTACTTCTTGCAATCCTGGGTCGTGATCTGAACTAATCTTGTTGAGTTGGCTTAAGGGTTGAGAGCCACTCATATTCTGTTCAGTAGAGCCTGTGTATTCACCACTCCTTTTAATCACAGAAGCACCCCAATCTTCAATAAAAAACTTAACAGCGTCCCGACTTCAAAAAGACCTCAGTATTTAACTTTATACAACTGCTAATTCTCCGCTTGGCCTGCATCCTATCAGAATACTTGTTTAAGCAAGACCCATCAGTTAATTTATTTTGTGCAAGAAACCTGAGAATTGGCTGATCTATTTTCCCTGCTTCTTATTCAAGTATGATAAATCTGTGCCAATGTTAAATCAGGTGTTTCACTGAGATTTTTAATCATAGTCACGTCAGCAAAAATAATGATTTTTGACTCTCCTGCTAAATTGATGCAAGTTGAGTTTTGCGTTTTTATTTTGGGGTGAGGAAGTCAGTATTTTTATCCATAAATTTGGTTAGATGAATATCTGCTCTCAATATACAAGATTTTTTGTATATTACAATACAGACAATTCAGAAAATTACTAAATTTATAACTACAATAGCAATAAAAAGAAAATTTTTGTTAAAAATTTGACATATTTCCACTAGTTAACTACTCCACAAGGGCATGGGGCAGGGGGCAGGGAGCAGGGAGCAGGGGGAGACAAGGGGGAGTAAAACTCTTTAATTTTGAATTTTGAATTTTGAATTGATTAGCCCATGCCCTATGACCACCGTTTTCGCCAACGGGAAGTAGGTTCTAGTAAGCTAGTTTGTTGCTCTTGTTGTCGTCGTTGCAAGATCACACAAGCAGAATCACTTAAGTCTGGGTCGCGGTAGGGAATAGCAGCACGGGTAAGGAGATGTTCTTTCTCTGCTAGGGAGAGGGGGGGAAGTGCTAAATTTGGCTCTGATGCAAGACTTTGAGGATGGGCGGCAACTGTACCAGGCGATCGCCTCCCGACTGGGGGAGTTGAGCCTATTTGTAATCCAGCTAACAACAAAGCTCTACGTACAGAGGCAGCACAAGAATAAGTAGCAAGCATTCCATCTACGTGTAAACACAGGGCTACTTGTTGAATAAATTCCACAGTCCATAGTTGAGGACACTGAGGTGGTGAAAATGGGTCTAAAAAAATGGCATCTGCTTGAAAACCTGACTGATTGACTCGCCTAATTGAGTCTCTAGCATCACCAATTAATAATGTTGCTTGAAGTTGATCTGTTTCTACCTGTTGATCAAAAGCTAACTTGGTCAAAATGTGCGTGTAATCATAATTCCAGTTATCTAATAAATGATGGGCAATTGCTGCTTGTGGTACAGATGGATTTAGTTCTAAACCAATCAATTCAACATAGCAACTGGGATTTACTGCCCAAATGGTCTGTAATGCGGCGGCGGTGTTGTATCCTAGACCATAACAAATATCTAATAAACGCAAAGCTGGTTTTTTGGCAATTTTACTTAGTTGTGTAGGACTGGCAAATTTGAAAAAGCTTTCCTGCTTCGCCCCAAAATGACTATGAAAAGCTTCCCCAAACTCTTGGGAAAAAAAAGTCAAAGAGCCATCTGCTGTTAATTGGGGTGTAAAATTATTCTCTATGTCTGACATGGGGATTAGGAGGGGGGCAGGGGAGCAGGGGGCAGGGGAGCAGGGGGGTAGGGGAGCAGGGGGGCAGGCAAGCAGGGGAGCAGGGGAGCAGGGGAGACAAGGGAGACAGGGGAGACAGGGGAGATGAGGAAGTAGGGGGATTATAAATAATGACTAACACTCAATTTGTTGTTTCATCGGACTGGTTACTGGAACACTTGCATGATCCGCAGGTTGTAATTGTAGATTGTCGCTTTTCTTTGGCTGAACCACAACTAGGACAAAAGCAGTACCAAGCCAGTCATATTGAGGGAGCTTACTATTTAGATTTAAATCTGGATCTTTCTAGTCCTGTGGGTGAACATGGTGGGAGACATCCTCTACCACCACCGGATGAACTAGCTGAGAAATTAGCTGCAATGGGCATCGAGTCTCAAAAAACTTTGGTTGTCGCTTATGATGACTCTCGTTTGGCTTTTGCATCCCGTCTTTGGTGGTTGTTACGCTATTTTGGTCATAATCAAGTAGCTGTTTTAGATGGGGGGTTTAGCCAATGGGAAAAAGCTGGCTATCCTGTCACAGATATGATTCCGCCACCTCGAAAAGCTCATTTTATACCACAATTACAAACAGAATTGCTGGTAGATGTGGAAGTTGTTAAACATCGTAAAGATTTACCGCAAGTTGTTTTGGTAGATTCAAGAGAGGGCGATCGCTATCGTGGCGAAAGAGAACCCACTGATAAAATTGCTGGTCATATTCCCGGTGCAGTCAATTATCCTTGGATGGAACTCACAGATGCTTCTGGCTATTTAATTCCACTTCCAGCACACCAAAAACGTTGGGAACAACTCGAAACCTCTGAAGAAATTTTAGTTTATTGCGGCTCTGGTGTTACAGCCTGTGTAAATTTGCTGTCTTTAGAGTTAGCTGGCATTCATACAGGTAAACTTTACGCTGGGAGTTGGAGTGATTGGATTAGTTATTAGTTGATGGGCATGGGGCGTATCAATTCAAAATTCAAAATTCAAAATTCAAAATTAAGGAATTTTGGAGCATTGGGGTAAATATTTCTCCCTTGTCTCCCTTGTCCCCCCTGTCTCCCTTGTCTCCCCCTGCCCCCTGCTCCCCTGCTCCCTGCTCCCTGCCCCCTGCTCCCCTGCCCCCTATCCCCTGCCTCAGCTATTTTTAAAATTCACCCAAAACCCAGTTGTAATTGACACTAAAAAACCAGCTATCAAAATCAATGTTCCTGGCGGTGGAATCACCAAAACTAAAACCAGTTTGCATATTCACTCTAGTTGACTTTGATAAACGATAAGTTAAGTTGGCAAATAATCGATGTGATTGGTCATGGCGATCGCGTTGTGTAAAATCTGATAAACTCAATTGGTAATTTAAACCTACATTCAGAGGTTCTTGTAGTTGATAGTTCAAAGATAACCAAAAATAATTTACTATCCGACTCCGGCTTTCTGGATCGGCTAAGTTCCAACTAAATTCATAAAAACTATCTAGCATTAATTTTTGATTTAGCGGATCTCTTCTTCCCAAAGATACCTTAAAAGATTGTTCATTTAAGAAGCGATCGCCAGATGTAAATGTGTCGCTACTGTTAGCATAAAATAATTGTTGATTACTCCAACTGATTTCACCAAACATTCTCCGTGATAACTGTTGATAAATACCTAAATTAAACCTCATTTGGTTATAATTAAACTTTGATTGGTCTACATAACGAATTAAATTACCATCAATTGAACCATTTAAATAAGTCTTAGAACCCAAGGGAAAATAAGCGGAACTTAGTCTGAGTCCATAAAATAACAACCCATCTTCTACTGGGACATTTTCAGATGAAAAGATGTTAGTTGTATGAAAATAACCAATACGTGCTTGTAGAGAACCTATGGGTTTAAATTTAGGTACAGTACGTTCCGTCTGTGGTGGTTGAGGTTGTTCTAGTGGTGAATTTGGTAAAGGTATTTGACGCACCCTTAGTCCCAATTCCTGATAGGTATCAGACTCAGGATTTGACTGTTTTATCTCTCTTAATCGCCGCCTCAATCTCTCTATTCTTTCTAATCTTTCTTGGTTCTTTTTGGCAGGTAATTCTAATAATTGTTCTATTGGCTGTGGCGTTGTTTGAGGAAAGTTATTAGGCTGAGTTTCTAATTGCGGTGCTTCATTCCTCTGTGGAATAATATTGGTATCTGAGCCAGGTGTAGAATCAGGTTGCTCTCTGGAATTTTCTATTTCTGTAGGAATTGTTTGCACAATTAACGGTTGTGCTGTCACCAAGTTTAAGTCCACTTTGCCTAAATCACCCTGGTGACAGATTGCATGATTATTTTCTGAATATAGCAAAAATTGTTGTGTTTTCTCTAACTCATCTTCACAAGTTGAGACATCTAGTTCTTTAGCCGATGCTGTATCTGTATTGGTGCTATAACTAATCGCACCAATAATCATTAATAAAATCGTAAGTAAAAAACTTTTCCAGCCCTGAAATTGCATCTTCTATAGATGGATTTAATTAATGTTACTTGACGCACACACTAAAAGTGTCTCAAATTTTGGTCAAGAATATTAGCTTACTATTAATTGGATGCTTTCACGAAACACGAGAAAATAAATTATTCCGAATTTACAGGCTAATAGGGTGCGCCAGAATAGAGAAGTACTTGTTATAGTCAGGGCTTACGCAAGTGTCACAATTGATCATTGATGCGTGACGCTATAAGTCTCATGACTACGTTCACATATTTTTGCAGCGTCACACATCCTACATCAAAAATATGCCAGTTGCGTAAGTCCTAATAGTTAGTTTTTCGGGAACTGACGCAAGGTTGTATATTACAGCACTTTTTAAGTAAGTGAGGTACACCATGAGTATTAAGTAATGAGTAATAAGTAAATTTCTTACTCATTACTCATTACTCATTACACCAATTCACAAAAAACTTGATACAGATGGAAACGCTAAAAGGTAAGCTGAGTCTCACTTTCTTAATTTTGAATTTTGAATTTTGAATTTTGAATTGGTATTACTCATTACTTTTTTCTCTTTCTTGCTGTACCTTATAAACATCGAATCTGCCGAAAGTTAAGGGAAGTAGTAGAGGATAGCTACATTTTGCATATTTTTGTATCTGGCAGTCCCTAACTATTGACTAAAAATGGATAATCTGTGTATCCTTCAGCACCTGACCCGTAAATTTTGCTGCCATCTGGGTTATTGAATTGAGCATTAATTTGGAATCTTTTTGGTAAGTCAGGATTAGCAATGAATAGCGTGCCAAAAGATACTAAATCTGCATCGCCTTTAGCGAGAATCTCATTTCCTGTTTGGTGATTATAACCGCCATTGGTGATTAATGTGCCTTGATAAATTTGGCGGAAATGTGGTATTACAGGATTCATGACTGCACGAGTTGATAAATCCACTTCATTAGCTTCCATTAGATGGATATAAGCTAAACCGAAGGGGTTGAGAGCATTCACCATGTAACTAAATGTTTCTTTGGGATTTGAGTCATACATCCCGTAGAAGGTATTACTGGGAGAAAGTTTAATTCCGACGCGATCGCCTCCCCAAACACTGGTGACAGCTTCCACCACTTCCAATAAAAAGCGGCTACGATTCTCCAATGAACCACCATATTCATCAGTACGCTGATTTGAACCATCTTGTATAAATTGGTCAATGAGATAGCCAAATGCACCGTGTAATTCCACACCATCAAAGCCAGCCGCTAACGCATTAACTGACGCTTGGTGAAACTGTTCGACAATTTCCGCAATTTCTCCGATTTCCAAAGCACGAGGTGTTTCTAAAGGTACTTTACCTATGGGAGTATGGAGCGAACCCACACCAGCGATCGCACTTGGTGCTACTGGTAATTCTCCCCCTAACAAAGCCGGATGACCAATTCTTCCAGAATGCCATAGTTGTAAAAATATCCGTCCCCCTTGTTGATGCACTGCATTTGTCACCAAACGCCATCCAGCGATTTGTGTGGCGGTGTAAATTCCCGGACAATTAATATATCCCAAGCTCAGGGGTGAAATGGCTGTACATTCAGTCATAATTAACCCTGCACTAGCTCGTTGAGAATAATATGTTGCCATCAGGGAATTTGGGATATTGTCAATCGCCCGTAACCGAGTCATAGCCGACATAACAATCCGGTTAGGTAGAGAGTAACACCCCAATTGAACTGGTGTGAATAGGTTGATGCTGGTATTCATGATTGTGGGAATTAGAAATTAGAATTTTGGCTGGAATTAAAACGTTTTTCTTTGACACTCACTTATATAGGAATCATATTTGATTTCTGAACTTACTTTTAAAGCTAGAGAACAGGGCTAGGGGTTGGGGGTTCGGGTAAAAAGGAATAGGCTTTACAGCCATGATTCCGTAGATAATTCTCTGACTGCGTCAATTCTCTGAAAGTCGCTGTCGGCTGAGACAAGGATAAGATCATGTTGTAAGGCTACTGCTGCAATCCAAAGATCATTCTCATCAAAACCTAGATCAGTGATTTTTGTTTTTCTGCGCTTGCTTTTCTCTTTTGGTGCAAATTCGTGAAATAAACTGGCTTTGAGTTCTCCGTAGATATTAGCAGTAAATCCATCAATATTATATATGTATATACCTGTTATAAAACGGCGAATTAGAGCTAAGTTACTTTCTTTACGTTGAGAACGTTCTGCCATGTCTATAAGTTCGCCCTGAACAATGGCGCAGGTTGTAATAACTGAATTTTCCAGTTCTACAAGACGATGAATTACATTAGCATTACCAAGTATTGCTTGACTACAGTGATTTGTATCTAATAGGTACATTATTCAAAGGGATTTTCGTAATCAAATTTGGCCTTGCGACGAGTACTATAAACTAATTCAAGACATTTTTCTAAATCATCACCTTCCCATTCACCGATGGTTTTTAAGTGTTCCAGCAGTGAGCCACCTGTAGAATTGACTATAGTGTGAATAGTGGAATCTACCACTTCACAAATCGGTTGTTTTTGCGTTTCCTTTGTTTTCAAAAAGCGTAAAAAATCTAGGGTTTCAGCCAGAATATTATCTGATGAAGATTCAATTTCTTGGAGAAGCAATTCTTTGATGCTCATAATGGGTATTTCCTAATTAATCTTTTTGATTATTGTAATAGTTTCATTGCTACCCAAGGAGTGAAAACTCCCTACACCCTGTTTTTGACAATATATAAAATCGGCACAACAAATAAACTTAAGAACGTCCCCCCTATAATTCCCCCAAACACAGCCGTTCCCAATGATTGACGACTAGCTGCACCTGCACCCGCAGCAATTACAAAGGGAAAAATTGCCAACAATGTTGATAAGGCTGTGAGCAAAATCGGGCGCAATCTAGCTTGGCTGGCTTGAATTGCGGCTTTAGTAATAGAAAGCCCCTGTTGACGCAATTGGTTAGCACCTTCCACCATCAAAATAGCGTTTTTACACGTCAAGCCCATCACCATGACTAACCCCACCTGAGAAAATACATCGTTACTCAAACCGCTCAAAGACTGGGCTGTCAATGCTCCCAGAATTACCAAGGGAACTGATAGCATAATGATTAACGGGTCTAGATAATTTTCGTATTGGGCGGCTAGTACCAAAAATACACACAGGAATCCTAAACCAAAAATTAACGGTGCTGGAGTGCGGGCAGCTTGTTCTTGGGTGGTAATTCCTGACCATTCATAGCCCATACTAACTGGTAATACCCTTTTAGCGATATGTGCCATTGTAGCGATCGCTTGTTTAGAACTGAAGCCAGGAGCAGCCCCGCCATTGATTTCTATCGAACGTAACAGGTTATAGTGGTTGATGGTTTGCGCTCCTGTGGTGGGGGTTAACTTGACTAAGTTACTTAGGGGAATCATCTTCCCAGTTTGGGAACGCACATATAATTTACCAACATCCCCTGGTTCAGAACGGAATTTAGCATCAGCTTGCACATATACCCGATAAGTCCGCGAGAGAAAATTAAAGTCATTAACATATTGCGAACCCAGATAAATTTGTATAGTTTTAAAGATATCGTCTAACGGAACTTGCAAGACTTTAGCTTGATTGCGATCTACTGTGATTAACATCTGTGGTGTGTTGGCATTAAATGTACTAAACACACCTTGTAATTCTGGGGTTTGATTTGCTTGAGTGATGATTTCTCCCATGAGTGGCAACATGGTGTTGAAGTTGGTAGTCCCTGATTTATCTTGGAGTTGAAATTGGAAACCTGCAAAATTCCCTACACCATCAATAGATGGCGGGTTAAGGACAAAAGTCCGCGCTTCGGCAATATTAGATAATACTCCCTGTAACTTATTTATAATTGCCTTGGCTGATTGTCCAGGTTGTCGGCGTTCATCCCAAGGCTTGAGGGTGACAAAAATCACACCACTATTAGCTGTGTTCCCACTAAAGCTAAAACCACCGATCGCAAAAGTCTTAGTTACTTCCGGTAATTTTAAGATTTCCCCTTCTACCTGGGTCATGACTTTGCTAGTGTAGTTGAGAGAAACCCCCTCTGGTGTTTGAATCAAGGTAATCAAATAACCTTGGTCTTCATCGGGAATCAAGGCGGTGGGAAAGGTAATATATAACCAGCCTGTGAATGCTAAACAGACAATCAATAACCCGATAGCGATCGCTCTCATCCGTTGTAAAAAATGCAGCGTTTGCTCATATTGACTCTGGAGCAAATTTAAACACCAGTTCACCCGACTCAAAAACCAGGTAAATATCCCCGATGGCTTGGGTTTAGTCCCTATTAATAAAGCCGATAAAGTTGGGGTGAGGGTAAGAGCTAAAAAGGTAGAAATAGTAATAGAAAAGGCAATAGTTAAAGCAAATTGACGATAAATTTCACTAAGGAAGAAGGCTACTAATATAAATACTGATATCAACACTAAAAATGAGCTAATTAATACCCCAAATAACTCACCCATAGTTGCACAAACAGCTTGACGTGGTGACATTCCCTCCTCTTGAATTAACCGGGAAATATTGCCCACCACAATCACAGCATCATCAACTACCATGCCTATAGCTAAAGTCAAACCAAACAGAGTGAAAGTATTGATAGAAAAGCCAAAAACTTTGATCAAGGCGAAAGTTCCCATCAAGGATAAGGGAATTGTGATGAGAGGAATGAGGGTAGTTCGCCAATCTTGGAAGAACAGAAAAATTACCAAGACAACAACCGCGATCGCCTGTAGGAGTGTTTTTACCACTTCTAGCAAAGAAGCTTGCACAAATTCAGTTGTGTCAAATACTACTTGATATTCCATGCCAGGGGGAAAGTTTTTCGCCAAGCGAGTCATTTCCAGACGCACAGCCTTAGCTATCTCTACAGCATTACTCCCCGCTACAGGAAATATTCCCATCCCTATGCCTTCCTTACCCCGAAACCGCAAAAAGGAATGATAGTTTTCTGCCCCTAATTCGGCTCTGCCGATATCCCTCAAGGTAATCAGTGAGCCATCTGCACCGGTTTTCAAAACTATATTCTCAAATTCAGCGACATCCGTTAATCTACTATCAGCCGTTATATCAATTTGATACATTTGATCGGCCGGAATTGGTGGCTGGCCGATTTGTCCGGCACTGATTTGGATATTTTGTTCATTTAGTGCATTAATCACATCTTGGGCTGTCAAGTTGCGACTAGCCAAACGATTGGGATCAAGCCATAGGCGCATAGCATAACGACGTTCCCCAAAAATCCGTACTTCACTGACACCATCGATTCTTTTGAGGGCATCTAGTAAATATAAATCAGCATAGTTACTCAAAAATAGATTGTCATAGTCTTGGCGATCGCTATACAACCCCATCGCCAGTAAAATATGATGAGACTGTTTACTAACTTTGACTCCAGTACGCTGTACTGCGATCGGTAACTGTGGTTGAGCTAGCAAGATACGATTCTGCACATCTACCGCCGCCATATCTTGATCCCGTCCAGCGTCAAAGGTGACTGTAATCGTACTACTACCATCATTACTACTGCTAGAAGTTATGTACTTCATCCCTTGCACGCCATTAATTTGGCGTTCCAAGACATTTGTAACTGTTTTTTCTACAACTTCCGCACTCGCACCCACGTAATTAGCATTAACAATAATTTGCGTCAGACTAATTTTTCCATATTTATCAATTGGTAGGCTCAAAATACTAAAGACACCCACCAAAAAAATCATAATGGCGCAGACGCTTGTAAATACAGGTCTTTTAATCAAGAAGTTAACGAACATAATCGAGACTGGGAAAGGGCATAGGGGCAGGAGGAAAAAATTCTTGAATTTTGAATTTTGAATTTTGCGAAAAGTTCTGTAGGCGGGTTTCCCGCCGTAGGAAACTTTTCAAGACGAATTTTGAATTTTGAATTTTGAATTGATATGCCCCATGCCCAATCCCTTAAGGAATGGGAACAGATCGCAATAATCGCTCCACCACACTTCTAGAACTACGTCCTCCTCTGGGAATCAGGCGATGACACAGAACATGAGGCGCGAGTAATTTTACATCATCAGGAATGACATAATCACGTCCCAGTAAAAAAGCTAAAGCTTGGCTGGCTTTTTGTAAAGCTACTGTACCCCGTGGACTGACACCTAGAGTAATTTCCTCGTCTTGGCGGGTTGTCCGCACCAATTCTAGGATGTATTCTTGCAAAGAAGTTTCTACTTTTACCTGAGAACAAATTTCCCGTAATTGTGCAATCTCTGCCAAACTCATACAAGGCTGTAAATCATCTACCTTGACACCCTGTTGGAGATTTTGCAGCATTTCTAATTCTTCCTGAGCCGAGGGATAACCCAAACTGAGGGACAGCATAAATCTATCCATTTGGGCTTCAGGGAGGGGAAAAGTACCTTGATATTCCACCGGGTTTTGAGTAGCAATCACAAAAAATGGTTGAGGAACAGGACGGGAAACACCATCAACTGTCACCTGATGTTCTTCCATAACTTCTAATAAAGCCGATTGAGTTCGAGGCGTAGCGCGATTGATTTCATCAGCTAACAACACATTAGCAAACACCGGGCCAGGAAGAAAAGTAAATTCGCCGCTTTTGGGATTCCAGATGTTAGTACCCGTAATATCTGTGGGCAATAAATCAGGAGTACATTGCAGACGTTGAAATTTACCATCAAGTGAACGGGCTAGAGATTTAGCAAGGAGAGTTTTACCGACTCCTGGTACATCTTCTAATAAAGCGTGACCACCAGCTAATAATGCGACGAGAACTAAGCGAATAGCTTCAGATTTACCCACAATAGTACGGGTAAGATTTTGGGTTAGAGCGTCAATTTTTTCTCTCATGCACCGCAGGGGATTGGTGATTGGTATATAAGAAACAGGAGTAGAGAACAACCTATGCCTTATTCTCCACTCCGGTATTCATACAGTATTCCCACTTAAATAATTCAAAATTCAAAATTCAAAATTTAAAATGGCGATTGGGGGGGCAGGGGGCAGGGGGAGCAGGGGGAGCAGGGGGAGCAGGGGGGGCAGGGGGAGAAAAATACAATGCCCAATGCCCCATGCCCAATGCCCCATCCCCAAAGTCAACTTTGTGATAAAACTTGGATGGCGATCGCACAATCTTGTTGAATTTGATGTTTGAGGGCTTCTAGGGATGGGAATTTTTGCTCTGGGCGTAAAAATTCGACTAGCTGCACGGCGAGTTTTTTACCGTACAAATCTCCACTCCAATCCAACAGATGCACTTCTACTGAAGGATACGTGCCGTTGACTGTGGGACGGTTGCCGATATTCATCACTCCTAAAATCTCAGATGGTGTCTGGCCGAGAATCTGGACACGGACGGCATAAACTCCTTGGCAGGGAATGTATTTATCGATTGGTAGTTCTAAGTTGGCGGTAGGAAAGCCTAGGGTTCTTCCTAGTTGTTCACCTTCGACTACTGTACCAATGAGACTGTAAAGCCTTCCCAAGCATCGGTTAGCGTTTTTGATATCTCCACTTGCTAAAGATTTACGAATCAAGGAAGTGCTAATGGGAGCATTGTCGCTGATATTGACGTTGGTGCAACTGTTGTCATTAACAGCAGGTAGGGTGGAGGTTTCAAGAGTCACTATAGTGACAGGGATGTTATATTTAGACGCGATCGCTTGTAAATCTTGAGCAGTACCACGGCGATTTTTCCCAAAACAAAAGTCTTGTCCAACACTAATTTGTTGACAGTGTAGTTGCTGTACAAGAATCCTTTCCACAAATTCTTCGGGAGACAAGGCCGCTAAATCTCCGTCGAAAGGTAATAGTACAAGTTGTTGTACCCCAAGCGATCGCAATTGCTCTACTTTTTCATCTAACGGTGTTAACCAAGTCCGGGGTTGTCCGGTGAAAAACTCTTGAGGATGAGGGCGAAAAGTCACAACTGTGGAATATAGCTGTTCTGGTGGTGCTGTTAGGGGGTCTGTTGGTGGGAGTGGTGTAGTGAGTTCCTGTCCCCCCATACCCTGCTGTGTTTTGACTGGCTGCAAAACCGGTTGAATCACCCTTTGATGACCGAGATGCACGCCATCAAATTTGCCAAGGGCGACAGCAGTTGGCGTTAGTACTCTTTCAGTTGCAGCCGCAACCCACACAGAACACCCATTTTGAGACAGATTTAGCACTTGGATTTTCGGAATTGAGGTTTATTTTACCGTCAATCGGTAGCTACTTACCTTACAGGTATGCTCACACCAATTGATAGTTCCTAATCACCAATCTAATCTAAAATCTACCATCACTCTGATAGCAAGTTCTATCCAGAAAAATTACTCACAGAAAAAGATTCTGATATGGGGGCTGAAACAGGGATCTGGAGTACCATACCTTCCCGTGCCATAATTGCCCCAGGAAACTGGGCAAAGGCTTGAGAACCTACATGATCTAAAAAATCATCATCATGGGCAGGATCATGATGAAAAATTACTAGTGTCTTGACATTGGCAGCCTTAGCTACTTTTATGGCTTCTTGCCAAGTAGAATGTCCCCAACCAATTTTGGGGGATTTAGGGGAATAATATTCGTCATCAGTGTAGGTAGAATCGTAAATGACGATATCGGCATTCCGGGCTAAAGACAAGACATTTTCATCTAATTTATCGGCAAAATGTTCTGTGTCGGTAATATAAACTGCCGATCCCCCACACCAGTTTACTCGATACCCTACCGCTTCACCGGGATGATTAAGTGGTGCTGTTTCTACGGTAATATCATCAATGTGGATGGGTTTTCCTGGGTAAACGTCATGAAAATGCAAGTTAGCCTGCATGATCTGCAAAGGTACGGGAAAATTAGGGTGCAGCATCTGATCATTAAGACGTTGTTCTACAGTAGAACCATCAGGAGCGATCGCACCATAAATATGAAAATTATTTCCTTTCACAAACCCAGGGACAAAGAAGGGAAAACCCTGCATATGATCCCAGTGAGAATGAGTGAAAAACAGATAAGCTTCTATTGGCATTTGACGCAATAAAGATTGCCCCAAAACGTGCAGCCCTGTACCACCATCGAAAATTAAGCGTTTACCCCCCACTTGCATTTCCACACAAGGGGTATTGCCACCATAACGGACTGTATGTGGACCTGGACACGGGATGCTCCCACGAACGCCCCAAAATTGCACAGTAAATTGGTTCTCTATCCTTGACATGGGTATTGGTTGCTGGACTGAGCGGGCGATCCAGAAAAAAGTGTTAGTTGGTTGTTAAATTTATACTGTTTTACCGTCGGCAATAGAGAAATTAATTAATGGTAAAACAGCATACATGGTTTGAGCTAACCTATGGAACACAGCTGAGGCTATTGCCAAGCATTTACCTCATTATTCCCAAAATATTTGTATCAGTAATATCAAGAACGCTTTTATTTTATCTTTACCTTGTCTCCCTTGTCCCCCTTGTCTCCCTTGTCTTCCTTGTCCCCCTCGTCTTCCTTGTCTCCCTTGTCTCCCTTACCTTGTCTTCCTCTACACTCCCACACCCCTAAGAAAAATTGAACTCCCAATTCAATAATTTATCTAGTCCGTTCCCATAGGTAAGATTGTATTGCAATGGCGTAATACTAATGTAGTTATCACGGATCACATGAACATCAATCGGGACATTTTGTGGCAGATTTAATCCGCTTGGTGGTTCGACATCTTCTAGAACTTCGCCTGTTAACCAGTAGTAAGTTTTACCACGCGGATCGATACGTTTATCAAAAACATCTACATAGCGGCGCACTCCTTGACGGGTAAGTTTCACACCAGCAATTTCTTCCCAGTTCACCGGCGGGACATTCACATTGAGCAACATTAAATCTGGGATAGGCTTAAGGCTGAGTTGTTCGACGAGGATTTTGGCAAAGTGCGCCGCAGGTTGAAAGTTTTTATAGGTAGGGCTAGTTAAGCTGAAGGCTATGCTGGGAATCCCCTCAATCATGCCTTCCATCGCTGCCGACACAGTACCAGAATATAAAATTTCAGTGCCTAAGTTTGCACCTTGATTAATGCCGGAAAGTACCAGATCCGGGGGAGAATCTAATAAAGCCCACAGTGCCAGTTTGACACAATCTGAGGGAGTGCCATCACACGCCCAGGCTTTGATTGTAGGGTGAAAAATCGACTCGACAATTTCGGCGCGAATTGGTTGGTGTAGAGTCAGTCCGTGACCAGTAGCCGATCGCTCCCTATCAGGACAAACTACAGTTACATTATGGCCTGCTTCGGCTAAACAGTTAGCTAGAGTACGAATGCCCAAAGCCGAAATCCCGTCATCGTTACTAATTAATAATTTCATAGTCATTAGTCATTGGTCATTAGTTAATAGTCAACAGTCAACAGTCAACAGTCAACAGTTACCCGTAAACTGGTAAAAAGAGCTAAGGTTTTGATCCTTGTCTCTCATAAATTAATGGCATACTACTAAAGTTATTTGTCGAATAGTCCAAACCTGTGGACTATTGACTATTGAATATGGACTATTGACTAATGACTAGCAACTTAGAAGCTCAACTTTTAGCATTGCGGCAACAAGGAGAAGAGGCGATCGCCGCCGCCGATACCCTGGAACGTCTGGAAGAACTCAGAGTGAGTTATTTGGGTAAAAAAGGGCAACTGGGGGCTTTGTTGCGGAGTATGGGGCAAATGAGTGCGGAGGAGAGGCCAAAAATTGGTGCGATCGCCAACACTGTCAAGGAAGCCCTACAAGCTAGTTTAGACGGGCAAAAGGCGGCTTTAGAAACTGCCCAAATTCAGGCACAACTAGAAGCAGAAACCCTTGATGTCACCATGCCGGGCATTTTTCGCCCCCAAGGTCGCATTCATCCTTTAAATGGCATTATTGACCGGGCATTAGATATTTTTGTCGGCATGGGTTACACCGTGGCACAAGGGCCAGAAATGGAGACAGATTACTATAATTTCGAGGCTCTCAACACTCCACCCGACCACCCCGCGCGCGATATGCAGGATACTTTCTACCTGCCAGATGGTAATCTCCTGCGGACTCACACTTCATCGGTACAAATTCGTTACATGGAAAAGGAAGAACCACCCATCCGGGTTGTTGCTCCAGGGCGAGTTTATCGGCGTGATAATGTTGATGCTACTCACTCAGCCGTTTTCCATCAAATCGAGTTGCTAGCCATTGATGAAGGACTAACATTTACTGACCTCAAAGGCACAATCAAAGTGTTTTTAAATGCCATGTTTGGCGATTTACCAATTCGCTTCCGTGCCAGTTATTTCCCCTTCACTGAACCCTCGGCTGAGGTAGATTTACAGTGGAATGGTCGCTGGTTGGAAGTCATGGGTTGCGGGATGGTCGATCCAAATGTGATGAAATCTGTAGGTTATGACCCAGAAATTTACACCGGATTTGCAGCCGGTTTTGGTGTCGAACGCTTTGCAATGGTATTACACCAAATTGATGATATCCGCCGCCTATATGCTAGTGATTTAAGGTTCTTGAGACAGTTTTAAAAATGAAGAGTTAGGAGTGATTAGTGAGGAATTAACCTAACCTTCTAACTCTTAAATTGATTTACAATCTCATGAAATCAATAACAATGAATCGAGTGTTAATATTTGGTAATTCTGGTTCAGGAAAAAGCACCTTAGCACATAAATTGGGGCGGAATCTTGATATTCCAGTTCTCGACCTCGATACTATTGCATGGGAACACCATCAAATTGCTGTACGTCGTTCTCAAGAAGATGCAGCCAAAGATTTACTAAAATTTATCAACAACAATAATTCTTGGATAATTGAAGGTTGTTATAGTACCCTGATTGCAATTGGTCTAGAATTTGCTACCGAAATTTATTTTCTTAATCCAGGGATTGAAAAATGTTTAGAAAACAATAGTAATCGTCCTTGGGAAGCTCATAAATTTAAATCACCTGAAGAACAAGCGGAAACTTTTGAATTTCTTCAGAATTGGATAAAACAATATGAAGTGGGTAATGATGAATTTGGTTATTCATCTCATCGGGCATTATTTGAAGGTTTTCATGGTAAAAAACATGAAATTTTTTGATAAATTATGACACCACTAACATTAAATCTCAATTGATAGAACTAATTGGAATCGAATAAATTTATTTATAAATTATCCTAATAATTCATCTACAGCAACATTAAAACCTGAAAGTACAGTTTGAGTTTTCACTACTTCACCAGCAATAAATACAAGTCGCTGATTTTTAGTAATAACAATAATCCAGCGATTTTCAGGAAAAACTAACCAAACTTCTTCACTACCAGATTGCAAATATTCTTGAGATTTAGCAATCATATCTTCTGCTAAATCTGTAGGGGAAATAATCTCAGCTATTAAAGGAAAACTTTGGGGTAAAACCGCAGGTTCACCATACTGCTGCATCAATTCTGGAGTCAGATAAGCCACATCAGGACGACGGCCTTGTTTATTGGTCAGACAAGGTACTTCTGTATATACTTCTCCACCTAGCCCACTAGTTTCTTTGTAATTTCTCCAGTAAGTAGCTACTTTTGCCTGTATACGGCTGTGTTTTAATGTCACTTCTTGTTTCTCCAGTAATTCCCCATTTACCCATTCTGTACCTTCTGGGGGACTTTGTAGCCAATTTTCTAGGGAATAATCTGTGATGATATTTTCTTTAATCGGAGTGATAACCATAATTTTTTATACTCATGAAAAGTATATCTTAATGATAAGTTATCTCTAGGTTGTCTATCTAATTTTGAATTTTGAATTGTTGAGGATGGGAAATCCCCATCCTAATAATTAACAGAAATTAACCGAAATGTTTGATGATGGCATCGGCAAATTCAGAACATTTGAGTGGTTCTACGGCTGGTTCAAGTAACCTGGCTAAATCATAGGTAACTTGACGGTTAGCGATCGCATCCCCTAAACCTTTCTTAATCAGGTCTGCGGCTTCTTGCCAACCCATATACTCAAACATCATCACCCCAGATAAAATCACTGAACCTGGGTTAATTCTGTCTAATCCGGCGTGTTTGGGTGCTGTACCGTGGGTAGCTTCAAAAACAGCGCAGGAATCACCAATATTTGCCCCAGGCCCCATTCCTAAGCCACCAACAATAGCAGCCGCCGCATCAGACAAGTAATCACCGTTTAAGTTCATTGTCGCCAGAATTGAATACTCATCTGGTCTGGTTTGGATTTGTTGAAAGATACTGTCCGCAATCCGGTCATTGACCATGATTTTCTCTTTCCACTTCCCGTTCCCGTGGCTTGACCAAATTGAGTTAAGAACTGTTTCCACTTCCTTGACAATTTGCGCTTTCTTCTCTTGGGTCAGGGCATCAAAACCAGGATCAATCAGACGGGCGTTTTCTTCTAAGGAAATATTGGGATTTTTCTCCTTGTTGCTTAAAATCCAAGATTCCCGTTCAGTAACGCACTCTTGGCGAAATTCGGTGGTAGCTAGTTCATAACCCCAATCACGGAACGCGCCTTCGGTGTATTTCATGATGTTACCCTTATGCACCAGCGTTACCTGTTGCTTGTTTTTAGGTAATGTTAAGGCGTGTTTGATGGCGCGACGTACAAGACGCTGTGAACCGGTTTTACTGATGGGTTTGATACCGATTCCAGCATCGAGGGGAATTTGCTTTTTCCCGTGTTCTGGGGTGGCAGGGATAAGTTCTTGATTGAGGATAGAAATTAAGCGATCGCCAATTTCGCTACCTTGTTTCCACTCAATCCCCAAATAAATATCCTCTGTATTTTCCCGATACACGATTACATCTAGCTTTTCGGGATTTTTATGAGGTGATGGCGTACCCGCATAATAACGGCAAGGACGCACACAGGCATATAAGTCAAAAATTTGTCTGAGTGCTACGTTCAAAGACCGGATACCACCGCCCACAGGAGTAGTCAAAGGGCCTTTAATTGCAACACCATACTCCTTAATTGCCGTTAATGTATCCTGCGGTAAATACTGATAAGTACCGTATACATCACAGGCCTCATCACCAGCATAAACTTTAAACCAACTGATTTGACGTTTGCCCTGATAAGCTTTCGCTACTGCCGCATCTAGTACCTTTTGCGTAGCTGGCCAAATATCAATACCTGTTCCGTCGCCCCGAATAAAAGGGATAATGGGATTGTCTGGTACAACAGGTTCACCATTTTTGAAGGTAATTTTTGCGCCTGTTGTTGGGGGGTTAATCTTGTCGTACATACTTCACACACTCCACAAAGATACGCCGCCAGAGAGAAGATTCTTCTTGTCTTGGCTTGCAAATTTTACTTTAGATATTGGGAATTGGGCATGGGGCATTGGGGAGGCAGTGCGATCTTGGGGGTTTCCCCCATGAGCAACTGCCGTCATTGGGCATGGGGCATGGGGCATTGGGCATTGGGAAAACTTCTTCCTTGTCTTCCCCTAAACCCCTATACCCCTACACCCCTACACCCCCTATACCTCTACACCCCTATCTTGTTGATGAGCAGACTTTCCCCCTATTTCCCTTTTACAGCATTTAGGGATTTAAGTGTAGGTTGCAGTGAAACTGTCGCAATTTTGTACGATCAAAAATAGTAAACTACTTTTCGCTATCACTGCTTGATCATAGATAAAGCTAGATAGCCAATTGCTTTTTCACGCTCCCGCTAAGATGAGTAACAGCATGACAGACCCAATGATTGTATCAAGCACTGAGAATGAGATTGATTCCCTCCGACAAAAGTTAATCGCTGGGTCTATCCAAGTCCAACAACAGATCATCCCACAGTTAGCTGCTTTGGGTAATGAGGGATTAAATGTGTTGATGGAGTTTTTATTGCAACGGCGCGATCGCCCAGCGACTTGGGTTGATGGTAAAGCCTACCACTTCCTCTACAACTCGGATGCACCCCAAGCCCAAGAATTTTTGCAAAATCACTTTCCTGAAGGCATTGTACCTCTAAAATCAGATGCAGGTGTGAATTACAATCCTTTGCAACAATTACTCGCTGCTCAGGACTTTCAAGCGGCTGATTTGATGACAATTCAAAAAATGTGTGAATTGGCAGGGGAAACGGCCGTACAGAGAAAATGGTTGTATTTTACTGAGGTAGATAATTTCCCCATTGTGGATTTACACACTATCAATAATCTCTGGGTAGTTCACTCTGAAGGTAAATTTGGTTTTTCAGTCCAAAGAGAAA
Organism: Trichormus sp.; assembly: GCA_050633005.1. GTDB lineage: Bacteria > Cyanobacteriota > Cyanobacteriia > Cyanobacteriales > Nostocaceae > Trichormus. Next base: position 3,900 of record JBODRP010000026.1, on the reverse strand, counting down.
TCTGGTTAAGTTTAGGCAAAAATTGGGACAATCTTTGGACAAAAATCGGCTGGAAAAGCGGCAACAATTGGACAAGATACCCCAATGAATTTACCTGGGATTTAAGCGCGCCTAGAGGACATTTGCCTCTATCTAATCAATTGCGGGGAGTGCGTGTCATAGCGTCTTTATTTGCTCATCCTGCATGGTCTAAGTAATTTAGTAAAAATCGAGTTCATTATGCACAATACGGATAAACAAGACATGGAAGATGAACTGCGTTCAGAGTACGACTTGAAAAGTCTCAAAGTCAGAAAGTTAGGTACTGCAAGAAAGAGTTTTGGTAACGATATAGCGTTTCGTAGTCCACTGAGGTAAAAATCTCTGCGTACCTCTGCGCTTTACTTTGCGTCCCTTTGCGTTTCAAAATATTATCTGTAGCTTACTTAACTGTAAATCGCTATATAGTACGTTTAGAACCAGATGTAGCAGCGATATTTCCTAATGCTGAAGCAGTTAATGAAGCTTTACGCTTTTTGATTAGAGTGACGCGAGAAAATCAACCAACTTAAACTTACAAAACAAGCTCATTCTTGGTCAGAAAGAGTTAACGAATTGCACAAGTGAAAAGTACAAGTTTACTATCACTAATTCTAAATATCAAATCGCATCATGGCAAAAGTTGTTTTAGAAGATATCAAACGGAGATTTAACAACGTTACTGCGATTGAGGATATTTCTTTTGAAATTCCCGACGGTGAATTTTGGGTGTTAGTCGGCCCTTCTGGTTGTGGTAAATCTACAATCTTACGCACGATCGCAGGTTTAGAAACCGCCACCTCTGGCAAACTCTATATTGGGGAGCAATTGATGAATAACATCCCCGCCAGAGCGCGAGATGTGGCGATGGTGTTTCAAAATTACGCCCTCTACCCTCACATGACGGTGGCGCAAAATATCGCCTTTGGCTTGAAAATGCGGAAAGTTGACAAGAAAATCATTCAAGACAGGGTGGTGAGTGTAGCGCGATCGCTGTCTTTAGAACCTCTGTTAGATCGCAAACCCAAACAGCTTTCTGGTGGACAACAACAACGGGTAGCATTAGGAAGAGCGATCGCCCGTGAACCACAGGTATTTTTATTAGATGAACCTTTATCTAATTTAGATGCTCAATTGCGGGATGATACGAGAGGCGAATTAAAACAGCTACACCAACAATTCGGTGTCACCACAATTTATGTCACCCATGATCAAGTTGAAGCGATGACTTTGGCAGATAAAATTGTGGTACTCAATCGGGGAAGGATTCAACAAATTGGTGATCCCCAAACTATTTATGCTCGTCCTACGAACCAAATGGTGGCAACTTTTTTAGGTAGTCCACCGATGAATATTTTGCCAGCAATTTATAAAAATAATTGTTTTGATGTCAGTGGGCAATTAATCGAAATTCCCGCATTTATGCAAGATAATTTACAGATACCCACAGGACAAAGCATTGATTTAGGTATTCGTCCAGAATACATGACCATCAGCCCAGACTCAGGACTGTTAGTAGAAGTAAAGGTAGTAGAACCTTTAGGAAGGGAAACATTAGTCCGGGCTGGTTTACCGGGAACTACAACTTTGCTGAATATTCAAATTCCTGGTGATGTGCGGTTAAATCCAGGCGATCGCTTACATTTACAACTTGATTTACATCAGTTGTTTGTCTTTGATCCCAAAACTGGAGATCGAATTTTACCTCTGTCTGAGTAATTAAATTGGCAATCCTGTTTCTAGTTATCAACAGTCATTAATTTGATCAAACCAACAATTCAATTAGGAGGAAATCTGAGGTTAAATTTTCTGCAACACCCCACGGACAACTTCACATCCAGAACTGAATATCAGGGGGAAGCGATCGCTCCTTGGCTAATCTGAGTTCAGGCGATCGCTTTTCTGTTCTCAAGCAAAACTTCTCTATTAATTTTTTGATCAGGCTTTTCTGCTTTTCCAAGGCCCCCAAATCGCAAAAGTAATACCTGGACTTTGTATGTTTACATACAAAGTATTACCATCAGGCGAGAAACAAGCCCCAGCAAACTCACTACCATTAAATGGATTACGTGCCAGCTGATAGAGTTTGCCTTGAGGTGTAACACCTACCAAATAATCAGTTCCACTTCCATCTTCACAGAGAATCAGATCACCATGAGGTGACACAACAATGTTATCAGGTGCTTGGAGTTCATCAGCAGATGTAGACTCTACAAACAATTCAATAATCCCACCTTGAGCTGGAGTTGCACCAGGGATGTAACGCCACACTTGACCAAGCCCTTGCGCTCCACCACTAGTACAACAGAAGTACAGTTCACCATTACCCCACCAGATACCTTCCCCACGGGCAAAGGTAGCTGCACCTAACTGTTGACCTTGGAATCTCACAGTATCCCCATCTAAAGGATTAGGATTAGGAATATCTACCCATTCTGCATCCCATTTTTCTCCAGGCTTGAAACCGCTATTAGAAGTATTTACCGTTGGAGGTTGTCCCTTAATCTTTAAAGCCTGAAGCTTACCACCTGCTTGTAAGTCACCGTACTTTCTAGGGAACTTATTAGGGATAAAGCGATAGAAAAGGCTATCTCCGCGATCTTCAGTCTGATAAACAATACCAGTTTTAGGATCTACAGCCACAGCTTCATGGTTAAATCGTCCCATATCTACTAGAGCTACAGGCTGTATGGGAGAAGTTGCATATGATGGAACTTCAAAATTGTACCCGTGGTACAGTATCACACCCTGTGGAGATGGTCTTGTGACATCTTCTTCACAGGTAATCCATGAACTCCAAGGAGTAGGGCCACCTGCACAGTTACGGATAGTTCCACTTAAGGAAGCAAAGTCTCTGATTAGCTGACGATTACGACTCACTACTAGAGTGGTTGTACCACCTCTCGCACGGGAATCGTAGGGGTATTGTCCTTGAACTTGTGTGCCAGAAGTAGGACTCAACTCATGATTACGAACTAAGATAACTGTATTTCTAGGGCCACGGAACGCCGCCATCCCATCATGATTACCTGGCACTAGAGAGCCATCGCTCATCAGATCGCCTGTGCGAGAGAAGGCACGATATTGAAATCCAGGAGGTAAATCTAATAATCCGTTAGGATCTGTTACTAAAGATCCATACCCTTCCACAAGCTGACCATTGGCTTTTCTCGCAATTAAAGCTTCTAAAGGAGACATCAACAGAGTACCAGCAGCACTTGCACCCGCTAATGTAAAAAATTTACGTCTTGATAATTGCATAAAGACTTTTTGGTTACATAAAAATGCCAGTTAAAAATTAATTGCTTTTGGTTAAGGTTAGATAATCATTCATTTAACGGAAACTTCATGTATAAATAAAAAATGAATTTTAATAGATATAATTTGGCATTTTAAAAAAATAATCATTAGATTGAATGTAATTCGATCATGTAAAGTAAATAGTTAATAATAGGTAAAGAAAAATTTAAAAAATATATAAATTTAGGGAAATATAAGAATTGACTAAAACTTTTATCTATCAAATTAAATATAAATTGTCTTACCTGATGGAATCTAATGGTAGAATCTCCCCAAAGGTGTTTCAGAAATTGAACAACCAAAATACAGCTAGTTGCTATCAAAAAATACCAGATAATTAGGCATCAGTATTTTATGCCTGCATCCTAATTTTCTGTATTTAATCAGTGTTTGTATCTCTATGGAGGTACATTAATTTGGTTTGCTAGAGTTCACTTTTTTCATTAATAGTCAGCGTTTGTCTCAACCGCAAACTCAGAATTTGACTCTTAAAACAACATCAAAATTTACTGCTATTATCAAGAACATGAAAAGCATTTGTAACCAATTCACAGCTAAAGTAGCCGTTGTTGCTGTCACATC
>JBODRP010000025.1:0-33425 GCA_050633005.1 Trichormus sp. | reverse complement strand
TGTTCAGAACTCGGAAGTTGGTGTTCAAATTTAGAAACTTTACGCAAAGACGCAGAGGTTCAGAAAATCAGCAATCAAACTCCGCGCTCCTTTGCGTTACCTTTGCGCCCCTCTGCGTTTAAAAGCTCACCTCATTAGCCTCAATCTTCCCGACTTGCTTCACCGTACTGTTGTCGTAAGCATTAGCACCCATCTGAATATTGTCCCCTGGTTTGTCAGCCGATGCCTGCAAAATCTTAGCTATCTCCTCTGCCAGTGCTGTATCTACATCTAACATCTTCTTCAATTGCACTAGCAGACTCGCTTGTAAATCGTCATCGTCTGGACTTTGAGCGACATCTGTAGCAGCTTCTTTGGCGGCTTCCTTAGCCTCTACTAATTTACGCAGTGAATTACAGTTATTAATACAAGCTCATGTTAGCGTATTCCTATATACAGTACAATTTCAGCCAATCCTCGATGTTGAAATATTAACGAGAACAGTGCAAAAATTCGTTAGAGTTGGATATGCGATCGCCTACGCAATCAGTAGGCTGTGGTGGCTGTTAAATGAAGATTAAACTCAAGACAATTTTACGCTGGGTAATTTTAGGAACAACGCTAGTTTTTGTAGGCAAAGCGTTGCAAAATAATTGGTTAGAGGTGACAGCTATTCGCATTGATGAAGGCGGATGGTCAATTTTAGCAATCGCTACTGGAGTGACTTTACTAGGACATATCTGGGCTGGCTGGATTTGGACTTGGGTTCTCAAAGAATTAAAACAATCTGTACCACCTAGTCGCTTTATTCAGGTTTATCTAAAAACTAATCTAGCTAAGTATTTACCTGGTAATGTCTGGCATTATTACGGCCGGATTGTAGCGGCAAAAAATGCTAATGTTGCTCCTGGTGCAGCCACCCTCAGCGTTTTGTTAGAACCCCTACTGATGGCGGCGGCGGCTTTAATTTTTGTCGTTTTATTAAGTAATCAATTTGCGTCTACCAACAATACATTAACGCTACAAGCTTTACAAATAATCAGTTTAATTATCATACTTTGTGCAGTTCATCCCCGCTTTTTAAATCCGGTGATTGGCTCATTGCACAAATTAAAACTCAAGAAATCTCAAACTCAGGCAACGGATAAATTTTTAATTCGACGCTATCCTTTAAAACCGTTGTTGGGAGAGTTAGGATTTGTAGCACTCAGAGGTACGGGTTTTATTTTAACTTTATTTGCAATCATCCCCTTAAATCCGAGTCAAATTCCTTTATTATTGGGGGCTTTTAGTTTAGCTTGGTTGTTGGGGTTAGTTGTTCCCGGCGCGCCTGGTGGATTAGGTGTCTTTGAAGCCACAGCGATCGCACTTTTACAACATCGCTTTCCTACTGCGGCTGTGATTAGTGCGATCGCCTTATATCGTCTCATCAGTATTATCGCTGAAACCCTTGGTGCAGTCTTAGCATCTTTTGATGAACGTCTGGCTAAGTAATGATTGGGAATTGGGCATGGGGCAGAAAAATTCAAAATTCAAAATTCAAAATTCAAAATTAAAGAGTTTTACTGCCCGTGCCCCCTGCCCCCTGCTCCCTGCTCCCAATTCCCCATTAACCATCTTCCCCAGGTAGTACTTGATTCATCCCAATCACCCAAGGCATACCTTGATTGACTGGAGAACTAATACTAATTTTGGCTTGGTTTGCAAATAGTTTTAATTTGCTAGCCAAATAGGGAACATTCATCATTACGTTCTGATAACTTTCGATATCATGACACACCATAATTAACATGAGAATGCCGCTATTAACTTTAAAATACCAGTGACAACTGGATAACAAAATACGTACTTTATGTCTACAAGCTAAATAAAACCTTTTTTTCGTTACTTCTTCAAGTTGACTGAGTAATACTTCACTAATGAGTGTAGTTTTATGTGTGGGCAAATCGTCGGGAGATAGATATGGTTGCTTCATAGATTTTCGCCCTAATTGCAAAGGATTAATAGATTGATGTAACTTCAACAATCTTAATTAATTTCTCAGTTACATCAGGTAGAAACATAACCTTTCGTGATAACCGTTCACTCCCTTACAACTGGTTATAAGTTGAGTTTAACTGCACTCTCATTTTCATTAGATTTCTTTAGGAATTAGGCTACAAAAGTAAATATTCGTTATTTTTTCGTGACATTCGCTGCCTAGGGGGCTTCCTGAATGAGTAATGAGTAATGAGTAATGAGTAATAAGTAATAAGTAATAAGTAATAAGTAATGAGTAATAAGTAATATAGGAATCCGATTTGATTTCTGAAAAAATTTAAGTATATGTAGGGTGTGTTAGGCGTAAGCCGTAACGCACCAAAGGCCTTGTTACTACGTGCGTTACGCTGTCACTAACACACGCTACGCTACCTAGGTATCTGTTCAAAAATCAAGTAGGAATCCTATAAGTCAATACCCATTACTTATACCATTTCTCTAAATCCCGGCTACAGATAATTCTTCCCCTGCCCCCTGCCCCCTGCCCCCTGCCCCCTGCCCCCTGCTATCTATGTGTAGCTTTATTTTGGAGAATTGGTATAAATATGGATTTTTGTGCCTGCAATTACATTTTTTGTGAAAAATTCACAGTAAATTCTTTAATATATATGGTATTTTGCCGAAATCCATAAAAAAAGGGAGTACGTAGAAGTACCCCCTAAATTTTTGACACAAACACTGCTGTTTTACACTTGAACTGCTAACTTGGCTTCTGTTGCTGTTAAACGCTCGTAAGTAGCACGCATTTTCAAACCTGTCAACACTTGGAATAAGCCAGTACCGTTGTTAGAACCTGGATACTCACGGTGTTGTAATAACAAGTGAGTCATTTCACCTTGGTATTTGGTGGAGGTGTTACTCAGGTGGTTTTCGATGTAAATCAATTCTTCGAGGTTGTCAAATTGTCCGTCTACTTCTAGCACAGACACATAACGACCGTAATAAACATCAGAACCATAGTATAACTGCATACCAGGGTAAGAACAGGTTAGCTTCCGTCCACAAGGAGTCCAGTGAATGGTTGAGCCTTCATCAAACAGGTAGCATGGCTCAAAACCTTCCTTACCTTCCCGTTGTAGCATCCGCACACGCAATACTTTACGGTCGGTATCATTTTTAATGAGGTTGGTGGGTAATACTTGTAGAACCACATCTGCAAATTCTCTTTGTGGTTCAATATATTTTTGGAAATCGGGTTTGCGGGAGTTGATGGCGGCTAGGACATCTTCATAACGGTGGCCTCTTTCTGCCATGTCACGCTGGATTTTCCAAGCAATTTTGACTTCGTCGCTGATGTCGAAGTAAACGCTAAAATCAAGGAGCGATCGCACCCGCTCATCATACAGAGGATGTAGACCCTCAACCACTACAATATGATTTGGCTTGATGATTTCGGGAGGATCGATCATGCCGGTTTCGTGGTTATAAATCGGCTTATTAATCTCTTGACCTTCTTTGAGAGCCTTAATTTGCTCATACATGAGGTCAAAGTTGTTGGCTCTGGGGTCAAGTGCTGTAATGCCAGTTTCTTTACGTTGTTTGCGATCTAAACAATGATAGTCATCTAAACAGATAACTGTCATAAACTCTTCACCAAACAAATCTATCAAGCGACGCAAAAACGTAGATTTTCCGCACCCAGAGTCTCCGGCTACTCCAATTAGTACCACGCGTTCCGGCTTACTTGTCATAAATCTCCTCTAAATAGTAAATGTGTCAATCAATAATTTTTTTCACACAGCAGATGTGAAGCCAGGAGTTTACCCGTTTGGTTTGTCCTGCGTTCTTGCTACTCAGCAACATATAAGATTTATCAAATGAGTATACAACCCAATCATTGGCTATAACTCGTCTGAACATCTTGCCTTCAGGACTGGCTAAGTATTTAATCCTAGTGGTATACTTGATTTTATCAGAATCATGTAACCCATACAATATTTACTGGGAAGAAACACATATCTCAGGTGTTATCTCATTGGAGATGGTAACTTTCTTGACATTAGAGTCTTTCTAGTCACTGTTGAGAAATATTTGCCAGAACCTGCTGCTACCACTCGCAGCACGAAAGAAAAGATTAAATTGACTCATTATTAACATTATCCAATAGACTTATCCTTTAACTTAAAGGGTGAACAGGTGTGTTTATTACTAACCCTCCATGCCCTTGGTCAGTGTATTAATGCCAGGCATTATTTGATAGTGCCACTTTCTCAGAACGCTAGTTTTAGGAACACGAAATCCGATAAACTAAAGCTAGTTTGCGATGGGAAAAGTTTTTTTTGAAAAACGGTTAAGTAAATATCGGAGTGGTAGAAAGAATGTACAACCAAGGTGCTTTTGACGGTGCTGCCAATACAGAATCAGGTAGCCGGGTCTTCGTTTACGAAGTGGTAGGTCTGCGTCAGAACGAAGAAACTGATAAAACTAACTACCCAATTCGTAACAGTGGCAGTGTGTTCATCAGAGTACCTTACAACCGCATGAATCAAGAAATGCAGAGGATCACTCGCCTAGGCGGGAAGATTGTGAGCATTCATCCTGGAAAGAGTCTACAAGAACTTAATGGTAAAGTAGCCTCTCAGGAGAATAGTAGCACTCAGGGAAATGGTCAAGCCACACCTGTAACAGCAAATGGTGAAGTAGAAGGCTTCGCTCAACAACCAGCTGAAGAACAGCAGACTAATAAGGATAATAAAGGCAAAACCATGACTCAAGCGAAAGCCAAAAAAGCCCACGCTGATGTTCCTGTAAACACCTACCGCCCTAATGCGCCATTTATTGGTAAGTGTATCTCTAATGAAACATTAGTTAAAGAAGGTGGAATTGGGATTGTTCAGCACCTAAAATTTGACCTATCTGGTGGTAATTTGAAATACATCGAAGGTCAAAGTATTGGGATTATCCCCCCTGGTTTGGACAAAAACGGCAAGCCAGAAAAGCTCAGACTGTATTCTATTGCATCCACTCGTCATGGTGATGATGTCGATGATAAGACAGTCTCCCTCTGTGTCCGTCAGCTGGAGTACAAGCATCCAGAAACAGGCGAAACAGTCTACGGTGTTTGCTCTACCTACTTAACTCAACTCAAGCCTGGGGATGATGTCAAAATCACAGGCCCTGTTGGTAAAGAAATGTTATTACCTGATGACCCAGAAGCCAACGTGATTATGATGGCGACTGGTACAGGTATTGCTCCCATGCGTGCTTACCTATGGCGGCAATTTAAGGATGCAGAAAGAGCTGCTAACCCAGAATATCAATTTAAAGGATTTTCTTGGTTGATTTTTGGTGTACCTACAACTCCCAACATTCTTTATAAAGAAGAATTGGAAGAAATGCAGCAGAAGTATCCCGATAACTTCCGCTTGACCTATGCTATCAGCCGGGAACAGAAAAATCCCGAAGGCGGTAGAATGTACATCCAAGACCGTGTAGCAGAAAATGCTGATGAATTGTGGCAATTGATCAAAAATGAAAAAACCCACACTTACATCTGTGGTTTGCGCGGTATGGAAGATGGTATTGACGCTGCTTTAACTGCTGCTGCTGCTAAGGAAGGCGTAACCTGGAGTGACTATCAGAAGGAACTCAAAAAAGCAGGTCGCTGGCACGTTGAAACATACTAAGTTAGTCAATAGTCATTAGTTGATTAGACTAGGACAACTAACACAAGATAATCTGTAGGGTGGGTAAATATCCACCCTACAATTTTTTGTATTGGGTTTTATAAATAAATAGCTGAGACAAGCATGGTCAGCAGCAACTAAACGCTCTGATTCAGGGTGTACTCAGGACTTAATATAGAGTTTGGGGTTAATTTTGTGGGTGTAAAGCTGGGAATTTTAGGATTAGGTACTGTAGGAACGGGAACTGTGCAGTTATTACAAGATGCTGCTGGTCGTCACCCGTTATTACAAGAGATTGAAATTTATCGAGTGGGAGTGAGATCCCTAGATAAGCCCCGTGATGTGAATTTACCTGCCGAAATCATCACAACAGATTTAGAAGCAATTGTCAACGACCCGGCAATAGATATTGTAGTCGAAGTGATGGGGGGATTAGAACCGGCGCGATCGCTAATTCTCCAAGCTTTAAAAAACGGTAAACACGTCGTTACCGCCAATAAAGCCGCAATTTCTCGTTTTGGGGCAGAAATTTTCACCACTGCTAATCAAGCCGGTTTATACGTCATGCTAGAGGCGGCTGTGGGTGGTGGTATTCCTGTAATTCAACCCTTAAAGCAGGCTTTAAGTGTCAATCGACTGCATACCGTAACTGGCATTGTCAATGGCACAACTAATTACATCCTCACCCGGATGCAAACAGAAGGCAGTGACTTTGCTGACGTTTTGGCTGATGCCCAACGCTTGGGTTATGCAGAAGCTGATCCTACAGCAGATGTTGATGGTTTAGACGCAGGGGATAAGATTGCTATTTTGGCATCCTTGGCTTTTGATGGCCGGATTCATTTAAAAGATGTGTATTGTGAAGGGATTCGCCAAGTTAGTAAAACAGATATTGCCTATGCTGAAAAATTGGGGTTTGTCATTAAATTATTAGCGATCGCTACCAATCACGTTAATGATAACTCTCAGCTATCAGTGAGAGTACATCCAACTTTAGTACCCAAGGCACATCCGTTAGCCAGCATTAACGGTGTTTATAACGCCATCTTGGTAGAAGGAGAACCCATCGGTCAAGTGATGTTCTTTGGCCCTGGGGCGGGTGCGGGTGCTACTGCTAGTGCCGTTACCTCGGATATTTTAAGTTTAGTAGCAGCACTAAAAAGCAATACCGCCGCCCCAAATCCCCTTTTAACCTGTAGGCATGAGGATTATTGCCAAATTGCCCCCATATCAGACCTAGTAACTAGATTTTACGCTCGATTTCTCACCCAAGACCAATCAGGTGTGATTGGTAAACTAGGTACTTGTTTTGGTGATCATGGCGTAAGTTTAGAGTCAATCGTCCAAACAGGTTTTCAGGGAGGACTAGCAGAAATTGTAGTTGTTACCCATGATGTTAGGGAAGGAGATTTTCGCCAAGCCTTAGCAGAAATTCAGAGTTTAGCAGCAGTTGACAGCATCCCCAGCATTTTACGGGTGTTGTAAATTGTGAATGGGGCATGGGGCATGGGGCATGGGGCATGGGGCAGAAAAATTCAAAATACCTTTTGCTACGCAACCCTAACGCGAACGGGAAGGCTTGCGCCTACAAAACTCAAAATTCAAGAGTTTTTCTCCTCTTGCACCCTCTGGTTTCCTACTCCCCATGCCCCAAGCATTTGACCGTTGAATATTACGTGAGGCGTTTTCGTCTCTTCCAGTAAAATTTTAGATACCATAATTTAGCGATCGCTCTTCCTCTTCCTTGTGAAATACTACCAACAACAAGCTAACGCCTTCCCTAGCGACTATCTCAAGCACTTGAGGGGAGAAATCCACGCTTGTCCTTACTTTGCTATCAACAACCTCAACCGCGATTTTGTGGGGACTAAAGGTTTCTCTGTAGTGTTTCAAAAATCGCACATATCCAAGGTAGAGCAACAATTCCCCTACTTTAAGCCTTACCTAGATTTGGCTCTTTTGCCTGAATGTAACGCTTTTTACCTGAATCCTCTACTACTGAAGGAAGGTTCTCGCGTTGATCCGCATATTGATCGCTCTCTACGTTCTTATTGTAAAACGATCGCACCACCTACGGTAGTTAGCGTGCTGTATGTCCGCGTACCACCTGAGATGGAAGGGGGGGAATTAGTTCTGAAATCCCACAAACGCCAACTTGGACAAATTAAACCGCAAATGAATACCTTAGTTTACTTTCAAGGTGATTTAACTCATTCCGTCAACGCTGTTAAAACCCCTGGAAATCGCCTGAGCTTAGTTTGCGAACAGTATACTTTAAACGATGCTGAACTCGTAGAAATACCAGAGTTTACAGTAGAGTCCAGAGTTGCTCAGTCTACGAATAAAAAACGAAAATGTGCCTCACATTCTAGTCCTTAACCTGCTTCCTCAGTCGCCCATTCCGCCGCACTATCTCACTATCCAGCAATAGCTTACAACATTCACATCAACAGCCAATCCCAATACGGAGGGTGATGACGTAAAACAACAATGGGTATGGGAATGATGCGTCGAGTTTAACAGTATCTTTCTTATACCGTTTCTTGATGAAGATGCACTTTATTCTGTACTGTAGAGACGTTGCATGCAACGTCTCTACATCATTTATTTGGCGCAACTTCATAGAGAATTGGTATTAAATGAGTAATGAGATTTACTCAGTACTTATTACTTAGGGACTTCCAGATCAAAAAATATCCAAGTTGTAGGGTGCGTCAGTGCAATATAACCTAACTATAATCAGATATTCTTCATACTGACGCACCCTACCCAAGCATCAATTTTGGATAATTTATTTTTTGGTGTTCCCTTATTACTCATTACTCATTACTTGTTACTTATTACTCATTACTTAAAAACAATTGGAGTCGGGGATTGAAACCCCAACTCAACTGATACTACCTGTAGACGTAGCGGTCTTAAACCCTTGACGCGATAAATCCCCACTTGTTAATGAGAGTCTCACACCATCTCAGAAGAAGGTTGCGCCATTGGCTGTGGCTGCGGCTGGAACATGAATAGTGAGTAAACCACATCTCGGCGGATGTTGACCATCATATCCAAGAACAACTCATAACCCTCGCTCTTATACTCAATAAGCGGGTCTTTTTGTCCATAACCACGCAAGCCAACCGACTCACGCAAAGCATCCATTTGTTGCAGGTGTTCCCGCCACAGGGTATCAATGCGCTGCAAAATAAAGAACCGTTCAGCTTGACGCATCAATCCCGGCTGAATTTGGTCAATTTGGGCTTCCTTGAGGTCGTAGGCAATGCGTACCTGTTCATGGAGGAAGGCTTTAATTTCGCTGACTCCCATGTCTTCTAATTGACTTGCCTGCATATCAGACAGCAAATAGACAAACTCCTTGACTTTCTCCACCAACTTTTCTAATTCCCATTCTTCTGAGGGCAAATCAGGGTTGATGTAGTAGTCAACGATGTCATCCATCGTTTTTTCAGCGTATTTAATCACCTGTTCTTTCAGGTCTTGACCTTCCAAAACTCGGCGACGCTCGGCGTAGATGGCGCGGCGTTGGTTGTTCATGACCTCGTCATACTCAAACACCTGTTTACGGATGTCGTAATAGTAGGTTTCAACTTTCTTTTGCGCGCCTTCCAAGCTACGAGTCAACATCCCAGACTCAATGGGCATATCGTCTTCTACGTTGAAGGCTTCCATTAAACCGGCAACGCGATCGCCTCCAAAGATCCGCAGTAGGTTATCCTCTAAACTCAGGAAGAATCTTGTTGAACCAGGGTCGCCTTGTCTGCCGGCGCGTCCCCGCAACTGGTTATCAATGCGGCGTGATTCGTGGCGTTCTGTACCAATGACGTGCAGACCACCCCGGTCTATCACTTCATTATGTTCGCGGTCGGTAAATTCTTCGTATTCTTGCTTCACCCGTTTGTAAGCATCCCGCAATTTTTGAATTACCGGGTCGTCTGTGGGTGCTTTTTCGGCGGCGACAGCCACTTTCTCTTCGGCTTCGAGTTCTGGTAAACTGCGATCGCCATACTCACGCACGGCAAAATCTACAGCTTCTTTTAATAACTTTTCGGCTTCCTTAGAAAGTTGGGTGGGGAAAATCTCTGGAGAAGCTTTCCAGGTTTTGACTTTTTTCCCAGGGGTGAAACCTTGACCGCCGCCATGTCCCCCAGGTAAACCAGCCGCCCTTTGTACGCCAAATATGTCTTCGTCCTCTGGTCTGACGATACGCGGCATCAAGTATTCCCGCAGTTTCAACCGTGCCATATATTCGGAGTTACCACCAAGGATGATATCCGTACCACGCCCCGCCATGTTGGTAGCAATAGTGACTGCCCCTCTTCTTCCTGCCTGAGCGACAATTTCCGCTTCCCGTTCTACGTTCTCTGGTCTAGCGTTGAGTAATTCGTGGGGAATGCCTTGTGCTTTGAGTAATTGGCTGAGATATTCTGATTTTTCTACACTAGTAGTTCCCACGAGAACAGGTCTACCTTTTTCGTGCATTTCGGCACATTCACTAGCGATCGCTCGCCATTTACCTGTCTCTTTCTTAAATACCAAATCAGACAAGTCTTCCCGTTTTCTGATTCTGTTGGTAGGAATGACTGTAACTTCTAATTTGTAAATTTTTTCAAACTCGGCTTCTTCTGTCTTCGCCGTTCCTGTCATCCCTGACAGTTTGGGATACAGCAAAAACAAGTTTTGATAAGTAATTGTTGCTAAGGTTTGGGTTTCCGGCTGAATGTCTACGTGTTCTTTAGCTTCAATTGCTTGGTGTAAGCCGTCACTCCAACGCCGTCCAGGTAACACCCGCCCGGTAAATTCATCAACAATTACAACTTCCCCATTGCGGACGATGTAGTTGACATCCTTCAGGAACAGTTCTTTAGCTTTAATCGCGTTAAAGACAAAGTGCGCCCAAGGGTCTTCCGGGTCAAATAAATCTGTAACTCCCAAAAGCTCTTCTGCTTCTGCGAAACCTTCGTCTGTTAACAGCACGTTACGGGCTTTTTCGTCCACCTCGTAATGCTGTTCGGGTTGCAAAGTCAAAGCGATTTCCGCCGCTTGCAAGTACTTCTCTGTCGGTCTTTCTACCTGACCAGAAATAATTAAGGGTGTCCGCGCCTCATCAACTAAGATTGAGTCTACTTCGTCAATTACGCAGTAGTTAAAAGGACGCTGCACTACATCAGCCATTGATGTAGCCATGTTATCCCGCAGGTAGTCAAAGCCGACTTCACTGTTGGTAACGTAAGTTATATCACAATCATAATTTTTCTTACGTTCACTAGGAGTCATGCTCGCCTGAATTAACCCTACACTCAAACCCAGAAAACGATGCACCTGTCCCATCCATTCTGCGTCCCGACGAGCTAGGTAATCATTCACCGTGATTACGTGTACTCCCTTACCCGATAGAGCATTTAAATAACTCGGTAAAGTGGCTACCAGGGTTTTACCTTCACCGGTTTTCATTTCCGCAATTTGCCCAGTGTGCAGAATCGCACCGCCCAATAGCTGGACATCAAAATGTCGCAACCCTAAGACTCGCCGTCCTGCCTCTCTGACCACAGCAAAGGCTTCTGGCAGAAGGTCATCCAGGGTTTCGCCTTTGGCAAGCCTCTGTTTAAACTCTGCTGTTTTGCCTTTCAAATCCTCATCAGAAAGAGCTTGAATGTCTTCCTCTAAGAGATTAATTTCTGTAATGTAGGGTTGGTATTTTTTCAGCTTACGAGCGTTGGGGTCGCCCAACAAGAGTTTTAGCATGGCAGATTATGGAACTAAATTGAGGGGATGGGAATTAAAAGGGTTTGACTATTCTATTGATTATAGGAATTTAACCCAACCCAGCCATTGTAATTAATGGATGGGTCTGAGATGAAAATTAACTCAAAAACAGCAAAAATGTGATGCTATCTATGTATTTAGACGATCCTTTTGATTTCGCAGTTTAAATTGGAAACTCTTTTAATAGTATCATTTCACTCCCATATGAGGCAGAGAACTCCGACTATGCTCAAGTAGCGATATCCGTTGACCATCCGAATTTTAGATTTTAGATTTTGCGGAAAGTCTGAGCGGAGGTTTCCTCCGTACAGAACTTTCCAAGACGGATTTTGGATTGCCGGATTGAATCTAAAATCTAAAATTGACGAGTCCCGAAGCCCCGCACCCAATGATTTGGCAAGCCTACACCGACCTTGCGGTACGGTGTAGGTAGTTCACCTGACAGAAAACGCTTCGCTAAATCGACGGGTTACAGGTTCGATGATGAAAGTCAAAATTGATTTTTTGCGAGTGACAATTTCACCTGTAGCCGCCATACCAGGAGTAAACTCTACTTCGTCACCTCTAACTATTAAAGAATGTTTTTTGAGTTTAATTCTTGTGGGAAACACTAAACCTAAGTCCTTATCAACGATCGCATTCGGGCTAACTTGGACTACTTCACCGTCAATAGTCCCAAATTCTTGGAAGGGGAAAGTTGCCATTTTGACTTTTGCTTTCATTCCCTTTTGGATAAAGCCAATATCGCGGTTGAGAACTTTTACTTCTAAGAGGATTTCTTCCCCTGCTGGTAAAATAGATAACAATTCTTCCCCGGCTTGTACTGGCCCTTTAGTTGCCTTAATTTTATAGATAGTACCTGCTACCGGGGCTTTAATAGTTTCCCCGTCTTTTTCTTGTCTGGCTTGCTCTAATTGACCGGAAACATTAGCTAGTTCTTCTCGACGTTTATTAATCTGGGTTAAAATTTCGCTTTTGCGTTCTGATGCTACACGCTGGGCTTGACTCCAAGCACCTTGGTAGGCTTGTTGGAGTTGGCGAATTTCTTGGGCTTGTGCTGCTATATCCTTTTGTAAAGATGTGACTTTGTCTTGAGCTTCTGTGAGTCGATTTTTGGCGTTTGTGACTTCATCCCTAGCTCTGGTGATATCTGTCTGGGCGCGAGTCAGTCTTTCTTTAGCTTCCAGATAATCGACTCTGGGGACAGCACCGGGTTTAATCAAGGTGCGGAGATTTTCTTCTCGGCTTTGGGCAATTTCTAAATTACTTTCTACCTTCACACGGATGTTTTCGGCATTGGCCAGATTGGTTTTAGCGTTGATAACGCTGGTTTTGCCACTGGCTAGATTATCTTGCAACCGTGTCAGGCGAACTTTGGCTTGGTCGATGAGTGCTTTTTGACGATTGGCTTCGGCTTCGGCGGCAGCTTGACGGGCTTGGTAGTCGCGCAGACGGGATTTTAATAATTCATCTTGAATATTATCTGTACTAGTGGTTTTATCCCCGATGCGTTCTGCTTGTAAACGTTGTAAGTCTTCTTGAATTAAATTTGTAGCTTTAGCAAGGCGTGTGACATCAGTTTGTTTCAAGTCCGGGTTACGCTGAATTAGGACTTGATCTTTAGTAACGCGATCGCCTTCTTCGACATTAATCGCCACAATTTCCCCATTACCCAGAGATGTCACCGGTCTTACCTGGGTAGAGGCAATTAATTCCCCTTGTGCAACCGCTACTTCATCGATTTCCGAAAAACCAGCCCAGGCGATCGCGCCAAAGACAACAAAGCTAATCGTTCCTGCTAATAATCTTGTGTAAAGCGGTGGTAATTCCTTAACAGCTTTACCCAGTTCATAGGATAATTGGTCTTCTGGTCTAGCAAATACCTGTTTCGTTTGACGTGCTTGAGCAGCGTTGGCTAATAGGGGATGTTTCATAATTGGGGATTGGGGATTGGGGATTGGGGATTGGGCATAGGGCATGGGATTCTGTTATATCCTATGCTCCATGCCCAAATTTAAACAGCTAAATAGCGTCTTAAAAAACTTTCTAAGGTTTCTAAGGAGAAATTGAAAGTTTGCTCTATATTAGCTATTTCCTCTTTTCTACAGAAAAATTCATTGGACAGTAATGTCCGAAAAGTTCCCAAAGCTTGTTGTGCTTGGGGGTTAATTAATCCCAACACACTCCGTAACCCATCTACAGCCAATAATGGGGAGTTAATTATTATTGGTTCTTGATTAAAGATGCGACTGAAGATTTGGGGAATATCTTCACGCAATAAAATCTCCGGCCCTCCCACTGGAAATATTTGATTGAGTGCGCCGGGGACAGTGACAGAATCTACTACTATCCTGGCTAAATCATCCGTACTGACAATAGAAGTGCGGTTTTTGGGGTCGCCAATCAATAGATATAAACCTGTGTCTCGGAATCTTTCTGCCAAGGGCAGCAAGTTAGATGCTAATCCAGCCGGACGTAAAATAGTGTAATTTATCCCACTAGCTACTAAATATTGTTCTACAGCCCGTTTAGCTTTAAACACAGGAGCATCTTCGTACCCCCTTTCAGCTCCTAGTACGGATATAAAAACAAAGTGCTGTACTTGATTGGCTTTTGCCTGATCAATGAGTTCAATATTAGCCCGGTAATCTAGAGCCAGAGCATCACTGTCAGAACCGTGGGTGCTGATGATATATTCAACACCCTGACAAGCTTTGTTGATATCTTTGTCATACCTTAAATCACCAATAAAAATATCTGCTCCTCGGTGTTCTAATTCGCCATAACGCGAGGTGAGGCGAACAAATGCTCGCACCGACTGCTCCCGTTGGCGTAGCAGTCGTACAACTCGACGGCCAATATCTCCCGTTGCTCCAGTGACCAAAAACATAATGATTTAGGGAATAGGGTTGGGGGAATGGGTACTAGGGATTGGGTACTGGTTATTGGGGATTAGGTAAATTACCTAGTTTCCAGTCATCATTTTTGAATTTTGTAGGCGCAAGCCTTTCCGTAGGGTATTTTGAATTTTGAATTGATTTGTCCCCAGTCCCTAATACTCCATATCTAATCTAAAATCTCAAAGTTAAAATTCTAGAATTACTGGTGTATGGTCGCTCGGTTGGGGTAATTTTCTGGGGTTGATGTCGATAGTGCAACTGGCTGCGCGATCGTATAACACTGGTGTGAGATAGTGATGATCAATGCGCCAACCGTGATTACGACGAAAGGCGGCGGTACGATAGTCCCACCAACTGAAATGTCCGCCTTGGCTAGTAAATTTACGGAAAGCATCGGCGAAGCCTAATTCTAAAATCTCTCGTAAGGCTTGACGCTCGGCTTCAGATGCCATGATGTGATTTTCGGCTTTGACTTGTTCGTGAATATCTCTCGCTTCTAGGGCAATATTAAAGTCGCCACACATACAGATGCTAGGTTCAGATTGCAGCAGTGTTTGTAAATATTTCCGTAGTACTGTCAACCAGCGTAGTTTAAATTCGTATTTCTCACTGCCAACAGATGAACCGTTGGGAACGTAAAGGTTCACAATCCGCACACCATCTATAACACCAGTGATCACCCGTTTCTGCTCGTCCCACACTGGGTCAATATCAGGCAGCACCTTTGTGAACCCTGTAGTTACATTCTCAAGTGGTTGTTGACTAATTAAGGCTACACCGTTATAAGCTTTTTGTCCTGAGATATATAAGTGATAACCTAAATCTTCTAAAGGCGATCGCGGAAAATCTGCATCTATAACTTTGGTTTCTTGCAAACAGAGAACGTCAACAGGATTTTGCTTTAACCAATCAACAACCTGTTCTAGACGCGTGCGAATCGAGTTGACATTCCAAGTGGCGATTTTCATTATTAATTAACAAACTCCATATATAGAATAAATTTTCAACTAGGATTTTTTTTAGAATCATTTAATATTTATCAAGTTTCTTGATTTTTTAGGCATTTCCCCTAAATTGACATTGTAAAAAATTGATCCCATCTGTGATTTTTAGTATTCTCAGCTACAAAAATTAGCTATATTGTCAGTTCTGCTACAAAATATTCTCATAGTTTATGATCCCCAAGGTAGATGAAACTGAGAATACATGAGTTATATTTAAAAGGCAGTGGATTAGTGACTATTAATGAATGATCTCAAATTCTCCCTCAATTATTGACGATATAGTTAACTAAGATTACCCTGTCAGGGATCAATGGTTAATTTAAATTGCAAAATTGTCAGTAATAATCTTATTTCCTCATAATATTATTGAAGTTTCTATTGTGGGGAGCATCTTACCGACAGCACCAAAACAATTTATGAAAATCGCTCAAGTTGCCCCCCTCTGGGAGCGAGTTCCACCCCCCAATTATGGAGGGATTGAACTGGTAGTGAGTCACTTGACCAATGAATTAGTACGTCGTGGTCATGAGGTTACATTATTTGCTTCTGGTGATTCTCAAACTCTGGCAAATTTAGCAGCAGTTCACCCACGCGGATTACGTTTAGACAATACAGTCCAAGAGTATGCCGTCTATGAAATGCTAGAACTTAGCCAAGTTTACCAACAAGCAGAGAAATTTGACCTGATTCATTCCCATGTAGGGATTTCGGCTTTACCCTTGGCGAGTTTAGTTTGTACTCCGACAGTTCACACTCTGCACGGTAGTTTTACTAAAGATAACCGCAAGGTTTTTAGTTATCACCAAAAGCAGCCATACGTCAGCATTAGTAACGCCCAGCGTCAAATTCATCTCAATTATATTAAAACCGTTTATAACGGGATTGAACTAGCAGATTATCCATTCATTGCCCAGCCCCAAACACCTCCATACTTGGCGTTTTTAGGGCGATTATCCCCGGAGAAAGGGCCACAATATGCGATCGCAATTGCTCAAAAAACTGGTTGGCAATTGAAGATGGCAGGGAAAGTTGATGTAGTCGATACCAAATTTTTTGAAGAAGAAATTTTTCCCCACATAGATGGGCAACAGATTCAATATTTAGGCGAAATTAACCATACACAAAAAGCTCAATTACTTGGTAACGCGGCAATCACTCTTTTCCCTATTACCTGGCAAGAACCCTTTGGGTTGGTGATGATTGAATCAATGGCAACTGGTACACCAGTAATTGCAATGAATCGGGGTTCTGTCCCAGAGGTGATAGAACAGGGCAAAACAGGTTTTATTTGTGAAACCTATGATGAAATGGCTCAGATGATTCCAGCAACTCTGGAATTAAATCGTTATGAGTGTAGAAAATATGTAGAAAACAAATTTAGTATTAACCAAATGGTTAACAAATATCAAGCTGTGTATGAACAAGTGATCAATAATCAAATTCAATTGAACAGTTATATTCATACGGCTCAAATCTAACTTTAAACAACAACTTTTTTAACATTTTTCCACAAAATTATTTGAAGAGGACATTGGTGATGATAACTACGCGAGCCAACAACTGTCCATGCTGCGGTGGTTCTCTCCTCCGCCATATTCGGCACGGCGAATTGTATTGGTTTTGTTTGTCTTGTCGGCAAGAAGTTCCACTTTTAAATACTAATCGCTTACCAAATGTAGATAGTCGCAACACAGGTGTAGTTGCTCAATCTTCTGTGAGTGCTGATTGTTGACTACCTGCTAAAATCAGATGGATCTAGATTATTAGGGTAGAAAGCTTTGTTAGCAGCATTGCTGTATGGTCAAAAAGATTTGCGCTTAGAACAAGTTGCAGACCCCTCGCCAGATGTTGGTGAAGTAGTAATTAAAGTAGGGGTAGCTACAACTTGCGGCACAGATTTAAAAGTTTGGCGGCGTGGTGGCCATGCCAAAATGTTGCAACCGCCCACTTTATTTGGCCATGAAGCCGCAGGAGAGATTATAGCAGTCGGTGCAGGTGTGACAGGTTGGCAAGTAGGCGATCGCATCGTTGCCAATAACTCCGCACCCTGCATGAAATGCTTTTTTTGTCAACATCAAGAATATTCTCTTTGTCCCCATTTAACTTGGAATAACGGCACATTTGCCGAATATTTAAAAATTCCTGCGCCGATTGTGCAGCATAATATGTTGCGTATCCCCGATGAATTGCCGTTGGAATTAGCAGCGATAACAGAACCCTTGGCTTGTGTGCTGCATGGGGTGGCTCGTTCTAACGTCAAACCTCAAGATAGGGTAGTGATTTTGGGAGATGGTGCGATTGGTTTGATGTTTGTTGCAGCTTTAGCAGAAAATACTGAGGTGTTGCTGTGGGGCGGTAACGACAACAGACTAGAAATTGGCGAAAAATTAGGCGCGGCTAAGACATTTAACTATCATCAAATATCAGATATTCCGGGTGTAGTGAAAGAACTTACCGACGGTTGGGGTGCAGATGTGGTGATTGAAGCGACAGGAGTACCTAGCGTTTGGGAAACTGCGATCGCCTGCGCTCGTCCTGGTGCTACTGTGAATTTATTCGGTGGTTGTCCTAGAGATACGACAATTACAGTCAACACAGAACAATTACATTACAGCGAACTCACCTTAAAAGGTGTTTTTCACAACACACCTAAATATGTTAGGGCTGCGCTGGCATTTATTGCTAGTCGCAAAATACCTTTTGAATTATTAATTAGTGAACAGCGACAATTACAAGATTTAGAACAAGTTTTTGAGGATATGAAAGCACGAAAAGTTATTAAAGTCGGTATTACACCTTAACAAAATTTAAGGGGTTTAAGTCCCCGGCTTCTATCAAGCCGCAAGTGTTGTGGCGGGGTTTAAGTATTTACATTCTGCTTAGGAAAAATAATTAAACCTTGGATTACAACAACCCAAGGTTCAATCGTTTATCCTCTCACTTACCAAGAGCAAGTGTAGGATTTTACCCCGGATATTTAGCCTAACGTACTCATTACTAATCAATGTACGCGACTTAATTTCTCCTCACACTCAACACACACTATGTAATCTGACCACGAAAACAAGTACACAACTCTCTTGCTTTTGATGAAGTATTTAGTCGCTTCATCTGTTTTTAATTTAATGCTGATGTCTTGTATATTTATCATCCTTGCGGTTGAAACATCTCACCCAAAATTTTTATCCTCAGATAGAGATAAATTCATCGGTTGGTAGATAGTAATCAATATTTATATCGAATTTATAGATTAAACGCAGATAAACGCAGATGGACACAGATAGATTAATTCAAAATTCAAAATTCAAAATTCAAAATAAAATATAGTCAAATTTAAATATTTTAATAAGAATTGTTTTGGCTGACATTTAAACGTAAATATTCAACTTTTATACAGGAATCCATTACTAAATTTAAGCCAGCATCTTGGGCTTTTTTAGCTGATTGCTGATGGTAAATACCTAATTGCCCCCAAATTGTTTTGGCACGAATAGCAATTGCTGCATCTACAATTTCTGGTAGGTATTCAGAACGGCGAAAAATGTTAACAATATCTATTGGTTGTGGTACTTTTTCTAGAGCAGGATAACAGGGGAGAGAGTCAATTTCACAAATTAAGGGATTTACAGGATAAACAATATAGCCAACATTCCGTAAGAACTGAGCAACTTGATAACTGACGCGATCGCGCCGATCAGAATGACCTACAATGGCGATAGTTTTAGCTTGAGCTAAAATCTCACGGATAGCATCATCGTTATCTGGGAGAGCAGACATTTTTTTGATCAGGAAAATCTATCATTACTAAAATTAACATTCAATGGCAACTAAAACACTGGGACTAGCAGCAAATATATATGATTATTTATTATCTGTGTCTTTGCGCGAGGCAGAAATATTAACCCAATTGCGCCAAGAAACAGCCCAACATCCAATGGGGAGAATGCAAATCGCACCAGAACAAGGACAATTTATGGCCTTACTTGTACAGTTATTAGGTGCAAAGAAAACCTTAGAAGTGGGAGTATTTACAGGCTATAGTTCCTTAGTGGTTGCACTAGCTTTACCCCCACAAGGCCAAATCATAGCCTGTGATGATAGTGAAGAGTTTACAGCGATCGCCCGTCGTTATTGGCAACAAGCTGGAGTAGCTGATAAAATTAACCTACACATCGCCCCAGCCTTAGAGACTTTAGACAAATTGCTAGCCCAAGGTGAAGTCGAAACCTTTGACTTTGCCTTTATTGATGCTGACAAAAGTAATTATGAGAACTATTATGAGCGATCGCTGCAACTAGTCCGTCCTGGAGGACTCATAGCCATTGATAATGTTCTCTGGTCAGGAAGAGTAGCAGATCCTGAAGTCCAAGATAACCGTACTAACAAAATCCGCGCCTTTAATCAAAAACTACTACAAGATCAGCGAGTTAATTTAAGTCTCGTTCCCATTGGTGATGGGTTAACTTTAGCTTTGAAGAAGTGCAGCACTTGACTCACCCCGCTTTAAAAGGCATAGACAGCAGGGGGCAGGGGGCAGGGGGGGAGAGTGAGGAGAGGGGGGAGTGTGGGGAGTGTGGGGAGAGGGGGGAGTGTGGGGAGTGTGGGGAGTGTGGAGGTGAGAGAAAAAAGGTGTGGGGAGTGTGGGGAGTGTGGGAAGAGGGGGGAGTGTGGGGAGAGGGGGGAGTGTGGAGGGTAATTTTTTGGATACTTAGCTAGAAATCCCACACAAAATTTCGTTCACCCGGAGTGTGGGGGCTAGATTTCTTCCCCATCCTCCCACACCTCCCACACCTCCCACACCTTTGTAAGAAATCCGGGGGCAGGGGAAGAATTATCTCTAGCCCGGATTTAGAGAAATGGTATTCATGCAAAAGGTGGTGCATCTACTAAAAAGTATTAAAAAAAGATTTAGATACAAGTAGATGCAGCCAGAACAGAATAATGTATATGTTGAAGAAAAATATCTATACCTACTTAAACGCTCATCTCTAACATCCTTTGAATTGGTCTTAATGCAGCAATGCGGGTTTCCTCTGACATAGTGATTTCAGGAGTCCGGTTTTTCATTGCCCAATAGAGTTTTTCTAAAGTATTCAACCGCATAAATGGACACTCGTTACAAGCACAATTATTGACTGGGGGAGCAGGGATAAAGTGTTTGTGAGGAGCTAATTTTTGCATTTGGTGAATGATACCTGGCTCTGTAGCCACGATGAATTGTTGGCTAGGGCTGGTTTGACAATATTTGAGTAAAGCGGCTGTAGAGCCAATATAACTAGCATGACGCAAGACGCTGCTTTCACATTCAGGGTGAGCGATCGCTTCTGCTTCTGGATGAGTTATCTTTAATTGGACAATCTTCTTCTCAGAGAAGGTTTCATGCACGATACAGCTACCTTCCCATAACACCAAATCCCGTCTGGTTTGTTCCATGACATACCGCCCTAAATTCTTGTCTGGAGCAAAAATAATCGGCTGTTCTTTAGGGATTTGCTGCACAATCTTCACAGCGTTGGAACTGGTGCAGATAATATCGCTCATCGCCTTGATTTCGGCGGAGCAGTTAATATAAGACACTACCAAATGATCAGGATGGGCAGCTTTAAAAGCAGCGAATTGTGTTGGGGGACAAGTATCAGCTAATGAACAACCAGCATTTAAATCTGGTAATAACACCAACTTATCAGGATTGAGGATTTTAGCTGTTTCCGCCATAAAGTGAACCCCAGCAAAGACAATCACATCTGCATTGGTCTTTTCTGCGGCTCTCGCTAGTTGTAGAGAATCACCAATAAAGTCTGCAATATCTTGAATATCCGGCTCTTGGTAGTAATGAGCTAGAATCACCGCGTTGAGTTCTTTTTTGAGTCCTTCAATAGCAGCAAATAAATCTAGTGGTAGCCCACCCGGTTGAGTTTGTTGGCGTTGAGCAGTGGTAAACACAGTTAAGGATTAATTTTTTGTTACAAATTTTGGCTGTGAGTTAATTATAGTAGTTTTTACCAAAAATAGTTGGGGGGTTAATACCCCAAAATTGTGTCCAAAATCGGCTGAGTTTCCTATGCTGGAAATATACGGCAAGGAAAGTGGCATGACCAGTCAAAATTCGCAAGCAACAACTCTCAAAATTGCTGTAGTGGGAGACGTTCATGATCTGTGGGAAACAGAGGATGGCATTGCACTCAAGCATTTGGGTGTGGATTTAGTCTTATTTGTGGGGGATTTTGGGAATGAGTCGGTGGAAGTGGTAAGAGCGATCGCCTCCCTGGACATTCCCAAAGCAGCCGTCATGGGCAATCATGATGCTTGGTACACCGCTACAGAATGGGGACGGAAGAAATGTCCCTACGATCGCACCAAGGAAGACAGGGTACAAGAACAGCTAGATTTATTAGGTGCAGCCCACGTTGGTTTTAGTAAGCTAGATTTCCCAGAATGGAATTTAACCGTGGTGGGGGGTCGTCCTTTTAGTTGGGGTGGTCATGAGTGGAGATTTGCTGACATCTGCAAAGACCGTTACGGGGTGTCAACCTTGGAAGAGTCAGCAGCGAGAATCTTTGCATCAGTGAAAAGTGCAGCCTGTGACACGATTATTTTTATCGGTCATAACGGGCCGAGTGGATTAGGCGATCGCCCCGAAGATCCCTGCGGTAAAGATTGGCATCCCATCGGCGGCGACTTTGGCGATCCTGATTTAGCTGAGGCAGTTTCTTTAACGATCAATGCGGGTAAACAGATTGCCTTAGTGACATTTGGACATATGCACCATGCTTTACGGCACACCAAGAAACAACTCAGAAAAGCAGTTTTTAGAAGCCCAGAGGGGATATTTTACCTGAATGCCGCCAGCGTCCCCAGGATTGTCGAGCAAGATGGGGAGAAACTGCGGAATTTTTCTGTGGTTTCCCTAGAGGCGGGTGTAGTCACAAAAGCCGCACTGGTATGGGTTGGCAAGGATTTTCAGGTGGTGACAGAAGAAATTTTTTATGAGCGATCGCATTCAGTAGTACCATCTGCGTAGATGATAGGATATAGTAATATCTGTCAGCTTTATTGCTCACCACAAAATCCAGGTGCAGCCAAGCTAGACAGTTTATTTGGAGAGGTGGCAGAGTGGTCGATTGCGTCCGACTTGAAATCGGATGAGGCTAAAACCTCCGGGAGTTCGAATCTCCCCCTCTCCGTTGATTTCTGGTTGTTATAAAAATTCACAGATATTTTGCATCTACAATATATCCAAATGGATGCACAAGCAGTATTTAGTTAACCAGTGATGAAAAATATCAACATCAAACAAGAAGCCCGGAAATTGATTGACAGATTACCAGAAAATTCCACATGGGATGATTTGATGTACCAAATTTATGTCCGACAAACTGTTGAAGCTGGACTAGCTGATAGCAAGGCTGGTAATCTAATTTCTGTACAAGAAGTGCGGAAAAATTTTGGACTGCCAGAGTGAAAGTTTACTGGACAACAACAGCCGTAGAAAATCTCTCAGCAATTTATGCTTATATTGCTCAAACATCTCCCCAATATGCAACTAGGGTAGTTGACCGCATTACTAGGCGTTCTGAACAAATTGTCAATTTCCCCATGTCAGGACGAACCGTACCAGAGTTTGAAACTGAGCAAATACGAGAAATAATTGAAGGCTCATACAGAATTATTTACTATATTAAGCCGGAACAAATTGATGTACTCGCTGTTATACATGGTTCACAGCAAATTACATCAAGTTCTATGGATGAGTAGTATTTTGCTTCAATCTGTACCACTCAGCTTACAAATCTACTCAGCTAAATTTTACATTAGGATGGGTTTAAAAGATTCTTGTTTTCCACCAAGGAGTATTTCTAATTTCATTTTCCAATATTCTGATTTCTTGTTGAATTTTTCTAATTTCGTTGGGCATTGATTTTTTATTAAAAATGCTTAGAGCTTGTTTCAACTCTACTATTGCCTCTTGATTCTTTCCTTGTTGCTTACAAATATAGCCACGTTGTACATAAGCTAAAGCATAATTTGGATCAATTTTTATAACTTGGTTATAGTCCTTAAATGCTCCTCTTAGGTCTTTTTTAAGAGTACGGACATTACCTCTTTTAAAATATGCTTCAATACATTCAGATTTATTTTTAATGGCTAGAGTATAATCTGCAATAGCTCCGTTGTAGTCTTTAAGCATCGCACTGTCCTCTATTACAATAAGCCTTAATATGTTCTGGATTAATTGTTATTGCCTGACTATAATCTTTGATGGCTCTTTGATAATCACGAACATCAGCTCGATTACAGCCTGTTAGAAAATATGCCTCATCACATTGAGGTTCAAGCTTGATGACTTTAGAAAAGTCTTTAATAGCTTCTTGATATTTACCAGTTTCAGAATAAATACAACCCCTTACATAATAAGCTTCGGCATAATTCAGATTTATTTCTATCGCTTTATAAAAATCTTCGATGGCTTCGGCATACTGTTTATTGTCTAGTTTTGTAATTCCTCGATTAAAATATACCTTTATTTATAAGTATGAATTACATATTGTTTTTGTTACATTTGTAAAAACTCGGAATTAGCCAAATATATCTTGCAAAAATAATTTCAACACTATGGCTATAATTCAGTAAAAACTCGGTTATAAATAACTGAAAAATCATAATTTATGGTTATATTTCTGTATAAAGATAGGCAATCAAAGATTGATCGCACCCTCACCCTCTCAGCTCAATCGTGCTACCATTAGCAATAAATTCTCTTGGGAGGTCAAGCAATGGCTACCCTTAACGCCTTCAATATACCCGATGAGTTATACGCACAACTACAAGAGTTAGCTAACGCTGAAAATAGCTCAGTTGAAGCTCAAGTTATTACAGTTTTGCAGAAGGGTTTGCAGGTAAAAACGCAACTAACAGAAGACGAAAGGCGCAAAAATGTACTCAAAATTTTAGAGGAAAGTCGTTTGCGTCGTGAGCAACTACCTAAAGATGTCGAATGGCCAGACAGCACTGAATTGCTGCGAGAAGACCGCAACAGATGACTAATCTTAGGTGTATCATAGATGCCAGCGTGTGCATCAAGCATTTTATCCCAGATCCACTCTCGCCTAAAGTGGATCAACTGTTGACTCACGCTGCCAGTTCTCAAAACCAATTTTTTGTTCCTGATCTGTTTTATATTGAGAGTGCTAATGTTTTATGGAAATACGTTCGTGCAGGTCGTTACCCTGCTGAAAAAGTCACAGCAGATTTAACTACTATCAAGAATTTACAAATGCAGGTTGTCTCGACTGCTGATTTGATGGCGGATGCAGTGACGATCGCTCTCAATCATAACATTTCTGCTTACGATGCTTGTTATGTTGCTCTTTCTGGGCAAGTTGGTGCGATTCTATTAACTCTCGATGCAAAATTAGTAAAAGCTTTAAACAATTCTCATCACAATATTTGCTTATTTAACGATTTTGAGCTTCCACCATTACCATCAATATAAAAAAGCGATCGCTCTCTTTATCCTTGCATAAAAAAAGCGATCGCAGTAAATTTCACAAAGTTTATTCAGCCGATTTATTAGCAGCACGATGAGCGCGTGCTTCTGCTGAACTCATCACTTCTTCTAAGTTTTCTACCACTTCACCAGGGAAGTTTTCTAACACTCTGGTAGAAATAGCAATCCGACCTTTACCTTCATCCAAATCAATAATTACAGCTTTAATTTGTTGACCTACTTGAAATACTTTTTCTAGGGATTCGATAAATCTTTGGCTGACTTGTTTGATATGCAATAAAGCACTCGTACCATCTATATCAACAAACACACCAAAAGGTTTAATTCCTGTGACTTTACCCTCTACTAACTGACCAACTTCTAACAAGTTGAAGTTACTAGAACGAGTCGCTAAACGTTGAGAAAGAATTAGTTTTTTGTTATTTTTATCTACTTCCAAAAAACTAACAGTGAGACTTTGACCTTTGAGTGCTTCTAAATTATCACGTTCTGTCAAGTGCGATCGCGGAATAAATCCTCGGATTGATTGTAAATCGACGGTGACACCACCTTTATTCACACCTGTCACCCTAACTTGCACTGTCTGAGAAGCTTCTTGCATATCGGCTAGTTTTTCCCAGATGTGCTGAATTTCTAACTGTCTGCGAGAGAGAGTTACTTGACCTTCTGCATCCTGTTCACGGATAATCAAAAACTCTAATTCTTCATGTAACGGCAATACTTCCGATAAATCGGTAACACTTCTCAAAGAAGCCTCATCACGGGGGATATAAGCTGACGACTTACCGCCAATATCGACATAAGCCCCATCAGGATCAAGTTGAAACACTTTACCGTGAACAACCTGTCCTTTTTGAAACTGGTAGTCGTGTTTTTCTAATGCTTTGGCGAAATCGTCCATTGTAAAAGACGAGTTAGCTTTTTGAGAAAGTTTCGATTCGGAGTTCATGACGATTGACGAGAAATTTTGTTATTTGATTTAAAACTAACGGAGTGTTTAATTCGTAATTCGTAATTAAGAAAACTCCGTTGAGGATTTGTGATTTTTGTTTGGATTGGTAATCAAAAATTACAAACCCAAAGTTATCAGTTTTTACTAAACATCTAACACTATCTGAATTAACAGTAGTGTTGAGTTTACAAATCTCTAACTATTGTATGGGCAAGTAGATGGGTTTCTCTTATGCCAATACGGTTTCAAACAGTTGCTTGACTTGTTCCCAAGCTTCGGCGGCTGCTTGAGGATTATAGCTAGCACGACGATCACAGAAAAATCCGTGGTCAGCTCCATCGTAGCGGAACACACGATGGGAAATGTTGTATTTTTCTAACTCTGTTGTAATTTCGCTGATGTGTTCTGGGGGAATACTCGCATCTTCTTCACCAAAAAACGTATAAATTGTGCCTTTTATTTCTGGTGTGCGGCTAAGAGTTGCTGTGTCTCCTCCGGGTGTGGCTGTGGGAATACGCGCACCATAGAAGGATGCTGTAGCAGTAATATTTGGGAGAGTAGCAGCAAGATATGCTACATGACCACCAAAACAAAAACCAACACAACCACAGCCATCTTTCTTGACTGTTGGTAAGGTTTTGAGGTAGTCAATAGCGGCTTGAATATCGCTTAATAATTCTGATGCGGTAGTTTGCTCCCAAGCGTATGTTCTACCGATTTCAATATCTGCGGGGGTGTAACCGGTTTCAAAGCCAGGGGCAACCCGTTCAAATAGTGCAGGTGCGATCGCTACATATCCTAACTTGGCAATTCGTTCTGTGACATCCCGAATATGCTCATTTACACCAAAAATCTCTTGCAAAACTACAACTCCTGGATAAGTACCCGGTGTTTGGGGCTGTGCTAAGTAGGCAGAGATTTGTAAACTGTTGTGTGAAATCTTGACGGTTTGAGTATCTAATGCTTGTTCAGTCATCATAATTTTTACCCATGCAACCCAATACAGCTTTGTAATTATTTGATATAACTATGCCAGTATGTTTAGTGGTTTTCCTCAAATATCCTTATACATGAGGAATTTAAATAATAAAAAGCTCCAATGTAAGATAACCAAAATTCTTACTGTACTTAGTTTTCTTAATTTTGAATTTTGAATTATGATTCAATTCCGTATTCAGCCAGATAGTGAAATTCCCGCATCAACCCAGCTATTTAATCAAATGCGGTTTGCGATCGCTTCTCGGCAATATCCCCCAGGGTACAAGTTACCAAGTACACGGGCTTTAGCAATGCAGACGGGATTACACCGGAATACTATTAGTAAAGTCTACCGTCAGCTAGAAGAAGATGGTTTTGTAGAAAGTCTGGCTGGCTCAGGAATTTATGTCCGCGCCCAAGGGCATGAAGGTGGTAGCAGGCTGCAATCACCGATTTTGCAAAAACATCCTGAAGCATCAAAAGTTTTGCAGCAAGCTTTGGATGAACTAATTACTCAAGGATATTCACTCAACCAAGCACGAGAGATATTTTTAGCGGAAATTGACTGGCGTTTGCGCTGTAGTGCGAGGGTATTAGTTGCTGCACCTGCCCAAGATTTAGGTGTGGGTGATTTGATGGTTTATGAATTAGAAGACACCTTACAAATACCAGTACAACTAGTAGCCATCGAAGAGTTAGCTGCCGTACTCGATAAAACTACCTCAGCTACCGTAGTTACCAGTCGCTATTTTATCAACGATGTGGAAGCGATCGCCGCTCCTAAATCTGTGCGGGTGATTCCTCTTGATATCTACGACTACACCAAAGAAATCAATTTACTCAAAACCTTGCCCAAAGATAACTGTGTAGGTATAGTTAGCCTCAGTTCGGGAATTGGTCATCAAGCCGAGGTAATTTTACACGGGTTGCGGGGTGATGATTTACTGATTATGACTGCCCAACCACAAGACAATTATAAATTACAAGCCATTGTTAAACGCGCCCAAGTAATTATTTGTGATCAAGCCTGTTTTAGCATGGTGCAAACAGCACTTCAAGCCGCCTCGGAAGATATTATTCGTCCACCGAAGTTGATTAAAGTAGAAAGTTATATCGGGACAAATTCAATTAATTTGCTGAAACGAGAATTGGGATTGGGTTGAAACCAAACAGCGATCGCGTTGAGATGTTGTACCATAAATTGATTGATAAACCCTGATTTGGAAATCTCCGGGGTGAAAAAATCTCGATTCTCTACGATCAACTAGTTGCTAATTTTTAATTAATTGATACACTTGTTCTTCATTATCCCTATGATTTAGCACCTATGGTGCATATTAAGCGCGTCGAACTTACTAACTTTAAATCCTTCGGTGGTACTACCTCAGTTCCTTTGCTACCGGGGTTCACTGTCATATCCGGGCCGAATGGTTCGGGAAAATCGAATATTTTAGATGCGCTGCTGTTTTGTTTAGGGCTGGCTAGTTCTAAGGGGATGCGCGCCGATCGCTTACCGGATTTGGTGAATAATACTCAAACGGCTAAAAGTCGGGCGGCGGTGGAAGCTAGTGTAACTGTGACTTTCGATTTATCTGATTTGGTAGAAGCTAGTGATCAGTTTCCAGTAGTCAGCAGTGATGAAGAATTATTACAAGATGAGGCAGAAATAGAAGAACAGCCAACTGTAAATGGCAATGGCAATGGACACAAGCCTACAGAATGGAGTGTGACAAGAAAACTGCGGGTGACTCATCAGGGAAGTTATACGTCGAATTACTATATCAATGGTGTCTCTTGTACTTTGACGGAGTTGCATCAGCAGTTGGAAGATTTGCGGATTTACCCAGAAGGGTATAACGTGGTGCTGCAAGGGGACGTAACTAGTATTATCTCGATGA
Source organism: Trichormus sp. (assembly GCA_050633005.1). Lineage (GTDB taxonomy): Bacteria > Cyanobacteriota > Cyanobacteriia > Cyanobacteriales > Nostocaceae > Trichormus. The sequence goes on along the minus strand of JBODRP010000025.1, from coordinate 4,765 downwards.
ATGCTAAGGAGCGTCGGGAAATTATTGATGAGTTGGCTGGGGTGGCTGCTTTTGATCGTAAGATTAATCAGGCTAAGGCTACTCTGGATGAGGTGAAGGAAAAGGAAGATAGTTGTCGGATTATTGAGAATGAGTTAACTTTACAACGCGATCGCCTGTCTCAAGATAAGGCAAAAGCAGAGAGGTATCAAAAGTTACGCACTGAATATTTACATAAGCAGTCTTGGGAGGCGGTGTTATCTTGGCGTTCTCTGCAAGCACACCAGGAAAAGTTAGCAACGGAAATTCAAGCAGGCGATCGCAATTATGGTGAATTAACTACTCAACTTACCAGTTTAAATACGGAAATCGCCCAAAAAACGGCGGAATTAGAACAACTCAATGCTCACGTCAAAGCTTTGGGTGAAGAGGAGTTATTAGCGGTACAATCTACCCTCGCTAATCAAGAAGCGGAACGGAAGCAACTAGAACGTCAGCAAGCGGATTTAACTAACGCTTCCCAAGAAACTGCAAGGCGGTTAACGCAAACTCAGCAGGAAATTCAAAAACAACAGCAGGGTTTGAGTGAAATCGCTCAAGCGCAGGGGTTAGAACAGCAATCTATTGTTTATTGTCAGCAGCAACGGGATGAAGCCCAACAAGCGTTAGAAAAGTCCCGTGAAGCCGCCGCAGCTATCGCTACAGCTTCGGAAGCTTGGGTACAGCAACAAACTGCACTCAACCGTCAAATAGAAACTTTGCTGCAAACTCTAGAACCGCAGCGTACTGAACAAGCACAATTGCGGGAAAGAAATAATCAGTTACAGGAGTTAATTCAAGAGGAAACCCAGTTAATTGCTAATTTAGAGCCGCAGTTGGCAAAAAAACAAGCGGAATGTTCTAAGTTAGAAGCTGAGTTTAATACTTCTAGTGAACCCATCCAAGATTTAGCGCAAAATCTTACCGCTACAGAACAGGAATTACAAATCCAACAGGAAACTCAAAAGCGGTTGTTGCAAGAACAACGGGAAAAGCAGCGTCAGTTAGATAAAATCGAAGCGCAAACCCAAGCACAGCAGGAAGTTCAGGGAACTCAAGCTAGTAAAGTGATCATGCAATCTGGATTACCCGGTGTTTGCGGCTTGGTGGTGCATTTAGGACGGGTTGAACCCCGTTATCAATTGGCGTTGGAAATTGCTGCTGGGGCGCGTTTAGGGCATATTGTGGTGGAAGATGATGGCATAGCCGCCGCCGGAATTGAACTGTTAAAACAAAAACGGGCGGGGAGGGCGACTTTTTTACCCTTAAACAAAATTCAAGCCCCGAAATTTACCCAGGATGCGACATTGCGGTTAGCTAACGGCTTTGTCAGCTATGCGGTGAATTTAGTAGAATGCGATCGCCGTTATCGGGATGTATTCAATTATGTGTTCGGTAACACGGTAGTATTCAGGAACTTAGAACAGGCGCGGAAAAATCTCGGTTTATATCGCATCGTCACCCTAGACGGGGAATTACTAGAAACCAGTGGCGCGATGACTGGCGGTAGTATGAACCAGCGTTCCGCGTTGCGCTTTGGGAAGGGAGAAGCGGCGGAATCAGATGAGGCGGTAGCTTTAAAGCAGCGTTTGCAGGATATTGATAGAATTTTAGACCGTTGTACGGAAGCGATCGCTACTTTATCATCTAGAAGTAAGCAATTATCCCAAGAACTTACAGAAGCGCGTCAAGCGCGGCGAGAACAGCAGTTGCAATTGGAACAGTTGCAAAAAGACATTAAAAGTTTAACAGCCCAGTTGGAAGGAACGCGATCGCAACTCACCCAAAACACCGAAAAATTTCACACCGCCCAAACTCGCCTGGAAGTATTAGACAATGAACTCCCAGGACAAGAAACACAATTACAGCAATTACGCCACACCCTAGCCGATTTAGAAGCCTCCCAAACCCCCAGTGAATGGCAACAAATCCAAGGGACAATAAAAATCCAAGAACAGCAATTACAACAACGGGAAACCGCCTTTAGAGAAGCCGAACAAAGGTTAAAAAATTTAGAGAATCAACAACAACGTCTGCAAGAACGCATCCAAGAAGCCGAACAACGCATTACTCAATATCAACAAGAACAACAAACCCAACAAACCCAAATCGCCACCCTCAGCACTCAGCACTCAGCACTCAGCACTCAAATCGCCGCTACTCGCGCCCAAATGAGTGAAATGGAAAAGAATTTGGGTGAGGAGAAACAAAAACGTGACGCATTAGAACAGCAAGTGCGATCGCATCTCCTGCGTCAGCAACAATTAGAATGGGAGATTCAAAAGCTGGAAGAAAGCCAACTCAAACGTCGGGAAGATTTAGCCGCATTGCAAACTCAACTACAGGAACTCGCCCCCGAATTGCCCAATCCTTTGCCAGAAGTACCAGATCAGGTAGACTTAGAAGAATTGCAGAAAGAATTGCGATCGCTAGCCAAACGCTTGCAGGCGATGGAACCTGTAAATATGTTGGCGTTGGAAGAATACGAACGCACCCAAAACCGCCTGGAAGAACTCAGCCAAAAATTGCAGACATTAGAAGCAGAACGCACAGAATTACTTTTAAGGATTGAAAACTTTACCACCCTGCGCCAACAAGCCTTTAAAGAAGCCTTCGATGCTGTCAACGAAAACTTTCAAGGGATTTTCGCTACCCTTTCCGACGGTGACGGCTACCTACAACTAGATAACCCCGAAGATCCCTTTGCTAGTGGCTTAAATTTAGTCGCCCACCCCAAAGGTAAACCCGTGCAAAGACTCGCTTCCATGTCTGGGGGAGAAAAATCACTCACCGCCTTAAGCTTTATATTTGCACTGCAACGCTACCGCCCCTCACCCTTTTACGCCTTTGATGAAGTAGATATGTTCCTCGATGGGGCAAACGTTGAACGTTTATCAAGAATGATTAAAAAACAGGCGCAACAAGCTCAGTTCATAGTTGTGAGTTTGCGTCGTCCGATGATAGAATCAGCCGAACGCACCATTGGCGTTACTCAAGCGAGGGGAGCTTACACCCAAGTTTTGGGAATTAAATTACAATCCTCAAATACATCTGCTTGAGTTTTTGTTAATAATAGTGTATAGATAAACCGGATTCGAGATCAGGACTCCGTATAGAATGACCTCTGAACAAATAATTAGGCGTTCCGACATATTAAATACCCAGGTAATTACCCGCGACAATGGCAAACGATTAGGTATAGTCAGCCAAGTTTGGGTAGATATTGATCAAAGAGAGGTTGTGGCTCTTGGTTTGCGAGACAGCCTGATCTCTATCTCTGGTCTGCCCCGCTATATGTACCTGAGCAGCATCAACCAGTTCGGTGATGTTATCCTGGTAGATAACGAAGATGTCATTGAAGACATTGAAGTTGAAGCCTTCAGTAACCTGATGAACTGGGAAGTCATCACTGAAACAGGTGAGGTTTTAGGTAGAGTGCGGGGTTTCAAATTTGAAGCGGAAACAGGTAAGTTAACCTCTATCGTCATCGCCTCCTTGGGAGTACCGCAAATCCCCGACCAGTTTTTGAGTACCTACGAAATATCAATCGAAGAAGTCGTCAGCACTGGACCCAGTAGATTGATTGTGTTTGAAGGTGCAGAAGAACGCGTTAACCAATTAACAGTCGGTGTCTTGGAAAGACTGGGTATCGGTAAAGCACCTTGGGAAAGAGGAGAAGAAGAAGAATACGGTTATTCTGCCCCCCGCGCCGTTGCCCCCTCCAATCAACTTCCTAGCGGTGTACCCCTACAACCACCCAAACCCAAAGTCCGCACCCCCGAACCCGTAGCTTTAGAAGAAGAATGGAATGAGGACTACATCGAAGAAGAAAGACCAAGGCGCGAAGTGATGCGGGCGCGTTCTTACGAGTCGATTCAATACGAAGAAGACGAAGAAGATAACTGGAGTGAAGCCACAGGCAAAGATAGGTATCAAGAGCCACCAGCCCAACCCTACAAGTCTCAGCCCTACAGCAACGATTACGACGATTATGACGATGTAGAAGGCGATGCTTGGGAAGATACACCACCGCAACCCGTGAATATTCCTAAGAAAGTCAAAGAAAGACAGCCAGAATACGAAGAAGAAAGCGGATATTAACACGCTTTGTAGAAATAACCCCAGTTTTGATTCACAGAACTGGGGTTATTTTTGGGCTTTTGATAAATTACCTTAGCTATTCAAATATTTGATTATTTAACTTATAACTGATATAGCCGCAATCCTTTTTTAGCACTTAAATCAAATTGCAATCCCACTTCCATTCCAGCCGTTGTTTGCAAATAATTCACTGGCTTATCATCAATTTTTATACTATTTATAGCAACTAAATAACAACAAGATGTCTTTTCATCGACTAGAAAAACTTTTTCCCCAATGGATAATTTAATTTCTTCAACAATTGCTACAGCAGCATTAGATTTCTTAAACCATTCAGTAATTTTTCCAGCTTCTCTAATCTGACCTATCAATTCCTTGCGTTTTATTACCTGATAAGTTACTAATTCAGCAAGTGCTTGAGACAAAGCATCTACAAAATCGCATAATTCTAATAATGTACTAGCACCTAGAACCTCATCAGGAAAACCGTGTGCGGCCTCATTACGATAGCCAATAAATTCATTAAGTTCCCCTTCCAAAGTATTTTGGCTACCTCTAATTTCTTCTAAAAAATATTTAATGGCTCTATGTTTTTCTACCCATGTCCAAGCGTTTAGTATCCCAGCATTTGCCAATAATCTTTCTA
>JBODRP010000024.1:0-33455 GCA_050633005.1 Trichormus sp. | reverse complement strand
TGGGCTAAAGCAGAATCAACATGAGTTAACCCCAGTATGAAGCAACTCAACACCGAAATATACTTAATAACTTGTACACTCTTGTCTGTGATAACTTTACCGTGATTTACTGGGTGGGACATAAAACTTTTCTAGAGTTAACTTTGACCAAAAAAATCTTGTCCTAACTAGCAACACCCCCAGACTAATAAGTCCCAATAGCAGCGTTGCTAGTTTATGCCCCCATGTTAATTGTGAAGAACCCAAGTAATGAGAGCCAATTAAAATAGTATGAATCATACTCAAAAGCAAAGCCGGCACACTCAATAAATGAACTTGTCGCCAGCGTTTACCCCAAGATTTCTGTAATGATTCCCAACTTGTGAGGGCGGCGGGGGTCATTAATATTAATCCTACAGCACCAGCCCCCATCCCTACTTGGAATTGTGGGGGTAAAAACCAAAATGCAGCTAAATTCCATTGCAAGGAATGTTCAATCATGTGGGTAGTATGCACCACAGCCAAAACAAAAGCCCCCACACCCAAAGCACGACGATAACGTAAAGGTGATGGCCATAATTTACTAATGGGACGAGCAATTAAAGCCAGAGTCAAACACAGTAATGCGGCGTGTCCGGTATAATCTACCATTGTGTCCCCAGTCCGCAGCAAGGTAATTGCACCAATAGTCAGTGTTACCCAACCACCTAAACGAAATAACTGACTACGCCTATCTTGACTAACTAAAGCAGTAGAAACTCCTACACCCAGCATTGTCGGCATTGTTCCTAAGCCAAAAGCCAACATGGTAGCCATCCCCAGCCATAAACTACCAGTTTCCGCCGCTTTAATTTGGGCTGCATACAAAAAACCACATGGCATTAAACCCCAAGTCATGCCCAAAATTATCGGTGTCCACCACCGTTGCTGTAAAGATAACTTCATCATTACAGCACTCAATCGATTATGTAAGCCACCTTTTAAGAAAGGATGCAGTAGAGGAATATGAGGCAGTAAATTTGGTGTAATTTGCCCTAAACCAAACCAAATCAGCATTATCCCTGTCAAAATTGCCATCACACGGCGGAAGTCGCTACCTACCCCAGCTAACTGTCCCCCTTGTAAAAGTACTGAACCCAAAGCCCCAATACCAGCACCAACCAAGCCATAACTTAACATTCGTCCTAAATTTAACAACACATGGAATGTTAATTGTTGCTGCCAAGTATGGGAGGGTTTCTCTACAGTTAATACTCCAACTGAAGAGGATTTTGGTGAATTTGACTGGTGGCTAGACAGGGAAAAAGCCACAGTGAGCGGCCCACACATCCCAAAACAATGCCCAAAGCTACCCAAAAACCCCAGAATTGTGATCAGCGATAAATCTAGCATATTTCGTCATGGCTGTTGGGAAGCTACTTAATTTTATCGGGAGATATTAAGTAAAATTTACCAATTTGTCAAAAGACCACCCGTCAAACTGTATCAAAAATGATTCCAGTAGGGTGTGTTACGGCTTACGGATAACAAATAATACAAGCGAATACATATATTACATATTTTAGATTTTTTCAGAAATAAAACTGTATTCCTATATATTGTCGTAAGCAATTTAGCCTTTGAAGATGATTTAAAAAATAAAATCAGATTCTTATATGATAATTTTATGGTATTAAGGTTGTAATTTTTATACTGTACTTCTGTTATCATATGGAAAATTTACCTTCTAAAAACATACAAAATCTAGTACCTGTAAAAATCCTCAAAGGGCATTCCAACAAAATTCTTTCAGTTAGTTTTAGTGCTGATGGAAAGATGCTAGCAAGTGCCAGTGAGGATAAAACAATCAAAATTTGGGATTTATTAACTAATCAAGAATATTGCACCTTGAAGGGACATGGAGAATCTTCATGGTTTGGAAGTGTCAATTCAGTGGCTTTCAGTCCAGATGGAAAAACATTAGCCAGTGGTAGTGATGACAAAACTATTAAGTTATGGGATGTGGACACAAGTCAGGAAATTTTCACCTTGCAAGGACATGAAGAAAAAGTTTATTCTGTTGCCTTCAGTTCAGATGGAAAACTTTTAGCTAGTGGTAGTCAAGATAAGAATGTAAAACTTTGGTCATTAGAGAAAGGCAAGGAATTATATTCATTCCAAGGATTTTCTGATGATGTATTATGTGTGGTGTTTAGTCCTAATGGTAAAATTATAGCTAGTGGTAGTAAAGATAAAAAAATTAAACTTTGGTATTTAACTCAACAAAAAGTGCAAACTATTAATACAGATGATGATTGGTTTGCTAATATTAATTCTCTAGCTTTCAGCCCGGATGGGACAACACTAGCTAGTGGTAGCCAAAATAAAAAAATTAAGTTGTGGAATATCAATACTGGTGAAGCAATTCGTACATTAACAGGCCATAATAATGATGTTTGTTCCGTGGTTTTTCATCCAAATGGCAAAATCTTAGCTAGTGGCAGTAAAGATAAAACTGTGAAGTTATGGCAGGTAGCTACTGGTACAGAAATTTGTACTTATCAAGGTGCTGAGGATGCAGTTTATACCGTAGCATTCAGTGCTGATGGTCAGAAATTAGCTGCTGGTAGTGGAGATAAGAAAATAACCCTTTACCCTGGATTTAACTTTCGGTAGCAATCAGTCAGTAGGGTGTGTTACGGCTCTGTAAGGATGTGAGAGTGTGAGCAAATGATATATAGCCGTAACGCACCATTATTTTTGAATTTTGAATTGTTAACGCCCCGACATCCCACACCCCTGAGCAGTTGTGAAAAAATAAAACAAGGATTGTCACAAAGATTGATTGTGCCTTAATCTGGAAAAACAGTACACCTGTTTGCTGATCAGCAAGCTATTGATAAACTTGTATAGTAAAGTACCACCGTGCCTAAAACGATGAAAGCATCTGCTAAATTCGACTTTGAGGATGAAAAATTCAATGCGCCGCCTTCTCAAGTCATACCCTGGTGTCAGATGATTAATCCTCGGTATGGTGCAGATGGAGTGCAATCCCACGGTTTAGCTATTAAACTAGATAACGCTCAGGCAGTAGGTTTTCAGCCTGACGATAATTGGCAGCAAGTAGAACATGAATTTAGTTCTGGAGTGGAAACAGTTTTTATGACTGCCACTCCCCGGATAGTAATAGTACGTCGGGGGCCTTTGTCAGTTAAAGATCGAGAAACTGGCATCAAACTGGGGACACTCAAAGATAATTATGATGCGTTTTTAGCAGATAAATTAAAGTTTAAAACCTTCACACGTTACCTGATTTTCTTAGTAAGTGAAGATAAAAAATTTCTCCATGATTCTCCTTTGCAATTAACTCTCAATGGGGCAGCAGGAGCGAGTTTTAGTAAAACTTATTGTGATTTTCAACAGGGTAAAGTAGTTAGCGGTTTTGTCGCGGAATTAGAAAGAGCTTATGCTTTATTCCGTAAACAACCAATTACACCAAAAGGCCCTCTCTTTCATGCTCACGGTATCTTTTGTCCGATTATTGAGTGCGAAGAAAGAGGAATTGAACCAAATACAGTTTTGGTAGCTTCTACTGTAGATTATGAACATCCTACAGTGGGAACTTTAACTAATTACTTAGTTGCTTCCGATTCGCCAGAATCAACAATTATTTGTAAAGCCTTTGAAGATTACAAAGATTTTGCAAAAGAACCAGTGAGAACAGAAGCACCAAAAATGGCGGTAGCTGCGGTTTCTGGTTCTTATATTTATCCTGATGAAGATGATTTTGGTTATCCGCCGTATTAGGGAATGGGGCAGGGAGCAGGGGGCAGGGAGCAGGGGGCAGGGAGCAGGGGAAGCAGGGGAAGCAGGGACAAGGGAGACAAGGGAGAAATATTTACCTCAATACCCCATGCCCAATGCCCCATACGCTAAAATTCCTTAATTTTGAATTTTGAATTTTGAATTGATTAGCCCCTATTCTTTCAACAATAAATAATATAATGATCCATTGCCGCCTGTAACACCGGCGCGATCGCCTGCTAGTTTACCAGTTCCCATAAAATAATCTACTCTGCCTGGGCCTTTGATGGCACTACCAGTATCTTGATCTAGCACAAATCGGCTAACTCTGCGATACTCTAATCTGCCACCAGCAACGGGATAGGGCAGTGAAGTCTGAACTAATGCTAGTGCGCCTGGAGGCATTAAAGACTTGTCTGTGGCAATGGAACGCTCGGCGGTGACTGGTACATTTATACTGCCTGTGGCTGGTCTACCCTTGGCTTCTTGGAAGAAAACAAATCGTTCCCAACGGGGTAGATAGTTATTTAGTTCCTGGGGTTGTGCTTGGAAAAAGCTAATCATTTTGGGCATAGTCAACCCTGATAATGGCAATTTACCATCTTTGGCTAATTCCCGCCCGATACTTGTCCAAGGATAATCAGTTGCGCCGGCATAACCGACAGATGTTCTTGTGCCATCAGTTAACTGAATTTGAGCAGAACCTTGAATATGTATCATATAGGCATCAAGGCGATCGCGGAACCACAACAATTCTAAACCGCGCAACTTGCTTTTATTGCCCAGTAAACCATTTTTCCCTTCCAATTGCAGGCGTGTAGGATGGGGTTTAGCCCATTTGTCAAAATTAGGCGGTAGTCGGTAAAGAGGATATTTATATACAGAAGTCCTGACACGGCTGGCATTATAAACCGGCTGGTAGTAGGAAGTAAATTTGACAGTACCTTGGCCATCATTGCCGACAGACTGGTAAAAAGCAAACTCTCTTTTGACTGCCGCCTCTAGTTGGGCGGGAGATTGAGAATTAACCACCAATTGCCGAAACCGCAACAAACTGCGTCGTACACGGTCTAGGGTAATTCCCTGGACGGGATAATTCTGGTATAATCTCCTAGCAGTATTAGTATTGAGATAACGCAGACTGTGATCAATTGATGTTAATAATGCTTGGCGATCGCCTCCTTGACCCCTGCTACCAAAAATTTGCTCATCCCAACCCAAGCAAGTACTTTCGCCAGTACAATTGCTGACCTGTACTAGTTTGAGGGGTAGCTCAATCTCAGAAGTGCTTGGCTTGACTGGTGGTTGTAACTCAGGAGTAGGAACATTAGGTGCTGGGACAGGAATAATAATCTGAGCAACAGCAACTGGGTTGATAAAGGTAATTCCCAGACTCAAGGAAAGCAAAGCAAGGGTTTTTCTCATCATTAAGTTAGTTAAATCTTTCAACACTAGAACTAAAAACTGGTTCTACTCGAATTGCCACTATCCGGGATGGACGCACCACCATATACTCCCCTTGAATATTTTTGATCGGTACGCTAATAAAATCACCAGAGCCAGACTTCGGTACAAGTTCTCCACTATACCACTTTTGAAATTCTTGGATAGTGGGAAATCTCACTTCTTCTCGATGACCACTTTCTAGTAAGAGGTAGACTGCATATTCATTTGGGGTTCTAGCCATAAGATTGAATCTTGATCAAAAATGTTCAACCTATTGTTAACCACGATTCCCCAGAATGAAAAGGGTAAGCATACGGGAGCAATACCAGCTTTTCAACAGAGTTATGAATTAGTCACCCATGATAGTCTATTTTTAAATTTTGATTTTTACTTCCCCTCTAGACGGTTAAGGCTTTCAGCAGTTCCCCAAGGGTTGCATAATACCAATTCTCCAAAATAAACCTACACATAGACGGCAGGGGGCAGGGGGCAGGGGAAGAATGATCTGTAGCGGGGATTTAGAGAAATGGTATAAGATCAAGTCCCTACATTTTGCGAATAATTTCTCCCTAGATTGGTGATTATGTCAATATGAAGGTGAGGACTTAGACAAGTCATACAATGTTAGGAAACTTACTAGCTAGTCGTTATCAAGTCCTCCAAGTCTTAGGGGGAGGAGGATTCGGTCAAACTTATATTGCGCTAGACACCCAACGTCCAGGTTATCCTAGATGTGTTGTCAAGCACTTTCGCCCTGTCACTCATAACCCCGATTTTCTGGAAACTGCTAGAAGATTATTCACAACTGAAGCAGAAACTCTAGAACAACTCGGTCATCACGAGCAAATTCCTCGGCTTTTGGCATATTTTGAAGAAAAGCAAGAGTTCTTTTTGGTGCAAGAGTATATTGAGGGCAATTCTCTCAAACCTGAAATTACATCAGGTCACAGATGGACAGAAGAGAAAGTTATATTTCTATTGCAACAAATATTAAATATTCTCAAATTTATTCATAGTTATAAAGTCATCCATCGAGATATCAAGCCGGAAAATATCATCCGACGTTTAAATGATGGTAAACTAGTCCTGATTGATTTTGGCGCAGTTAAACAAGTCCACACCCAAATGATTACAGTCCCTGGGCAAACGGAGATGACTGTAGCTATTGGTACACCTGGATATATGTCTATAGAACAGGGACGAGGAAAACCCCAGCCCAACAGTGATATTTATTCTTTAGGTGTGGTTTGTATCCAAACACTCACAGGACTACATCCTAGGGAATTTCAGGAAGACCCGGAAACAGGGGAAATTCTGTGGCAATATCGTGCAACAGTCAGTCCGGCTTTAGCATCTGTGATTTCCAAGATGGTGCTAAATAACTGGAAACAACGTTATCAGTCTGCCACAGAAGTTTTAGAAGCACTTCAGCAGAGTTTTCACCCGCAAGCAGAAACTCAGTTGACTCAGACACCATCAACATTGACATTACAAAATCAAAATACATCATCGCAACAACAGGGAATGAGGAATCAAACTGGTTCTATCTTGTCGCCAGAAAAAAGCGATCGCCTGGAGAAGATACTGTTAGAATTAGTTGGCCCCGTAGCTAAGACATTATTACGCCTGGCAGCCTCAGCACCGAATTACCAAGAACTTATTGATAACTTATCTCTACACCTGACAGAAAATCAACGTCCTCAATTCCGGCAAAAGGCGATGTCATTGTTATTAGAAGAATCTACTACTCCTCAGCCACAAAATTCCTCTCAAACTTTACCCAACATCCCCAGCATCACTCCCCCCAGTATTAACTCAACCATTAGTGAAAATTTTCTCCGTGAATGTGAACGGGAATTAGTTGATTTAATTGGGCCAATGGGTGTTTTTCTCGTTCAAAAAGCCATTAAATCTGCTGGTATATCTATTTCTCGGATAGAGTTCGTGAAAGTTCTAGCAGCTACAATTCCAGATCCTCAAAAAGCTTTGCAATTTCAGCAGCGTCTCTTATCTTAAATGTCTTGAACGTCAAAAATTTATTGTTTGTCAAATAGAGGTATTTGGTTACAAAAATGCTACTAACTCTCAAAATTAAACTACACAAACTGAAGTTTCAGTCATCTCATTTTAATAAATTAGTAGACTAAGCTACCAGTACCACGTAACTGCCGCAAAGAATTGATACAGAATGGACAATCACATTTAAATATTCTAATTGCAGCTTCACTTTCTTCTTCAGTAAAATCAAGGACTGCAACGGTGCTATCAGATGGTTGTGCTGAAACTATCATCGATTTCGGTGGAGCAGCCTTTGGATCTCTCTCGGAATCTCGAATACAAACAAAATCCTTCATACCATGAGGATTAGTAATGCAGGTACGATTGTCATCGGTGTGTAATATTCGCTGAGTAATATTATCATTAGCATGAGCGGGATTAATTACACCTAGTGTAGATATCAAAGATGTAAAAATTGAGGAACTAGCAAGCAGATTCAGTATCAGCTTTTTGTTCATAAGATGCCTCAAAGAATATAACTGATTGTCTAGGTTATTCGATTCCCAAGTAAATATCAAGTAACTTGTTGATATTCTTTGCTAGTCATACTAATTCTATGTGAGGTTGCGCTATATTCCTTTAGAGGCAATTCATTAATTTTAGGGCAGATAATATTTTGAAACGCAGCGAAAAGTTCTGGAGGAGGGTTTCCCTCCGTAGGAAACTTTTCAAGACAGAGGTACGCAGAGATTTGTGCCTCAGCAGCCTATGAAACGCTATCATCAGTAAATCCCATTACGTATTACTTATTACTCATTACTCATTACTCATTACTTATTACTTATTACTTATTACTTATTACTTATTACTCATTACTCATTACTCATTACTCATTACTCATTACTTATTACTCACTTAATATCATAACTCGCTTTAATCATCCTTGCTGATTAAGCATATCCATTGCTATTTGTAGGCTAGATTTCATGCGGTTGAATGCTGCTGCTAATCCTCCAATTTCATCTTTTGATGATTCATTAAAATCAGCATTCATGTCGCCAGTGCTAACTCTTTGAGCAATTTTTTCTATATTTTTAATTCGCTGAATAACAGTCTTTTTAATTAAAAAATTAATTAAAAGTAGAACTACGGTAAAGATAGCAATTAATAAACCCATAATCAACGACCAACTACTTTGGGCATGATTAAAAATTTCTTTTGAGGGAACAGAAATGATTTGAGCCGCAACAATTTCATTGAGCTTCCAGCCAAAACCATTTTTGCTGCCATAGGTGATCAATTGGCTTTTAGGAGCTAGTTCTGGTGTGGAATGACATCGCAGACAAGTCTGTTTTGTAATTGCTAAAGGCCGCGCAATATAAAATACATCGCCTTCAGGTAGTGAACGAAAGCCGACAATTTCTTTAATGTTAGATTCTTGGCGGAAACGCTCTACAAGTTGAGTTTCAAAAGCATCGGCTTTGTCTCTCAAATTAGTAGGATTTAGTGTAGCTTCTTTATAAAGAAAGTTTTCATTTCCTTCTGTTTTGCGAAAATTTTCAAATACTTCTGTGGCGGAAAAAGCTGGTACTGTTTCGGGAATAAATGCCGTTGCTGTTTCTAGCTGAGGTGCTAATAAAGGGTTGATCCTATCTTGTGTATAGGTTCTTACAGAGTTCATCGTTTTCATTAACAGCAGTGCTTGAGAACTGACTTCATTTTGCGCTCTGCGTTGTAATACGCTTGATAAAATCGCACCGCTTAAGCAAATACTGATAACGAAAACTAATATTAAAAGTAAGTTGAATTTAGTACCTATTTTTAAATTATTTAACATAATTTATAATTAACTAAGCGTAAATCTTGATATTTGCAATTAATTGTGATCCTTCCAACAGGAGGTTTTCAGATGATGCTATTTTTAGCCTGTAGCTGATTTTTATGATGACAATTTTAATAAAAAAGCCAGAGAATAATAAAGTATTTTATCAGATAAGAGATGATCAGATACGTGATAAAAGTAAATAAATGTTAAATTTTATATAGTTGATAACTTAGATATGATTTTAATTACACTTAATGCCTAAATAGTGGTAAAAATAAATTATCTAAAGATAAATAGTGATGGTGTGGAGATTTTCGAGACGTTTATTTTTGTTAAATTTACTAGGGTTTACCGTTGCTAGATGCTCATCAGCACCAACTTATCAAGGTAAGTTAACTATTGGGGTAATTGATTATGATGGTAATGCAGAAATCATTAACCAATATGCAAAGTTTAATCGTTATTTAGCAGAAAAAACCAAAGCCAGTATTCAGTTAGAGCCTACTTTTAATGAAAATAAAGCGATTGAGCGTGTAGAGTCTCAAGCTTGGTCTTTGGTGTTTGCGCCGCCAGGGTTAGCAGCAGTCGCCATTGCGCGTTCTCAATACGTACCGATTTTTCCTTTGGTGGGTGTGAGTAATTTACGCTCAATTATAGTAGTTCGTAAGGATAGTTCTATCAAGGATTTAAAGCAGTTGCAAGGTAAAACTATAGCGTTAGGTCAACCAGGTTCAGCCACAGGATATTATTTACCACTTTATAATCTTTACGGATTGACACTAGCAGAAATCATGTTTGCCCCCACACCAAAAACGCTGCTAGAGTGGGTAGCGGAAGGTCAAGCTGTAGCTGGTGCGATTTCAATGGCAGAATTTAATCTTTACAGATCTCCTTTAACCCAAAATGAGTTGCAAGTCCTCCACACAGATCCTCACTACGTCCCTCCGGGAGTAGTTTTAATTAGTCCTAGTGTAGAGCGAAATCGCCAGGAATACATCCGTAAAGTGATGAGTGAATTTCCTAGTGTTGTAGCTCAAGAAGTTGGCTATGTCCCTAATGGACAAATCCCCGATTATAAATACATGATTGATGTAGTAGAACGGGTGAAACTAATTGCAACAGAACTGCAAAATAAACCTGTGCAATTATTCAAAAAAACAACTTAAATCTTGCTAGCTGAGTTTCAATTGACTTGGTAAGAATTTTATTGAGTTCTGAAATATCTTGAAATTGTAAAATTTGCTGGGTAGGTAAATCAAAAGGAAATTGTCCTAGCATATCTGAGCGTTGCATCTGTGCTAGTAATATTTGTTCAGCACGCTTGCTTTGAATAGCATAGCCTAGTTCTACACAGACATTAGAACTAGGAATTAATTGCTGATTTTCTTCACCATCAATGCTAGCAATTGGTGTAGTATCAGCGATAAACAGTAAACTCTTGCGAATTTTTCGCATGACTGTACGGTTCAGCCGGATTGGTGCATTGCTAGGGCGATATGATTCTACTAGGGTGAGGGGGAAACGCGATCGCAAATTTAATGTTTCTAAACTTTTGCGTAATGCCTCTTTGAGAGCATCACTAGCAGGGGCATAATCAACTTGATAGGAGAGAAAAATTGTTGGTTCTAACTGTGCTAACAGAGTCTGCTTCGTGAAATAAATTTCATGGCTAATCAAATCAATGTTAGCTACACAATATCCCCCACTACCTTCAATATAAAATTCAATATTTTCTCCTTCAAGATAGCGGGTAAACCAAGTAGACTGTTTAACTTCGTCACTATCTTCGAGAAAATCTGCACGCAAGGCTGACCTCAGCAAGCTTTTTTTACTGAGGCGAATATCTGGCGGACGTTTTTCCAGTTCTGAAATCGGCTCATAATCCTGGAGATACCATGCTCTGAGCGCAATAATGGACATAAGAAACCATTTTAAATGTCTGTGTTTATTTCATTGCGTATAATTTTACACGGA
Organism: Trichormus sp.; assembly: GCA_050633005.1. GTDB lineage: Bacteria > Cyanobacteriota > Cyanobacteriia > Cyanobacteriales > Nostocaceae > Trichormus. Next base: position 22,450 of record JBODRP010000024.1, on the reverse strand, counting down.
CTTGACCATCTGTCAAAAAAATTCTCTCTAGCCTGCTCATCTCATTTTATCGGTTCAGCCGTCGGACTTTTAATTTGCAGATTCACATTCTAGGGCGGTAGGGGGCGGGGGGCAGGGGGCAGGGTGTCATCATCGGTGAACCAAATTCAATAAGTAATAAGTAATAAGTAATGGCTATTTACTCATTACTTATTACTCATTACTCATTACTTAAAGAAGAAAAGGATTGTGCATGAATTTTTCACCCCTGAAAAGGTACAGAGTCAACAGCCTACCCCTACCCCCCTAAATTTGTTAATTTCTATTAATCCGAATTAGCTCAGTCAAAATGCTATCTAAACTGCCATTGACTTGAATTTTCTCAATTTTTTCAGCAATTCTTTCCAATACCTCTAACTCCTTCAAACGCAAGGCTACGGGGTTATCTTCCATGACTTTGGCAGTATTTAACATACTGCGGGTAGCGGCTGTTTCTTCCCGGCGACGCACTACGTTGGCTTGGGCTGTTTTTTCAGCTTCTACTACTTTGCTTAAAATTGTCCTAATCTCACCAGGGAGAATAATATCTTTTACGCCCACGGAATCTATTTCAATTCCATAGTCTGCGGTTTTTTGGCAGATGTATTCAAAAATACTTCTATCAATTACGCCTTTGTCCTCCAATAGTTGATCTAAGGTTTTTTCACCTACAGCCCCACGGAGAGCAAACTGTAATTCTTTGTATAAGTAGCCATTGATATCTGCTAACCCGTTTTTGGTTCTCAAGGGATCGATGATACGGAAACCAGCCGTTAAGTTTAAACGTAATGGCACTTTATCTTTCGATAAAATATCTTGGCCGGAAACTTCCATTGTTTGCTGACGCAAGTCAAAAACTTCTGTTTTTAATGAAGTTCCAAACAACCACCAAGCGTGTTTGCCTGGTGGGAGTTGGGCTTGAAATTCTTGATTAATGTATAGTAAGCCGATGTGCTGGGTGGGTACTTCGCAAATATGCAAAAAATTGCGGCTCAAAACTAAAGTCTCTGGTAAACCAGAAACTAACTCTGCAACTAGACGAGAGGGTAATTTCCCCTCAGTGCTGATATCAATCACTTCCACTTCCACACCTTGCCAGAAAAGCTTACGAGTGCATGGGGGTAGAATAGAGATGACTTTACCTTGATAACGGGCGATCGCTACTTGTTGATTTTGTAATTGTACTATCTGGCAGTAAGCCGCTACAAACTCAGGATGTCGCTCAATTAAGACATCTTCTAAGGGAAATTCTGGATTTGGTAAAATCCGGCTGAGAGTTCTGACACAAACATCTCTATTCACAGCCCAAAAGGCGTATTCCCCTGGTTCTAATGGCCGAACAAAGTTATTCTGCACATACAACAAACCAATTTCATACTCGGAAATTTGGAATGTTTTGATACTATTAAAATTAATTCCTCGTAGTTGCTGTACAAATTCAGCAGATAATTCTAAGCTTTCATTTAAGTTGAAAACATGAGATTCTACTTGAATAAAACCACGCCAAAAAGCTATGAGTTGATTGGGTAGAACACTGACCCAATTTTGACCACAGCGCACTAAAGCTGCTTGATTAAATGCTGTGCGTACTACTAATAAGTATTTCTGTAATTCTGCGCTGTGATTTCGTAGTAACAATTCCAAGTTTTCAATCTTAGTCTGGGGTTGATTGAGGTCATAGGTTGTTACTTGCCAATGGCGACCAAAATAATGGTAATTCCCTGGCTGTAAGATTTTTTTAAAGTCGCTACGATGATAGAGAATACCAATTTCGTGAGGTTGAATGTAAAAAGTTTTCCACATAGAAATTTTCCTGGTTTAATTGAGGATTAGAAATTTATAACTTAGGATTTTTATTTTGTGCGGCTGAATTAATAGTTTGTCCAATTCGTTTCATTCGTGTTTCTGGACGTTTAGCACTAGCAATCCAAGAGAGAATATTTTTTTTATTGGTGTTACTAAATCCCAGGAAATATTGATTAGCTTCTGGATTTGCAGCTAATGCTTGCTGTAAATCATCGGGAATAATTAATGCTTCTATGGCATCTAAACTAGTCCATGAACCGTCTGCTTTAGCTGCTGTAATTTTCGCCAAGCCAGCCTCAGTCATTAAACCTTGGTCGATGAGTTCGGCAATATACTGTTTATTTAATTTTGACCAAACGCTTTTGGGTTTACGCGGGGTGAATATTTGCATATAACGTTCTGCATCTAAGGATTTAACTTTACTGTCAATCCAACCAAAACATAAGGCTTCTTGGACGGCTTCACTATATTTAATGCTAGGTTTACCACTTTTAACTTTGTAATAAATCAGCCATATACCAATACAATTTTGATGGTTCTTTTCTAACCATTCCCGCCAAGATTGGCGATTTGGAGCATGAAATGTTTCTAATTGATTATCGAAGTTAGACATAAAAATTAAGATAATTGATCTTCTCAGACGTGATAAATCGCGTCTCTACATGATGGTTTGGGGTTGGGTGTTAAGCATATTGGGATTGAATAGGTTTTAATAGCAGTATACTACACATACTACAATAAATTTTAAAACTCTGCAAATGTAGGTGTTTACAGTTTAGTTGCGGGTGAATTGCATCTTCAAAATTGGATTAAGATAATTGCGATCGCTTCTAGACTACCCAAGGATAATCTCGAAACAGATAACAACCTCAAATATGCCGTTCAATTGACCAATTCCGGCTGTCAAACGAAGGGCATACTCAAATTAGGGAGACGACATTCACGCTGGCTTCTGCACTGCTACTACTGGTAAACCAATAGTATACCTACATCACAGAGTTGAGAATTAAGTTACATGGGCTACCTTAAAAGGGTAGTGTATAGGTTGGGAGAAAGTACAGGATTTGAACCTGCGACTCATCGATTTTCAGTCGATTGCTCTACCACTGAGCTGACTTTCAGGGGTTTGATGCGGGACGTTCACACCATCCTGATCAAACAGGGGTAACGTAGTGACGCATTGCTTTGCGGTATACGCTCAATCCAGAGGTTGGCGCACCAGTTGGGTATACAGAACCTAGACTATAGCTCGGCAGATGTATTACTACATTACTACTTAATGTAGCATAGATATTTCACTGTTGTGTATTAAGTAGGATGAAGTAGGGTGTGTTACGGCTGTGTGATGATTTGAGTATGAGTGACAGTATAAATTGCCGTAACGCACCAATATCATACGGTGCGTTACGCGTTGCTTGAACGCAGCCTACAAATTTAAGATTGATTTTATCTTTAAGAAATGGGTAATGTTAATAAAAATTCAGTTCCTTTACCTAGTGTAGAGTTAACCGCGATCGCGCCTCCATGTTTTTCTACGATAATTTGATGGGCGATGGCTAATCCTAAACCAGTGCCTTTACCTACTCCTTTGGTGGTGAAGAGATGATCAAAAATTTTGGCTTGCACTTGTTCTGGCATTCCGTTACCATTGTCGCTAATGCTAATCTTGACCTGTTCACCTGTAACGCCTGTAAGAATTGTAATGCGATTGCGCTGGGCTTCAATTTTAGTAAAACTATATCCTTGATTTGATTCATCTAAGGCATCAATGGCATTGGCCAGAATATTCATAAATACTTGATTTAGTTGCCCAGGGAAACATTTTACCAGGGGAAGATTGCCGTATTCGGTGACAACTTCAATGGCTGGGCGATATTCGTTGGCTTTGAGGCGATGACGTAAAATCAACAGGGTACTATCGATACCATCATGAAGGTTAAAGGGCTGCTTTTGATCACTGTCAGCGCGGGAAAATGTACGCAAACTCTTACTGATAGCTTTAATGCGATCGCCTCCGTGTTTCATCGCCTTGATAAGTTTGGGCAAATCTTCCCGCAGATATTCCAAATCAATTGTCTCTAGTTGCTCTTCAATTTCCCTACCGGGTTCGGGAAATTGCTCACGGTAGAGGTCAATCACTCCCAACAGATCGTTAATATATTCTTGGGCTGCACCAATATTACCGACAATACAGCCGACGGGATTGTTGATTTCGTGCGCCACTCCGGCTACTAAGTTACCCAATGCAGACATCTTTTCATTCTGGACAATTTGCACTTGTGCTTGTTGCAGATCCTCTAGGGTTTGTTGCACCTGGTGATAGAGACGAGCATTTTCTAGGGCGATGACAGCTTGGCTAGAGAGGAATTTCAGCACTAGGAGGCGATCGCTTGTAAACACATCACTGGTAACTTGATTCTCTAGGTATAAAATCGCGCTTAAATTACCCTGATTAATTAACGGCAAACATAACACGCTTTTGGGCTGATGCCGATCAAGATAATTGCTCATTACACCCGGTATATCGGTTTTTAGATCATGGATGACAACTGTTTGTAAGCTATTTTTGACATACTGAATGAGTTTGACAGGAACAGTAGGATTATTTTCCAGGGGAGTAGATTGTAAGGTGGTTTGTTGGGAGTTAGCTATTACTTTGACTTGCCATTCGTCCTCTTGACACAGTATTAAAGCACAATAATCAGCCCCGGAATTTTCCAGCATCGTCTCAGTCATGCTTTGCAGTAACTTATCTAGCTCAATTGTGCTAGAAATTGCCTGGGATACTTGCAGTAGTGCCGCAAAATCCAGCATATTGTTGATGGTGGTGCTGGAAGAATTTTGTTGATGGGTAGAATGTACGGAACTATTCAAGCCAGTGAAGGTTTGTAAAATGTTCAACGGCTGAATAGCTTGCTGTAGTATTGGGCGCAACAGTTGAGGATAACGGCTTTCTAGATCATTAGTTTTGGCGAGGCTACCCCAATGGGCGTAGCAGTAATAAGCCTCCTGCATATAGCCGATGGCAACCTTTTCTTTACCCCAGTCGAGGTAGAATTTTGCCGCTAGTTCGTTAGCTAGGGCGGCTTCTTGGATGTAACCGTTAGTTTTTGCTAAGGCGATCGCGTGGTCGTATAATTCTATAGCAGCTGTTTTTTGGTGTAAAACGCGATGTTTTTCGGCTGCCACTAAGTAAAATTTATGTTGATAATTTATGGGAGCATGATCTGCCCATTTTTGCATTTTTTGTTGATTATTTGTAATCTTTTCTAAGTAGCGAGATTGTTGCTCAGTATCTAATTTGGGATACAAGGAAAGCATACTCAGAGATTGATAAAAATTCTTTAACGGCACAATTAATAAACCAGCCGCACCCTGTTCGTATTCTTCAAAGAGACTGGCGTATTCAATCGCTTTTTCATCTGCTCCTAACAAATAATTCAAGAATAATTTGGCTAGATAAACGTAACAAATGCCATTGGTATTACGGCTAGCAATTAAAGCCGGGAGAGTGACAGTTTCATCAAAACATTCCCCCACTAGCATTTGGGGATTATCGACTTTCCCTTGTAAATTCATGACAGTTTGTCGCCATGTATTTCCCCAAATTAAAGATATATCTTGTTTAATATCCTGCATCAAAGCACAATATTTATTAGCTTCTGCTTCGGCAATTTCTAGATTTTCTCCTGTCCAGAATAGAAACTGAGCATAACAATTGGCACAATAACCAACGTATTCTAAATCACCAGTTTCTAGACCACCTTTCAAACCCTCTAAAAATATATCTAAGGTGGAATTAACACTATCTTGCCAATGTTTAATAAACAGCGCAAAAGTTAGATAAACTTTACTTTTTAGCTCTTGTGCGTTAAATTGATCTAAAATTGTCATAGCTAACTGGCCGAATTGATAGCCATCAGCAATATCTTCTGATGCACACAAAAATAATCCATACAAACTATATGCGATCGCAGATTGAGGAGAGTTACCATATTGAATACAGATTTTCACCATTGTGAATATCTTTAAAGGTAACAGCATCGGTTTGGCAAGATAAATCGGAGCAAATAAACCACATAAAATTCTTAAGGCTGCACCTTGTTGTAAATCTGTCAGTTCTGGTAAATTTACTAAGTCTTCAATTAACCGTTCACCAAATAGCGACTTCAATCGACTATGTTCAGTCATGATGGTTTCCATGTCGCCATTTTCGGGCAAATCAACACCCAGTAAACCTAAAACTTCTCTTCCGATATTTATCGCTTCTATGAGTTTATTTTGCGCTGTATAAGCTTGAATTTGAATTTCGTAAGCTTTAATTTTATCTAAAGTATGTTTGGCATTTAATAATATTTCTTTCACTATTAATTCCGACGTAGGAAAATTCGTATTTAAATATTCTGCCTCCGCCACCAAATCATACAAACTCAGGGTAAGTTCATATTGATTTTGCCAACTATCTTCTTCTAGGAGTTTGATGGCTGTATTTAAATAATCAACAGCGACAATATAAGCAGTAGCAACTTTCGCTTTTCGTCCAGCTATTAAATTTAATTCTAGCAATCGCTGTTTTTGATGCTGCTCTGTGAAATAATCAACACCGACATTTAACTGATTAACAATCTCAAAAATACGATTTTCTAATTCTGTTTCTGGGGTATGAGTTAAAAGGAGTTGACCTATTTTCAGGTGAGTAGCTATTTTTTGATCTTGGGGAATGAGGGAATAAGCAGCTTGTTGTACACGATCATGGAAAAATTTATAACTGACTGTAATTTGTCCATTTTCTGTGGTTTGATGTGGGCTAGATTGGAAGAATTTATATGTTTCACTCAGGGGAAGAATTAACTCTTCTTGTAATGCTTTCCACAAGATTGAGGCTGTTTCTGTTGGAGATAGTTCCGAGACAATCGCCAGGGTATTTAAATCAAATTGATTACCAATACAAGCGGCTAACTTTAAAATATCTTGGGTGAGTTTTGGCAGTTTTTGCAACTGCAACGCCATAAATTCCACCACATCATCAGTTAATGCTGCTGTCTGCACCTGGACAAGATCACATTGCCAATATCCGGCAGCTAAATCAAAAGAAATCAGTTTATCCTGATATAATGCCTTGAGAAATTGGGTAGCAAAAAAGGGATTACCCAGGGTTTTTTGGTTGACTAATTTAGTTAATGGTTGCGCTAATGTTGTTGTACAATTAAGGGTATCAGCAATCAATTGATTGAGGCTAGTTAAACTCAATGGTTGCAGAGTAATTGTATTGATTGTTGCTCCTGTTTTCTGAATTGCCTCCAGAGTCAACATTAAAGGATGAGCAGGGTAAACTTCGTGATCACGATATGCCCCAAGCAGCAGTAAATAGCCTGTTTTTGACTCCGCCATTAATCCTTGCATTAAATTGAGGGAAGCGGAATCAGCCCATTGTAAATCATCTAAAAATATAACTAAAGGATGCTCTGGTGTAGTAAAAACCTCAATAAAGTTTTGTAAGAGTAATTTAAAGCGATTTTGTGCCGCATTTCCAGATAATTCGATGGCGGGGGGTTGCTCCCCAATAATGCGTTCCAATTCGGGAATTACTTCAATAATAACTTGTCCATTTTCCCCTAAAGCTTTTAAAAGTTGGGTTTTCCAAGTCTGCAATTGCTCATCACTTTCACTCAACAATTGCCCCATTAAATCGCGGAATGCTTGCACAAAAGCAGAGAAGGGCGTACTGCGATTAAATTGATCAAATTTACCTTTAATAAAATAGCCCCGCTTCTCAACAATGGGCTTATGAACTTCATTGACAACGGCTGTTTTGCCAATTCCAGAGAAACCCGCCACTAGCATTAGTTCAGAATTACCATTACTGACACGGTCAAATGCTTTGAGTAGTGTAGCAGCTTCCTCCTCCCGACCGTAAAGTTTTTCAGGAATCAGAAAGCGATCGCAAATATCCCGTGTTGCAATCTCAAATGCCTCAATCTTACCAGTATTTTGCAGTTGCTCCAGACAATTTTGTAAATCATACTGCAAACCCAATGCACTTTGATAACGATCCTCGGCGTTCTTCGCCATTAATTTCGCTATAATTTTTCCAATTACTGAGGGGATTTCTGGTTGCAATGCACACACAGAGGGCGCAGGTTTAGCAATATGACAATGCACTAATTCCAAAGGATCATCTGATACAAAAGGTAACGTTCTGGTTAACAATTCATACAACGTCACACCGAAAGCATAAAAATCGCTACGATAATCTATACCTCGGTTCATCCTTCCAGTTTGTTCTGGTGCGAGATAGGGGAGTGTCCCTTCTAAAACTTTCGGATGTTTAATGGCTTCGGTTTCCTTGGGTAATAAGGAAGCAATGCTAAAATCAATCAGCTTAATTTCTTTCGTCTGAGGATGAATGAGCAGGTTAGCAGGTTTAATATCTTTGTGGATGACACGATTTTGATAGAGATCATGTAGAATAGTTGCCAGTTGAATGGCGATCGCTAATACATCCACCAAAGACAAAGGGTGGCTTTGACTATACGATTCCAATGATACCCCGCCAAAATCTTCCATCACCAAGGCGTAACCATTGCCATAGGTTTCTAGGGCAGTGGGGTGGATAATACCGGGAATATTGAGATTTTTAGCAATGGTGTATTGATTACGAAACTGCAATAGTTCGCTGAAGCTAGGATATTCCCGCCGCAGGAATTTAATCACCACAGGCTGCTGTGTCGTGTCTGTCAGTCGTATGCCACGATAGACAAGCGTTTTAGAGCCGTGATAAAGCTGCTCAATTAACTCATATCCCGGCAGCAAAACGGTTGTATCTATAGTTGCATTCATGGACAACGACCTCATACTCAAGGTTATAGTGTGTAGGATATTGAATCCTTAATATGCCCATAATTAATTCAAAATAAACGCCTCAGACAAAACCGAAAACCCCTACACCTCCAAAGCCACCTTGAGGCTTAAACCTGCTTCTATCTCTCCGTAGGCATTGCTGAATCTAAATATGAAAATCAAAAATTTCCTCTCTTACTCTCTGCGTCTGTGTCTTGAAAAGTTCTGGCTCAGACTTTTCGCTGCGCCTCTGCGTGAGATAAATTCATATTCTCACTCAGCAACACTTAAAAATCTTCCTTTCATCCCTGAAAAACTTCAGGGTAGCGCACCTCCCAAAGCTTTCGGTGCGTTACGGCTTACGCCTAACACAACGGCAATATTGCAGGAGGAAAATCCACACTGCAATTTGCCTCCCCTACATATACTGATAACCTTGAAGAGTCTGTATTGATATCTGATAATTATTTAATGAGAAGTTTCTCATTTTTCCTTAATTATGTTCTCATAAAGAATTGATTAAACTTGATTTAAGAAAAAATTCAAGATGATTGAGTATTAATTTTACTTTTCGCCTAGAGATAAGCAAATACACATAGCATCTAAAATCACCAATGCTATTTAGCAGTTAGTAAGACGATATGTTCCAGAATTTATTCAATCGATTCCATTGAAATTTTTGATACTTTTTCAACTTCCTCAATTAGTGTGGACTCACATGAGCAAATTTCTACCCCTCTTTAGAAACAACCCCAGAACCTCGGCTATTAGTAGTTTATCTAGCAATACTCGTAAGTGTCGCATTGCGTTATATTCCCATGACACAATGGGATTAGGACACAAACGTCGTAATTTATTGATTGCTCAAACTTTAGGAGCTTCACCCCTAAAACCAGATGTTTTAATGATTAGTGGTATTCCAGATGTGAGCAATGTTCCCACACCCCCAGGAGTAGACTGTTTAACTCTCCCGGCGTTGCATAAAAACATTGATGGGCAATATCAAGCCAGAAGATTGGATCTATCATTGCAGGAAATTATTACACTGCGATCGCAAGTTATCCTCACTACTATTAAAACATTTCAACCGGATATCTTCATTGTCGATAATGTTCCGCGAGGCGCAGTGAGAGAATTAGATCCCACCTTGGAATACTTGCATAGTCAAGGCAAAACCCATTGTATTCTAGGTTTACGGGATATCTTAGATGAACCTGCTACCGTGGTTCGAGATTGGAAGCGGGCAGGTAATGAAGAAGCGATTCAAACCTATTATGATCAAGTTTGGGTGTATGGCGATCGCAATATCTACGACTTAGCCCAAGAATATGGCTTGCAATCAAAAACCGTCGCTAAATTCCGCTATACTGGCTATCTTGATCAACGTCACCGCCTCAAACATCTCAATTTAGAGACTGTGCAAGCATTTAAATCCCTCAATTTACCCAGTGAAAGATTAGTATTATGCTTAGTAGGCGGGGGGCAAGACGGAGCGATGTTAGCTGAAACCTTTGCCCATGCTGAATTACCACCAGGCATGAGCGGTATAATCATAACCGGGCCGTTCATGCCGCGAGAAATACGGCAGAAACTCCAAAACTACGCAGCACAACGCCATAACTTGCGCGTCTTGGAATATTTAGCCGAGCCGACACTGTTATTAAATCAAGCCGAACGGGTGATTGCAATGGGTGGTTACAATACGACTTGTGAATTGTTGTCATTTGGTAAGCGATCGCTTATTCTACCCCGCATCAAACCCCGCAAAGAACAACTAATCCGGGCTGAAAAATTAAACTCACTAGGCTTAATTGATTATATACATCCAGATCAACTAACATCTCAAGCTTTAACCGACTGGCTCAAGCTGGAAGCAAAACCCCCAAAACAGGAAGGAAAAATCCCAAAAGTCCGCAAGCATATCGATCTCAAAGGACTAACACGCATTCCCCAATTCGTCGATGAAATCCTCACATCTGCTCATCAAGCACCCCCACAAGCCTCTTAAAACAGTTATCAGTTATCACTCACTCTCCTGAATTACAAATTATGCCAATTGTCGGTTACGTTCTCAAACGCTATCCTCGCTATTCTGAAACCTTTGTCGTCAATGAAATTTTAGCTCATGAAGCGGCTGGTTTAGATATCAAAATTTTCGCCTTAAGGCCGCCTGCTGATACGCATTTTCAAAATATTATTTCCCAAGTGCGTGCGCCTGTTACTTATATTCGTAAGCCAATTCAAGGTAGGGTGAGCGATTCACTCAATAGTCTCGCGCCTACAGCCGCTAGTTATTTTTGGGCAGAATTACAGGAAGCTAGTCAAGTTATACCTGATTTTTGGTCAAAATTGGCTTTTGCTCAAGGGGAAAAAGCCAGCACTGTCTACCAAGCTGCTTGGTTAGCACGAGAAGTCAAGCTCAAAGGCATCACCCATTTACACGCTCATTTCGGCACTGTCGCCACTAGTGTAGCTCGTCTAGCATCCCACTTTGCAGGTGTTCCCTATACTTTCACCGCTCATGCTAAAGATATCTTTCATGAAAGTGTGGAATTTGAGGATATGCAACGCAAACTCAAGGATGCGTCTAGGGTGGTGACTGTTAGTGATTATAATCTCAAATATCTGCACAAAATATATAACTTACCCGCAAACCACGTTCAACGCATATATAACGGTTTGGACTTGCGACAATTGCAATATTCTTCTCCGGCTGAACGTCCACCATTAATTATCTCTGTCAGTCGGTTAATTGAGAAGAAAGGTTTATCTGTTTTAATTGATGCTTGTGCAATTCTTCAGCAGAGAAATTATCAGTTTCAGTGTCAAATTGTTGGTACTGGGGGTTTAGAATCAACTCTGCATCAGCAAATTCAGGATTTAGGATTGCAATCTTGTGTGCAAATTGTCGGTGCGCGTCCACAAAGTGAGGTGTTTCAATTAGTACAACAGGCGGCTGTGTTTGCTGCGCCTTATGTGATTGGTAAAGATGGTAATCGGGATGGTTTACCTACGGTTTTACTAGAAGCAATGGCTTTGGGAACTCCCTGTGTTAGTACGGTGGTGACGGGTATCCCTGAAGTGGTGCGAGATGGGGAAACTGGTTTGATTGTAGGGCAGTATGATGCGGAGGAGTTGGCTAATGCTCTTGGGCAGCTTCTCAAGGATGAGGCTTTGCGGGTGAGGTTGTCTACTCAGGCTCGGAGGTTGATTGAGTCGGAGTTTGATATTTGTCTTAATACGGGGATGTTGAGGGAGTTATTTTTCACGCAGAGGCGCAGAGGCGCGGAGGAGGAGTAAGGGTGAGAGTTGCTTATGTTTGTGCTGATGGGGGGATTCCTGTTTTTGGGCAGAAGGGTTGTTCTATTCATGTGCAGGAGGTGATTCGGGGTTTCAAAGGGCAAGGTGTATGGGTGGATTTGTTTGCTACTCGTTTGGGGGGAGAGTTACCGAGGGATTTGAGTGATGTGGTAGTACATCAACTTCCGGCTATTCCCAAAATGGAAAGATCCCAACGTGAGCAGGTGGCTTTGGGAATGAATCCTGATTTACGTTTAACTTTGGAGAAGTCTGCACCTTTTGATTTGGTTTATGAGCGTTATTCTCTGTGGAGTTATGGGGCGATGGAATTTGCTCAGGATATGGGTGTTCCTGGGTTGTTGGAGGTAAATTCACCTTTGATTTTAGAACAGGCACAGCATCGGGGTTTGATTGATCGTGAAAGTGCGGAAGCGGTGGCGCGTCGGGTGTTTTCTGCGGCTACAGCTTTGATTGCGGTTTCTGAGGCGGTGAAAAGTTACTTGATGAATTATGTAGATGAGAGCAAAATTTATGTCATCCCTAATGGTGTTAATCCTCGCCGGTTTTCTAATCTGCCTTCGGTAAGTCAATCAGATGATTTTACGGTGGGATTTGTCGGGAGTTTAAAGCCTTGGCATGGATTACCCATTTTAACGGAGGCTTTTAGTTTACTACATCAACGTGTTCCCCAGGCTAAGTTGTTAATTGTGGGTGATGGCCCGGAGCGGGAAAATCTAGAGGCGGAATTAGGGGCGCGGGGATTAGATACTTACACTCAATTTACAGGGGCGGTAAATCCTGAAGCAGTACCGCAATTATTAGCTGCAATGACTGTGGCTGTCGCACCCTACGCCGCTCAATCAGATTTTTATTTCTCGCCGTTGAAGGTGTATGAATATATGGCGGCTGGTTTACCTGTGGTTGTTAGTCAGATTGGACAATTAACTGATTTAATTGAGCATGGGGTGAATGGTATGCTTTGCCCTCCTGGTGATACGATCGCTCTAGCTGAGACATTAGAAATATTATGGCGATCGCCCAACCTCCGCCATAATTTAGGAAAAGCTGCACGAAACACGGTCATTACTCATCATACTTGGGATGCGATCGCTCACCAAATTATCCAAATAGCTGGCTTAGATTCTCCATTACCTATGGAGGTGAAATCCTAAATGCCAAAAGCAAGTTTGTGGGGAGTGTTGGTTTATTTCTGGCGTGATATTCGTCCCCATTATGGACTACTTTTGATTTCCGCGATCGCTTTAGTTGCGGATGTGGGGCTACGGGTGTTAGAACCTTGGCCTTTAAAGTTTGTCTTTGATTATGTTCTCCTACGGGGTGATAAGTTAAATACTCTACCTATAATTGCCAGTCTCGAACCCATCACATTACTGACATTCTCCGCCGTTGCTGTCTTAATCATTACAGGGTTACGCGCTCTAGCTGCCTATGGTAGTACCGTGGGATTAGCCACTGTCGGCAGTCGCGTTATGGCGAAAGTTCGTAATCGTTTATACTGTCATCTCCAAGATTTATCTTTGGCTTACCACACTAAAGCTCGTAGCGGTGATTTAATTATCCGTGTTAGTAGTGATGCTAGCCGTCTCCAAGAAATTATGATTACGGCAGCATTACCCCTATTAATTAGCATTCTTTCTCTTGTGGGGATGATTGGGGTGATGTTCTGGATAAATCGTAGCCTAACTTTACTATCATTGCTGACACTGCCATTATTTTGGCTCGTGACAAACCGACTCAGCCGACGCATTAAAGATTCCTCACTCAAGCAGCGTCAACAAGAAGGGGCTGTGGCGGCGACGGCTGCGGAATCAATTGCAGCCATTAAGTTAGTCAAAGCCCTCTCTCTACAGGATGCTTTTGCTCAGGTATTTGCTCAATTAAATCACCGCAGTCTTCAAGAAAGTGTCAAAACTCAACGTCTAGCAGCTCACTTGGAACGTACTGTAGACGGGGTAATTGCCTTGGGAACTGCGATCGTTTTATGGTATGGCTCTTGGCTGGCTCTGCGCGATGCCTTAACCCCTGGGGATGTACTGGTATTCCTCACCTACCTGAAGAACGCCTTTAAGCCAGTGCAGAACTTTGCTAAGTATACAGGTAGACTAGCTAAGGCTGCGGCTTCTAGTGAGCGCATCATGGATGTGTTAAACCAGCAGCCTGATATCCGCGATTTACCAAATGCTATCCCCGCGCCGATTTTCTTAGGTGCAGTGCGTTTTGATCATGTCCACTTTGGCTATGAATCAGGACAAGGAATACTCCAAGATATTAATTTAGATATTGCGCCAGGACAAAAAGTCGCCATTGTCGGGACTTCTGGCGGTGGGAAATCTACATTAGTCAGTCTTTTATTACGGTTGTATGAGCCTACCTCTGGGCGAGTAATAATTGATGGGCTGGATATCCGAGAATATACTTTGGCTTCATTACGTCCGCAAATTAGTGTAGTTTTACAAGATAGTCTGTTATTTGCTGCCAGTATCCGCGAAAACATTGCTTACGGAGTTGCTGGGGTGTCTGATGCGGAAGTCGAAGCGGCGGCGCGTTTGGCTCATGCTCATGATTTTATCCAAGCTTTACCCCAAGGATATGACACCCTTGTAGGGGAAAGAGGGGCGACACTTTCGGGGGGACAAAGACAACGAATTGCGATCGCTCGTGCTGCGATTCGTCAAGCTCCTATTCTGATTTTAGATGAGCCGACTACGGGGCTAGATAAGGTAAATGAGAGGGCTGTGATTGATGCCCTGCAATGTTTGTCACGGAATAAGACAACTTTTTTGATTACTCATGATCTGGATTTTGCTACTCGCGCAGATGTGATTGTCTATCTGGAACATGGGCGGGTGGTTGAACAGGGTTCTCATCTGGAGTTGATGCACAAAAATGGGCGGTATGCGGCTTTGTATGAGGTGCAGGCTTCTTTGAGGGTTTAGAGAGATAAGAATTTTTTAACGCAGAGGGGCGCAGAGGTATGCGCGGAGGTACGCGGAGTATGGGTTTTTGTGATGAGAAGATGGGTTTTTTGGGGGATGCGCTGGATCGGGTGCGGGTGGAGGAGTGTTTTGGGGGGTGTTTGGCGATCGCTAAAAATTGTCGTGTGCAGAATGTGCGGCTGATTCGTCATAAGTTGGGGCGGCGTTGTTTGATTGAATATGTGTTAATTAATGATGCTGGGGAAGTGATTACATTAATTGGGAAGGTGCGGGCTAAGGGGACGGATTTTTATAGTTATGAGTTGCAGAAGTCTCTCTGGGAATCGGGATTTGGTGATGATAGTTCTGATGGGATTTCTGTACCTGAACCTGTGGGGATAATTCCTGAATGGCAAATGTGGTTACAGCGTAAGGTTGAGGGGGAAATTTCTACTCAATTCTTCTCAAGAAATAACGGTATTTTTCCAGCTCAACTTATTGCTGAAGCTGCTCATAAGTTGCACCAAGCTAATATTCCTCCCCGTCGTTCTCATACTATGTCTGATGAACTGCGAATTTTGCATGAGCGTATTCCATTGGTTATGCAACAATATCCACAATGGCAAGCACGTTTAGAACGCATATTAGCTGCTAGCGATAATTTGGGAGCAACCACGCCAGAATCAAAGCTTTGTGGTATTCATCGTGATTTTTATCCTGATCAAGTGATTGTTAATAATTCTCGTTTGTATCTGCTTGACTTGGATTTATATTGTGCAGGTAATCCGGCACTTGATATTGGTAATTTCATCGCTCATATTCAAGAATATAGTCTGCGTACTTTTGGAAATTTCCAAGTGTTGCAAGATTATGAAGATGCTCTCATTACACGATTTTTGCAACTCACAGGCAAGGAATTTTTACCCGCAATTCAAGCCTATATTACTCTAACTTTAGTCCGACATATTCACATCAGTACCCAATTTACTGAACGTCGTTCTTTTACGGAAACCTTATTAAATATCTGCGAACAACGATTCAAGATCAATCATAATTTATAGTTCGCATTCGTAATTATAAGTTTTGATATTCTATTTGATCGTTTTCAGGAGATAGATACGTAGTGGACTGACAAGCCTAAAATGAGGGATTAGGCGTAGCTTGGGTTGAGGCTTTGCGTTCGCGTAGCGTGCCGTAGGCAAACCCAACGCCATAACCAATGTTGGGTTTCCTAACGTCAACCCAACCTACATTCAATGCACTATTTTAGCCTTGCCACGCCACTACATATACTTAGATTTTGTCAGAAATCAAATACTATTCCTATAGTTAATTTTTATCAGGAGATAGCGTTGATAGGTTCAATTATTGTGCGAAAATTTCACTTGATTTGTTTGATGGTTTTACTGGATTTGAGTATAACTAAAGCTAATGCAGCAAATATCCCATCTACAAGCAACATCACATCAGTGGATCAATTATCTGATGTGAATACAGATAGTTGGAAATTGCAAACACTACAATCATTAATTGAAAAATATAATTGTGCTAGTCATGATATCAATACAAACAATCAAACGCTGTCTAGATATGAATTTGCAGCCAAACTTCATGCTTGTATCATACAAATAAATGAGCTAATCACTCAGGGGGAAATCGAGACAATTGACCGAAAAACATTAAGTAAAATTCAAACATTAAAATCAGAATTTGCAGCAGAATTAGGAAGTTTTAGAAATCGTGTCACTCTCTTAGAAAACAAAGTCGCTACTTTAAAATCACAACAGTTCTCACCCCAAGTTGAGTTAGAGGGAGAGATTATCTTTGCTGTGACTGGAATTGCTGGTGGTAAAAAAGCTAACAGTAAAACCAAACCAATTAATGAGAATTTAGTATTAAGCGATCGCGTTCGTCTCAGTTTAGAAGCAAGTTTCACAGGTAAAGACAAACTACAAATCCAACTGCAAGGGCGCAACACCCCAGAATTAGAGGATGTTAGCGGCACAAAAATGGCTAATTTGGGGTTCGATGGTGACGATGACAACGAAGTAGAAATATATGAAATAGATTATAAATTACCCCTCAGCAAACAAACCCGCCTCACTTTTTACGCATTGGGAGGAGGTTTAGGTGATTTTGTTCCTAGCGTTAATCCTCTATTTAGCGGTAGCGGAGACGGTTCAATTTCTACCTTTGGGCGGGAAAATCCGATTCGCCGTCAAGGTGGCGGTGCGGGTGTAGGGATTTCTCATAATTTAAGTGACTCCGTGAATTTATCATTGGGATATGTCACTAATAATGGAGCTAATCCAGAGACAGGAATTTTTGCTAGTCCTTATGGTGCGATCGCTCAACTCACCCTCGAACCTACCAAAAACACAGCACTTAGTCTTACCTACATCCATTCTTACAATAATGTAAAGACTGGAACTGGCAGCGAATTAACTAACAATCCTTTTGATGATCAAGCGGATGCAATTATAGCTAATTCCTTTGGTGCAGAAGCAGCTTGGCAAATTAACCCAACTATAAGTATTGGCGGGCGAGTAGGTGTGATTAATGCAACAGCCGAAGATTTACCAACAACTCCCAATGCGACTATCTCCACATGGGCGTTACTTCTCACTCTTAGAGATATTGGACAAGAAGGTAATTTTGCCGGATTTGTGCTTGGTCAACCGCCGAAAGTAACTCATAATAATTTCAGTAAAGCCTTTGAAGATAAAGATACATCTTTACATCTAGAAGCTTTTTATCATTGGCAAATCACAGATAACATGGCAATCACTCCAGGATTATTTGTCATCACAAATCCAGAGCATAATAATAGTAATGATAACATTTATGTTGGCACACTTCGGACAACATTTAGTTTTTAACAATTACGCCTGATGTGAATAAAAATAGCAGTTATCGCTTGAATTTCCGACTGTTTTTACCTCTCTCTAAACCTCTATCCTACAAGGATAGAAGATTTGAGTCTTATTCCCCTTCCCTACAAGGGAAGGGGTTAGGGGTTAGGTCTTTCATGCCCCTACAAATATCTAGGGATTCACAAGATTATAATTCACAGTAGACATCAATTATAAAAAAAATATCCAAACTGTAGGGTACGTCAGTGCCATAGAACCTAACTATACTCAGCAATTATTCATGCTGAAGCACCCTACCAAAATATCAAGTTCAGATAACACAAGTTTTAATCTTCATATAAATCAACTTGCAAGTTACCATTACCATCAAGATATAATTCTTCCTCAAGCTCTCCGTCAGTAATATCTACTTCATAAAATATCCCTTTAGGGGTAGTTTCAATTTCATATTTTGTGACAATAAATCCAGGTCTTTCTTCCTTAATCCGCTTTAATACAACAGCAGGGAAATCTTTTTCTGTTACATAATATTCAGTCTCTAACCATTTCCCTGTGGCTGAAAACTCCGCTTCATATAGAATATTATTTTGCTTAAAAACCGCTTCATAACCATAGTCATGTTTTTCCCATGTGTGTGGAATATCAGCATACTTAGCTCTAAAAGCTGCCTTTACAGCTTCAGGAACTACTCTACCTTGTTGATGATTAGGTAAATAATAAAAAGCTAATAAACAGGTTATAACTGAGACACTAACGACAGCATAAATAATTGGTTTTATTACTAAAGTTACCATTTATTTTATTATTAATGTTCTAATTTGGGGTGATTCCAAAGGTAAAATAATTGTGAATACAGATCCTGCTCCTACTTGACTTTCTAGGGTAATTTTCCCGCCGTGGGCTTCAACAATGGCTTGCACAATAGATAAACCTAACCCTGCCCCTTCAGAACGACGGCGACTATTGGCAGCACGAGCAAAACGTTGAAAAATCCTCTGTTGATCAGCTGGTGCGATACCTATGCCTGTATCACGTACCCAAAGGCTAATTTTACCCCTGTGAATAATTGAACCCAGGGCAATTTTATCAGTATTTTTGGTATGTTGAGTGGCATTTTGTGCCAAATTCATCATAGCTTGAGTCAGACGTTGACGGTCTGCAACAATTTTACCCCTAGCCAGGGCTTCGAGTTGCCAATTGCGATCGCCAAGGCCTTTAACTTTAGCAAATAACTCTTCGGTAAACGTGCGAACATCAATTGTTTCTAAGTACAAAAAATCTGGACGTTCCGCCTTTGCTAATAACATCAAATCATTAACAAAGCGGTTCATCCGTTCTAATTCATCCATGACTATAGTTAGAGTTTCCTTGATCTCTTGGGGATCATTACCCATTAATTCTAAATGACCACGAATAATAGTAATTGGTGTGCGGAGTTCGTGTCCAGCATCATTAATAAAATCCCGTTGACTGATAAAAGCGTTTTGCAACCTATCCATCATGTCATTGAAAGTAGTTCCTAATTCTGCTAATTCTCCGCTACCATCTATAGTGAGTCTTTGATTTAAATCTGTTTCACTAATTTTGCGAGCTGTTTGAGTGAGTAAGCGCAAAGGTGTAAGAATTTTGCCCGCCGCAAACCAAGCCAAAACTAAAGCAAATACTACAACAATCACAGTCAATTGCAGAATCACTGCTACCGTTTCTAAGACTTCTGCACGTTCCCCAGCCGTGGTGTGAGCAATGACAAAAACTCCCATGACTTCGCCATTAATTATCACAGGTTGAGCTAGATATAAGATACTATCAATCTCACTACCAGGAATGATCTTTTCTCCTTGGGCTGGTTGTGTTAACTTTGCCCAATCTAGAACAATTTTTGCATCTATATTCATTTCTTTTGGTCTAGCCCTAGGACTGGATTTATAAAATCTTTCGTCCATTAAGGCAATCAGAAATGTATCGTCTTGTGGAAGTTGATTGCTTAAGAAAGCATCAAAAAATTCTCTGAGTTCTCTTTTTGTGGTTGGTGGATTTAGTAGACGGTTATCAGTTCTTTTGAGTTTATCAATAGCTTCAATACTATCTTCATCTAGAAGCTGATCACTGTTACTTTTACCAGTCAATAAATGCTCAAATATTTGAATTTTTTCTCTAGCTTCACTATTTACACGTTGGTCAACTCGTGCATATAAAGCCTGACGAATTGCCGGAATAAAAACTATAAAAGTCAAGAATAAAATTATGGCATACCAAAACAAAATTCTAGTACGGGTAGCCCAAAAAAAGCCTCGACGATGTTTTAGATATGTTTTAGCTATTGTGGTTTGATTTTTTACCACGAATCTGAGGATTTTGGAATCAAATAGAGAAACTTGAGACTTGTCTTTTTTGGCTTGTTTCCCCATATAACTATAAATTCCTGGGTTTGACAACTATAAAAGTTTTGGATTTTGGAGATCACATCCAAAACCCAAAACTTTACATCCAAAATTCCGGTCACATAGAGAATACACGCATATTACAATCTAATCTATGCTTATGAGTATCTGATGCTCACATGAGACAATCATGAAATGTTAATGAGAAAATTCTCATGTTCGCAGACGATAACCCATGCCTCTGACAGTTTCAATTAAGTTACTACCTAATTTTTTGCGTAGATAACCAACGTAAACATCAACAATATTTGAGCCTGGATCATAGTCATAACCCCAGACTCTATCTAATAATTGTTCACGACTCAAGACTTGCCCAGGATGGCGAAGGAAGGTTTCGGCCAGAGTAAATTCCCTTGCTGGTAATTCTACTATGTTCTGACCCACTTTTGCTTTACGCGATCGCAAGTCTAAAACTACATCCCCAAACTTGAGTACCATCTCTTCATTCGCTTGAGTGTTACCAATATGACGTAATCTAGCTTTTACCCGTACTAACAATTCCTCAAACCGGAAAGGTTTAGTTACATAGTCATCTGCACCAGCTTCAAAACCCGCAACTTTATCTTGAATATCATCACGGGCAGTTAAAATAATCACTGGGAAACTTTCCCCTTGTCCCCGTACTTCTTCCAATACATCTAAGCCATCTTTTCCAGGTAGCCCCAAATCTAAAATCATTAAGTCAAAACCGCTACTTAATGCCATATTAGTAGCAGAATCAGCATCAACTGCTATAGATGTTGTAAAACCATGAGAACGTAACCCTTTTTCAATAAAAGCCGCTATGCGGGGTTCATCTTCCACAATGAGTATTCGATTCATCCGATGCAACCTCTGTTTGTGCTTCTACAGCTAAGACACCCATAAAACTAGAACCTGTTCCCCATTTTCAAAGCAGTTCTCAATTATAAATTACTTCTAATGTCAATTCAAATCTTGCGAATACCTAGATATTTTTTGTAGGGGCGGGTTTACCGAGATCAAAAGTTAATCATTAATGATGTTTGTTAACCCGCCCCTACCAAGTTTGATACACCCCACTCATTACTCATTACTCATTACTCATTACTCAAGATGTACCTCACCTACTTCAAAATTACTGTAATTCCACCCAATACTGTTAAATTAAACCGTCCCCCCCTGGTTGACTAATTACTAATCGCAAAACCGATAATCCTAAAATTATTAAAAATAGGACTAATCCAATTGTGCAAGCATAGGTAATTTCTAAATTAGTAAAGGCTTGCTCGTAGAGATAATAAACAATCGTTTTAGAACTATTTAGGGGGCCACCTTGGGTCATAATATAAACTTCTTCAAATACTTTTGTAGCTGAAATTGCTGAAATTACTCCTACTAATGCTAAATAAGGCTTCATTAAAGGTACAGTAATATCCCAATGTTTACGAATACCATCTGAACCATCAATAGCGGCGGCTTCATAAACATCTGCTGGAATTGATTGCAACCCTGCTAAGTAAATCACCATGTAATAACCCAAGCCTTTCCAGATGGTGACAGCCATAACACTAGCTAAAGTAATTGGCACAACCCCAAAAATTTTATCCGAACTAGTCAGCCAGGGAATACCATCAGGGAAAAGACCTAATATTTTCAGCACTTGATTCAGTAAGCCGTTTTCTGCATATAGCCATTTCCAAGCTATCCCTGCTACCACCATAGAAATAACCACTGGAGTATAATAGGCAGCACGAAACCAGTTAATTCCTCGTAATTTTTGATTAACTAAAATTGCCAATCCTAAAGGAAAAATCACTAAAATTGGTACTACGCCTACAAGATAAAGAAAGGTATTTTCTAAAGTCTTCCAAAAAACGGCATCTTGCCATAAACGCAGGAAATTTTTTATACCTATCCATTGGGGTGGTTGGCTTAAGTCTTCGTAGCTAGTAAAGCTCAGGTAAAAAGCTTGTAGTGCAGGCCAGAATACAGTTAAACCCAACAGAATTAAAGCTGGTAATAAAAATAAATAAGGAGTTAGTCCTTGTTTAATGACTATCCAATCTTTAGACGTTAATTGTTTCATATATACATATATAAATACATTTATATTTGCTTATTTTAGATTTTAAGGACTAAAGTCTTGACTACAAACTATGGATAGCCTTCAACGATACATGGTATCAGACTATTCTGCTTCTGCCTAGGCTGTTAAGAATGAGTAATAAGTAATGAGTAATAAGTAATGAGTAATAAGTAATGAGTAATGAGTAAT
>JBODRP010000023.1:0-34025 GCA_050633005.1 Trichormus sp. | reverse complement strand
ATAGCACGTAGGGCGATTGTATACTCATCAATACCCAAGGGTAAACCTGCTTTTTGCACGCGGTCAAATAATGTTAATAGGGGTAATTCTAAGTTAGAGTCCTCGCTCATAGCTAAAAATTTTCACCCCTAATTTTTCATAGTAGCTAAATAACGTTGATGAGCCGCCCAGTTTTTGAGTAAAACACCCAAAAACGGCAATTTACCATCCAGTTGCTTTAAAATTTCATCTTGAGGATGCCGTTGTAGTACTTTAAACCAATCAATTAGCTCACTGGTGCTAACATTTTTACTCACATCTCCTCTACTGTCAGCAATAAATTTTCGCAGTTCCATAAACCGCAACACGGCTTTATCAACTAATTCTGGAGATACATCTGCAAAAACTCTGTAGATGATTTCTTTAAGTCGCTCATAATCAGGAAATTCTACATAGTGAAATAAGCATCTTCGCAAGAACGCATCGGGTAAGTCTTTTTCATCGTTGCTAGTAATTAAAACTATCGGCGCGACTTTGGCGTTAATTTCATCGCCTGTTTCTTCCACAATAAATCTTTTTTGATCTAGTTCTAGTAGTAGGTCATTAGGAAAGTCAATGTCAGCTTTATCAATTTCATCAATCAATACTACAGTAGGCTTTTCTTGTTGAAATGCCCTTCCTAAAGGCCCCCAGCGCACATAGGTACTTGGGTTTTCAATTCGCTCGATTTGCTCTGGTGTTGAACGAAAAGAAGCAGCAAGTTGGGCATCTCGCAACCTACCAACGGCATCATAGGTATACAAACCATCCCTAGCGCGACTCGTGGACTTGACATACCAAGCTTCCAAATTCAGACTTAATTCGTAGGCTACTGCATTGGCGAGGAGAGTCTTACCACACCCCGGTTCTCCTTTGAGTAGCAAGGGACGCTCTAAATAAATGGCCAAATTAACTGCTTCTACCAGTTCTGAACTAGGCAAATAAGGATACAAACGTTGTCCATTAGCTCCCTTTTCTCCTGACTGGGGCTGGACTTTACCGGTATATTGCAGAAATTGTCTACCTACAGTTTCAACCATTTTTCCTCTTGTTCATACCAATCACAGTCAGAAAGGCGACAAATTTCCCCCAATGCGGGTTCTGGAATCCCATTATCGCTGTTTTCGAGGATTATTTGAATTGTTTCATTTGGTTGGTCTGTCAGTTTAGTTGGTAGTTGATCTGCTTCGTAGTCTAGCCAGTTAGCTAGTTCAACATCAGAAAATTCCACAATCTCAGGTAATTTCCAAGAGTTATAACCTTCTGCAAAATGCACATTCCAATCAGCTACACAGCCAGCATAATCTACTAAGAACATTAACAATTTGAATTGATTACTTTGGGGTGTAGCTTCTTTTGCTTTATTTGCTAATGGTAGCCAGAAATCACAAATCAGTTCATCTAAAAAATTTTCAGACAGACAATCAATATCGTTAAAAATTAGTAAAACATTCTGAGTTAGCCACCATTGATAAACTCGTTCCGCAATTTCAGGAATTGTACTTTGTCTACTGAGTCCAACTCGACCGCCCAATTCACGCCACAAAGTGTTAATATCACTCCTGCGAGCAATGCGGCTGAGGTCAATTCGTACAATCTTACCCGTAAGAATACTAGGAACATATTGAACCACTAACCGATTTAATAGCCAACGTTGTCCGTATTCTGGTGAACCGGAGATCAGAAAAGCCGCCGTAGAGTGAGCCTCAATGAACTTGCGAAATTCTCGCGTCTGCTGGCGATAGCCCAATTTCAGCAAAGCATGATAAATCTTTTCACTGGATGCAGCTTGTTCAAGCTGACTCAGCTGTTGGTCTAAGTTCTTCAGTTTTGTATCAGTTTGTTCAATTTGTGTTTCTAGTTTGAACAGATTAGCGGTATCCGTTTCAATCGCACAGTCACAACGCAGCCTTCTTAGCCTCTCAGCTAATAGATTGTACTCCTGTTCTAATATCAGGCGTTTTTGTTCTAGGCGTTGCTCGTAAGACATTCAGTGGTTTTTGAGTGAATAATTTTTACTCAATAGGAAGATTCAGAGGGTGAATGTAGCAATGTGCTGATTGAGTTTTGTTTGATTAACTGAAAAATACCTCTGTTGCTAGATGTGATTGATATAGCTAATTTATTCAGTAATTTAACATATCCAGCAGTTAAGATGTGTATAGACACTTAGAATTATGTTGCTAGTCCTCATAGCAATCCTAAAGTTTTGAGACTGCGGCGAGTCACTTCAATACGCGCCGGAAGTTGCTCATTATTACGTATATCAATATTGGTAGCAAAGAAATATACATTATTATTTTGTTCTAAATATCCGACAAACCAGCCAATATTAGGAGTGACACTGGTTGCCCAACCTGTTTTGCCTCTTAGTACGTAGTTTGGGGTGCGTTCGTAAATCATAATGTCTTGCACTAAATCCAAAGTACGTTGTGAGAAGGGTAAATCTTGGCGATGAAGACGTTGAAGAAAGTCAATTTGTTGTCTGGGGGTAATTTGCAACGGCCCTGCTAACCAAAATCGGTCAATTTGCTCAGGTGTGCCAATGTTACGATTGCCATAGTTGGCTTGCTGGATGAATTGCTGCATCCGTTGATAACCAATTTTTCGAGCCAGTACTTGATAAAACCATACTGTAGAGTTTTTAAAAGCTTGGCGGATATTGGTGTCTTGATTCCAGGTTGGGAAGTCACGCTGAATACCATCCCAAGTCAAAATACTTACGTCATTGGGAATTACGCCAGTTTCTAAGGCAACAAGAGAGTTGAAAATTTTAAAAGTGGAAGCGGGAAGAAAGGCTTGTGAGTTACGCCGGGGGTTATGTTGATAAAACTTTTTGTTGTTGCGATCGTAAATTAGAATAGAACCTTGAACACCCACTTGATTAAATGAACGTTCCAGATCAACACTTATATTCACTGTAGGTTTCTGAGGTGTTTGAGAGTGTGCAGATACATCTGGTAAAATACTGATTGTTAAATATGTTACTAATGCACCAATAGCAGTGATCATTAGGGGTGTTTGTCGATTTTCAGGCATAACTATCTTTTGTTGATCAGACTGGAAAGTCAAAAAAGGAACAGGCTTCTTCTCTTAATAAACAAACTGTAATTGATATTATCAGGCGATCGCTTGTTTCTTGGCGACTCTTTCAAACGCTCACAACTACCATGTCTTTAACACTTCGAGTTCAGGTTTAATATAAAATTACACCGGGTCTATCCCGCTTTTTTTCTTTCCCCTACACCCCTATACCCCTATTTTTTCTCAGACAATACCGTATAAGCTTCATTAAACAAACGCATTTTTTCTTGCGCTTGTTTTTGCATTTGGGGTTGGTTGACAAATAAATCAGGATGCCATTTTTTAACTAAGGTTTTATAAGCTTGTTTGATATCAGCTAAAGCTGCATTTTGGGATAACCCTAATATTTTATAAGCGCGAGCAATTTTATCTTTTTCGGCTTGGCTTTGAGATGGTTTAGGTGCTTGCGTATTTTGACTTGTTTTCTGCTGACTTTTTTGATAACCAGGAGAACGCATTTGTGCTTTCATTTGTGCTATTTCTTCATCTAATTCCCAGTTACGAAACTTTGCCTCTACCTCTGCGGGGTTAGGTGAAGGAGTTGTTTTTTGTGGCGGTGGTGGTGAATAAACTTGCTGTTTTGGAGGCTCTACTTTTTTCTCGGTAGTTTTAGTTGTATTCTCTGGTTGTGGTGGACGAGTATAAACCCTTTCTTGCTGCCTGGGTTGAGGTTGACTAACTTTTGGTGTCTCTTGATAAGGTTGATAATTAGTAGAAATTCGCGCTTTTGCTAACTCACTCAATAATTGATTAAATCCCTGTTGTAGTAGTCGTAAATCTTGACGCTTTCTAATGACTTCTTGGGGTTCTTGGGTAAGTTGAAAGTAAATTACCTTTTCAGCTTTACGTTCAAACTCAGATAATATTGATAAAGCTTGACTACTAAATTGAGATAAATATGCTTCCGTTGCATTTATACAAAGTTTCGCAACTTGTTGATGATATGATTCATTAGCTGATTTTGTTTCATGTTGTTGAATATTTTTATTTAATATATAAGAAATACTCCCAACGACAGCCGCACCAACTGGCCCGCCTAATAACCAGCCAATCCCACCACCAACAGCCATTGCACCAGGTTCACTTAATAGTTCACTATTCTCTGGCTTGGGAGGTAAAGCAATTTGTGGTTCTGAGGGGAAAGGAATTAATAAATCTTCGGGACGTTCTTCTTTAAAAAATTCATAAGCTTGATACAGCCATTTCATGACAGCTAATTGTAATTCTGTCAAGTCTTTTTTGAGTTTAGTTGTTTGCCAAGATTTAAAATTATTCTCTGCTAGTGCAACAGCCGCATCAGCTTGGTATTGCGCTAATAATTTCGGTAAAGATAACCAATCTTTTAACTCAGATAAACTAGATTTAAAGCCTTGCTTGATAAGGTTTTGCGCTTTTTGTTTAATTTCTATTTTGGCATTTTGTTTTTCATCAAAAGCTGTAAATTCATTGACGAAAGGGTCAATTTTCTTTTTTAATGATAATTGAATTTGGGATGCGATCGCCTGCACTCTTGGCAACCTCACATCACCCCGATTTTGTTCTAAAATCCCAACAATATTTTGCAAAGCCGTCTCAAAAGCCACTAAGCCGCTACTACTAGCCGCACCCACATCACCCTTTAATCGAGCGCGTAAAGCCGGTAAAGCATCCACACGATATAAATTACTAAAACCCGGAGGTAATTCTGCACGGAAACTTTCTGCAACAAACCGCAGTCGATTCTGCACTTGTTTTTGTTCTTCCGTATCAAGTAAATTAATAAAATTAGCAACAAAAATAACAGTTTTAATATTTCTATCTAATAACCAATCGCGCAAATTTTCCCGTTCACCCAAAGTCATCAACTTGCGCGCATCTAGTAACTGTACAACTAAATCTGCACTTAAAAGTTTTTCTCTGACTAAATTATCTTGCTCATCTCTATCATTAGTTCCGGGTAAATCAATAAACTCCACACCAGTTTCTAA
This sequence comes from Trichormus sp., assembly GCA_050633005.1. Classification (GTDB taxonomy): domain Bacteria; phylum Cyanobacteriota; class Cyanobacteriia; order Cyanobacteriales; family Nostocaceae; genus Trichormus. The sequence goes on along the minus strand of JBODRP010000023.1, from coordinate 28,956 downwards.
AAAAGTATGAGGACAAAAAACCTCTACAGATGCTACATCTTTACGCATCTGTCTATCACCATCTAAAATTGCGTATTGCTGTAAAACATCCGTTCCACTGCGATAAATTTCTGTTCCATCCCGCAACATAATGCGAGTTCTCACATCAGAACCATATTTAACAGTAATAGCCGCGCCTGTAGTCGGAATCAAATCTATAGGTAAAGTGCGAGTTCCTAAAATAGCATTTAACAGAGTAGACTTACCATGATTAAAAGGGCCAAACACCGCAATCCTAAAATTAGGATTACTCAAATAATTACCAACATTAACCACATCTTGATATAACTGTGATGTCCTTTCCAAACCGAGTAAAGTAGACGCAGATTTCAGCGCATCTATTAAACCCCTATATCTCCCATCTTGTTGCTGCATATTCCCATCACCCATCCTCAAACTCTGCGTTACTCTGCGTCAACCTCTGCGCCACTCTGCGTTAAAAATTCCCCTCTCCATCAAAAAAGAGGGGATAAATACTACCCTTAACTATAATAAGCCAAAAGATTACTATAAGCAGCCTCAATCTTTTGCAATTGAGCTATCACATTTTCCTGCAAAGTCTTAAACCGTCTTAACTCACCCTCCCGATTAATTTCCCGTGTTTCTTTTTGCTTCAGTAAATTATCCAACTCAGACTTACGTGAATTAATATCATCATTAATCCGCTTACTCACCTCTTTTTCATAACTATCAAAACATTCCTTCACCGCATCATAAACAGTTTGCGCTTGCTCATTTGCCACCTGTGGTAAATATTTTACTAACTCTTTCTTAGCCGTCTTTACCAATTCCTTACGCGCTTGTTCTGCTTGTAAAAAACCCACTCCCAAACCTAATAAAGCAAATCCAATTGGCCCTAGAAACACACCAGTCACGGCTGTGATAATACTCCCCACACCAATGACAGTGAAGTAATTTAATAAAATATTCTTCCAATCAAAACCAGCACCAGCCATTGCAACGCCAGCTAAATTTCCTCTTGAAAGTGATAATAATCCCATTGCCCATTTTGCCCAGGCGGGGGAATTATCTTCATCTGTGCTAGTGTTGTAAGGATTAACTTTAACTTGTTTATCGGTGAGTTTTTCGGTAATTTGTCGCGTAACTTGATTATAAGATGCACCATACTGCGCCGCACTACGAGATAATTCTTGAAAAGCTGCATTAATATCTTTCTCAGCAGTTAAAGTCCAAGCTGCACACTTATCAGTCATGTATTGTTCAAAGGCTTTTTGCAGTGCTGCATTAAATGCTTCTCGTTTCCCAGTACTGAGAAAATCTAATATCTTTAATTCTGGCTGATAGCGTAAGAAATCACTTTCAAAAGTATTACCTAAATTCAAAACATAACTACGGAAGGATTCCGAGATTTTACGCGCTTGATTATCTCTAGTATTGAAAATCTCCCTTTGGAATTGATCCCGAATATTGTTGAGTTTATTAAACTCTGGTTCTACAGAATCAATGCGTGTTTTTAATTCAGCAACATTTTGGTCAAGTAGTGGTATTCTGCGATCTATAGCTTCGCGGGTATGGTTAACAGCTTGTCTGGCTAAAGTTCTGACTTGTCGGAGTTCCGCGATCGCGCGTTCTCTGGTAAGAAAAGTATTAAGCGAACCCATAAATTCTGGGAAGCCAGTCCCCGCTAAATCAGCTTGGTTATCCTTCAACCGTCGGCGTAGTGCTTGAATAGATGATAGTTCAAATACTCGCTCATCATAAATATTTTGACCATCAACATAGCAATACTCTGCCAAATTCGCCTGAAAAACTTTTCTGAGTCTATTTTCAGCCGCTTGTAATTCTTCCACATCATCAGGATCAATCAAGGATTCTTTCACTTGATCCCACGCATTAATTAAGAAGAAAACTGATAAACCACGCCCTTTAATATAATTTTCTAGATAACGTCGTTCTCCCAAGGTACAAGGTTGAGAAGCCCTCATCACAAACAGAATTGCATGACAATTATTCACATATCCTAACGATAATTCGTTGCGCGCCTCTGTGTCATTTAACCCTGGACTATCAACAATCTCAATCCCTTTTTCTAGTAAACTTAAGGGATACTCAACAATGGCATAATCAACATCAGGAAACGCCTGTTTTTTCTCCTGCTCTAACTTTTTCGCTTCGGCCGGGTCAATGGTATACTTATATTTAAAACTCTGAAAATCTAGTTCCTGTGGACTTTTACCATCATTAAAATGAATCGTAACTTTTTTTTCTCGCCCGTAGCGCAAAATGGTTAAAACGGCCGTACAAGGATTCACATCACTGGGAAGTAAATTTTCTCCAATTAAAGCATTAAGAAATGTACTTTTACCCCGTTTCATATCGCCTAATACTAACAGGCGAAATACACCTTTTTTGAGATTTTTACTAGCTACGTTAATGTCTTCCAAATCTCGTTCTAAACTGAGTTTACCCGATGAAGATTCTCCATCTAATTCAGCCTTGGCAATAGTTTCAGATAGATTTTCTAAACAAATCGCCATCTCAGAACGTACCTGAGCCACCCTTTCTAAGTCTTGAATAAATTTATCAGATGCTACTTGACCTACCATGTAAATTATTCCTTAATTCAAGATGATTTTTTGCGATTTTCAAAGAATAGTTTGTAAGCTACCCAACCCAAAACTGCTATAATCACGAACCCCGCTAAAACTGAAGCCACTCTCACCGCCACTAATGCTGCTACACCAAGGGCAAATAGTTTTCCGGCAAGAATTGCTTTTTTCATCCAGGGTTTGGGAGAATTTTCTGGTTGATGTTTCACCGTCTTGTGAAATGGTGCATGACTTGCAGACATTTCCTGTTCCATTTCTCGGAGTCGTAACTCTACTTCCTTTTCTCGCAGTAGCCGTTCCCGTTGCTCTAGTTCGTGAGGGCGATTATTTTGAAATGTCATTGATGTCCACCCCATGAAGGATGATGTTAATAATATTATCACGCAATAAATCAATGTATATTAACTTACGTAAATAATTATCAACCCCAGTAAAATTACTATTTTCAGCTTATGGAACACCAAAAAACAAATTATCCGAAATTCATGCTTGGGTAGGGTGCGTCAGCATCTAGATATTTGTAGGGGCGGGTTAACAAACATCATTCATGATTAACTTTTGATCTCGGTGAACCCGCCCCTACTATTTATAGGATAGGTAGTTTTCCTAATTCACATCAGGCGTAATTACGAATTACGTAGCTTGCTTTACTGCGTAACGCTCCGCAAACTCGCTTTGCGAGTATTACGTAAAGCCTGCGGCATAGCTGCGCTTAGAGCGTAGCGGGGGGGAGCATCGTTACGAATTACGAATTAACTTTAAATTTCATATTTGCCCAACTTAAGGGCTTATCACTTTGCTTTTTATCTTCATCCACGGCATCACCTAAAGTCAGTTGCTTAACTTTTTCTTTTACTGTAGCTACATCACCTTGAAGAACAGCTTCTCTCAAATCCCGTTTTAAATGAGCATTCTTAATTGCTTCTTCTGGGGAACGAGAACTAGTATCAAAACATTTCTCTAAAGATTCGTAGATTCCTACACGCTTGCTTTTCTTACGAAATTGACGTTCTGTATCTAAAAGTTTCGCCATCAATTCCAAGTGCATAGCATCACCTGTACAGATTTCTTCTAATACAGACCATTCATCACTACCTAATAGTTTTTGGTCAGCACCAGGACGAGGATCTTTAAATTTTTCACCTGTCGCTTCTTCATAGATACGGGGTAAACTATCATCAAATTCGTGTTTTTCTTCTAACCAAATACGACGAATTTCGCTGAGTTCGTCTACAGAAATCAGCGTAATATCCCGCATATTTTCTGGTGCTGTCTGCCGGATTTTGGTTTGTGCCTCTAATAAGCGTCTTAACCAATATTCACGCCAATATTTTGTATATGGCCCAGGTATTGGTTCAACAGATACTTTTCCATCCTTGTTTCTTTCAAATAATTGAACTTCTCCTCTAAGCCTTCGGAAGTCTCTTTTTTCTCTATCATCTTTGGCATCCAATTCATTGCGGATATCTAATAAAGGCTGCATCCATTCTTTTTCTTCATCATTCTGGATCATCGCCTGCATAGATTTATCTTGATTAACTAGTGTACAAACCCAGCAGCCAAATCGTGAATCGCCACAACTGGGAGTAGAAGTATCAATCACTAAAGGACATTCATTATCTGCTGTTGCACCTCGATATAAACTGAATAATTCTTTATTGCTATGTCCCCAGGAATTATTAGATTGGTTCAGGTATATCCAGACATCATTGTTACTCCAATCCTCTATAGGAGTATAAATTAAGGAATTAGCAAGACTTGCATTAGGACTAAGGCGTTCTCTGACTCTACCTGCTTGATGCTTTCTCATGGTTGCAGCCCGTTTGGCACTTTCTGCTTTACGAGTACCCAAGACAAGTATTGTTTCACCGTTAGCTCGAACTATTTCCCGAATAAATTGATTAGCTGGATTAATTTTCAAACGTGGTGTACACCAGCGAAACTGGTTTCGAGGGGCTGGATAGCCTTTACCAATAAGATTTACCCAAAACGTGTCTTCAACTACTGGTTGTAGTAAATGTGGTTGAATCGGCATCCCTTTTTCTTGTGCAGCCGATCTTAGTTGGTTTATAGATTGACGAACCCAAGCAGCAACAATAGGATTTTCAACCTGAGTATCTGTAGTAATTACATGGATTGTTTTAGTTCTTTTTTCTGGAGGTAGATCTGCGATCGCATTCCAAACAAGCTGCAAAACTGTACTAGAGTCTTTCCCCCAAGATACACCTATGATCCAGGGTATCGCATCTAAACAATACAATTCTTGAATTTCAGTAGTCAGAGCTTGGATGTCTTCCACTAAGTCTGCTACAGTACGTGTCTGCTGACCTTTTTTTTCTGGCTGTTGTGCTGTACTCATTTCTCCCTACCTCTGGAAATATCGACTTGACCTCATTTTTGCTATTCTGGCGAGAGTCATTCACAGATAAACAGACAAAACTCACGCGTTGCGGTTACTAAAGAGTTTTTAAAAATTGTTTTATCAGTATCTAATTTTTCCGAGAATATAGCTACATACCTGAACTGAGTTTTTAAAAATTAACATGAAAGATAGTACATCTGATCCTACCACTGATATTGCTAGAGAGTATTTAGAAAGAGAAAATAAAGAAAAACAAGTATTATCTCTAATTTTAGGTAATTTTTTAGACAAAAAAGACCATATTTTAGCCCAAAAGACCGAAATGGGTGGAACAGAGGCTTATATTGGTTCTGTAACTTTAGAATGGTTTGCTGGTCGGGTTCACTTCGCCTCTGGTTTACCGCTACTCCAAAAAAAATATAATCCAGAGACGGACAATATTGAAATTGATGCAGATAGTATCGATGAAATTCAACAGCGTCCCCTTGACTGGTCACGCCAAGCACCCTTAGTCCAGTATTTGGCGGCTAGAAAAAATCATAAGTTTCCCCCAGTGCTAGTAGTAATTAATCAGCCTTGGGTAGATAACCATAAAGCACCTGAGTGGGATAGTGAAGGACGTGCAAAAAAATCTACAACGGATTTTACCCCCTTAGATAAAGACGGGAAAGTCGGTTTACTCAATATTTCTGAAGATAATGTCACCATTTATGCTTTAGATGGTCAACATCGCCTCATGGGTGTGCAAGGGTTGATGGAGTTAATTAAAACTAGTAAACTCCAGCGATATAAGAAAGATAAAACAGCTGATGATAGTTTGATCACTCTGTCAGATTTAACAGACCAGTATGAAGTAGATCCTGCTTATTTACAAAGCTTACCCAAAGAAAAAATTGGCATTGAATTTATTTGTGCGGTGAATGCAGGGGAGACGCGCACCGAAGCTAGAAGAAGGGTAAGGTCAGTGTTTGTTCACGTTAACTTGATGGCTGCACCATTAACTAAAGGTCAGTTAGCACAGCTAAATGAAGATGATGGTTTTGCAATTGTGGCGCGAAAAATTGCGGTTACTCATCCTCTTTTAGAACAAAAACCAAATCGTAAACCCCGCGTTAATTGGAATAGTGCAACAGTAGCAGCTAATTCTACAGTTTTGACCACGCTACAAGCATTACAAGATATGTCCGAGAGATACTTAGCTCACAAGTTCCCTCATTGGAAACCATTCGAGAAAGGTTTAATTCCCATGCGTCCAGAAAATGAGGAAATTGAGCAGGGAATTGAGGACTTTAAAAAACTGTTTGATAATTTGGCTAGTCTACCTAGTTTAAAAATTTTAGAACATGAAGATACACCTGTTTTAAGGCGGTTTAGTTTTGAAAAGGGTGGCGGGGAAGCCAATATTTTGTTCCGTCCTGTAGCTCAAGTTGCTTTAGCGCAAGCATTAGGATTTTTAGTCTTTAAAAAAGGTTTTTCCCTAGCTAGCATTTTTAAGAAGTTGCGGAAGTTCGACCAGCAAGGGGGGTTTACTGGTATGGAGTATCCCCAGTCTCTTTGGTATGGGATTTTATATGACCCGAATAAAAAGCGGGTGCAGGTTTCTGGTAGAGATTTAGCAGCTAAGTTATTAGTTTATATGCTGGGTGGACTTGAGGATCAGATGGAAGTTGCAGGACTTCGCAAAGCTTTAGCTAATGGGAGAACTGTAGAAAATAAAACAATTAATTTTGATGGTGAATTTGTAGAACCGAAGGAGGTTGGACTACCGCCTATATTGTAATTATCTTTGAAATATATTTTTGTAATGCCATTGCAATGCTTCTACTGATGGAAAATATTGTTCTTTATGGGGTAACAGTAATTGTTCTCCATGAAAATCTTTCATGGGTTTAGCGTAAGGCGATTTTTCTTCTAAAGCATTGCTAATCATTATTTGATTTAGCTTTACCACGCTATTGGCTATTGCTAACATTTAAGTCAGAAAAACGCTGACAATAGTAGTCTAGATTTTTCATAGTATATTGATAGTTTGGGCGAAGTATTTTAATTTAAAAATTTACTTAAATTAAATTCCTCTTCTATACTTTCTTGCTTATCTTGCTCAGAAATTAAGAATAATAAAATGCGTTCTGAATAATCTACTGCCCCGCGTAACTCTTGCTCTAATATTTCTAATCCACCGTTCGCATATTCTTCAAATATCTGAGTACGTTGATCTTCATATACATCTTCTCGTGAAGCAATTATTTCTATATCGTTTGTCTCATTAATTGCTAATAATTTAATTATTAGCTCATATCCTAATGATGCAAAGTTTTCTTGAGAAATTGGGTATGGCTCTCTTTTAGTTGTTTCACCTAGAGGCACACGCTTTTTATATCTAACGCCCAAAGCGGCGGCAAATACCATGACTTCTACATAAGTTTGAAAAAGTCCAGTTGTGTCTTTTGATGCAAGTAATGATTTCACCAATTCTGCTTTATCTTTAGCAACCCTGATTCTGTTTGCAGCCATGATATTGATAATCGGTTTGTAGCTATATTAACCAGAAAATAGAAGTAATGCCTAGCTTGGGCTACTCATAAGCATCATTCTATACTAAATAGAAAGAGCGATCGCTCACCTAACTCACTTCCAGTCAAAATCATTGCTTAATTTATTTTCTGGAACTTCCTCACCTTAAAAAAATAAGTCATTCACTTCAAATAACCATCCTGGTACTGCCGGTTCAGCTTCTGCTATCTCTCCACGGCGATAAATTTGCGGTTGTTCAGGATTACTAGCACGGTATACTCTAATCACTTCCTCTTTGAGTACATCCACATCCCAAACTACCAAAGTGCCGGCGGCGAAATAATCACGCCGCTTATTTTCCATATCTTCCTCGGCTTTCTCCCCATAATCATTTTCACTTCTCACCTCAGCAGTAAATACAGACGCACCATTCAGAAACTTTCCACCAGTAGGTTTACCAGTATAGAACGCAGCATCAGGACTCAACGAACGACGATGAGGAAGATTCACCAAAAAACCCACATTATCAGGCAAAGCATAGCCATTTTTATTCAATCGTTCATAACTACGCAGACTAGCATAAATTTCACCCCCAGCACGCCCCGGTAAAAATCCAGTTGGAGACATCAGTAACAATTTTCCATTGACAATTTCTGCTTTACAATTGTCAGGCAAACTGTACAAATCTTCAATTGTTGCGTCAGTTTTTGTATTCATAAACCACTAATAATTCGTAATTCGTAATTCGTAATTCGTAATTCGTAATTACAATACTAACTGTAGTTTCAGCCATAAAAATTTCTGTGCTTTTGTGCCTACGCTGGGGATTATACTAGGATGATAGCGAAAATAATTTAGCTTGAACCGACAGAAGCCCCACACCTACAGCTTGCTGAGGTGTGGGATGAATGGCGGGGCGATGACGTAGCTTGCTTCCCGAAGGGTATTGACCCACAACCAAATTAATCCGCAGGATTAACAGGACAGTGGGTCGATGTTAGCGTTCGCGTAGCGTCTCGTAGAGAAGCGGCACGAAGTGCGGAATCGCCATTTTTGACTTTAAGCGAGTCAATGAAATCTTCAATTACATGAGTCATAGTTTTATCATTTTGACTTGCATATAATCTTAATTTATTTAATCTGCGTTCAGATATTCTTAAATTTAATGCTTTATTTTTCATGTTGCCTACACAACGTCTTTACGCTCATGCTATCCTAAATACAGGTCGAAAACAAGGATAAAACAATGAAAACTTCACACCAGTACAAAATCAAACCAACTAAAGAACAAGCAGAGAAAATAGATAAAACTTTGGAAATGCTGCGCTGTCAGTATAATTATTTGCTTGATCAAAGGTTTGACTGGTATGAAATGAATCGTTGTCCTGTTGATAGATGCCCGTTAATTTGTCACTTACCAGAATTAAAGGAACAACCTAACTACTACAATCAAAAAGCTTCTTTGGTTCAATTGAAAGTTGATAGACCTTGGTACAAAGATATTCACTCTCAAGTGTTGCAGGAAGTTCCTAAAAAAGTTGAATTGGCTTTTGACAGATGGTTGAAAGGCGATGTTAATGGGAAAAAATCTGGTAGACCTAGATTTAAGGGTAAAGGTCAATACAAAACTTTCACTTATACCCAATTTAAGCGACACCATTTTGCTAATAACAAAATTACGTTTTCAAAGATTGGTGATATCAAGGTAATTGTTCATCGTCCAATACCTGATGGTTTTGATATTAAAACTGTATCTGTTACCAGAAAAGCTGATGGTTACTATGTGACACTGAGTCTTGATGATAAAACAGTGCCAACTGTTAAACTTGATTTCAATCCTGACAATATCGTTGGTATTGATGTTGGCTTAATTGATTTTTATGTTGCTTCTGATGGTTATAGAATCGCTGCACCAAAGCATTTACGCAAAGCTGAACGTAGATTAAAGTCAGCACAGCGTAGGGTTTCTAGGCGTAAAAAAGGTTCTAATCGTCGTCAAAAAGCTATCAAAAAACTGAGTAAACAACATAAAAAGGTTGCTGATACTAGAAAAGATTTTCACTTCAAAACAGCTAAATCACTTCTAACTAAATACGACGTGGTAGCTGTTGAAAAGTTGAATATTGAAGGACTTGCTAAAACAAGATTGGCAAAAAGTATAAATGATGCTGGATGGGGGCAGTTTATCACAATACTTTCAAACAAAGCCGAAAATGCTGGTTTAAAAGTAATAGCTGTAAATCCAAACGGTACTAGCCAAGAGTGTTCTAACTGCGGTCACAAAGTCAAAAAGTCTTTATCTCAAAGAATGCACAATTGTCCTGTTTGTCATACCAGTTTGTGCAGGGATTTGAATGCGGCTATAAACATAAAGGCGCGTGGGACGCACGCCCTCAAAGCTCAATCAATGTCCTCATAGAGGAGTCGTTGAGAAGCCCACACTCACCCGCGATTGGGGAGTGTGTGGAGTACGTCACTTGATGGCAATCAGTAAGCAAATCAACAATAAACCCAGTAATAGTAAAATAGCCTGATGGCGTTTGATCCAGTTATTGAGAGTTGCGGTAAAACTAGTAGCAGTATACTGCTGTTCTAACTGAGATTGCCTTTCAGCAATATTTTGGTAAAGGGTACAGTCTTTAGCGTAGGGACGTTGAGGAAAGTTGCAAGTATCATCAGCATGATAGGTGCAACTATCACACAGATATTCATTTTTCTTGGCGCGGTGGAGAGTAATACCGGGGTGTCCGTAGGCTTTGAGTGTTGTCCGACAATAGGGACAAGTCAAAGCTTGACTATCAATTAATTGGTGACAGTGGGGACAGGATACAGTAGCCACAACTTAAGCTCAAATTACTAAACATTTTGATTTTAGCTATTTGTTAGGGCAGTAGGGAATCACGAGTTGGGAGTGGGCATAATGAACTGACTGGCTGGGAGGAGATAGAAGTGTTAGAAGAACGAGCATATTGGCTGGCGTGGGCGCAAATTTCGGGAATTGGCCCGGTTTTATTGCGACGACTACAGCAGCATTTTGGTAGTTTGGCGACAGCATGGAATGCTAATAAAGCTCAATTGGCAGCAGTTGAGGGTTTTGGTTTACAAACATTGACAAAAGTGGTAGAACAGCGATCGCATCTCAATCCCCAACAATTACTCACTCAACACCAACAAGAAAATCCTCTTTTCTGGACACCAGCCGATCCTGAATATCCCCGCTTACTACTAGAAACCCATAGTCCACCAGCGATGTTGTATTATCGCGGTGAAGTAGAATTATCAGAAAATGTGGGACAAAAACCCCTAGTGGGGATTGTTGGCACAAGAAAGCCTTCTGATTATGGTATTCGTTGGACTCGCCAAATTAGTACAGCTTTGGCGAAAAATGGCTTTACGGTAGTTTCTGGGATGGCTGAGGGAATTGACACTGAAAGTCATAGTGCAGCAATGAAAGCTGGAGGACGGACTATCGCTGTTGTTGGTACTGGTGTAGATGTAATTTATCCTCACAAAAATCAAGACTTATACAGACAAATTTTAACGATGGGATTAGTTGTGAGTGAATATCCTAGTAAAACTCCACCAGATCGTACTCACTTTCCCCGGCGTAATCGAATTATTGCCGGTTTAAGTCGTGCCATCTTAGTTATAGAAGCACCACTAAAATCTGGTGCTTTAATTACAGCCACCTACGCCAATGATTTTGGTAGAGATGTCTATGCACTCCCCGGCAGAGTCGATGATTATCCATCTCAAGGCTGTTTAAAATTAATCAGCCAAGGAGCATCTTTAATTTGCAAAGAACTAGATGAATTACTCAAAATGTTGGGAGCAATACCACAAATTGACAGCGTTGACACATCGCCAGCCCCAGAACAATTGAGTTTACCAGTGTTGTCACCAGAACTGCAACAAGTGATGGATGCAATTGCCTTGGAGACAATATCTTTTGATTTATTGGTGCAGAAAACGGGGATGAATACTAGTTTAGTTTCGAGTGCTTTATTACAGTTGGAACTGATGGGTTTAGTTGCACAGCTACCAGGAATGCAGTATCAGAAGCTAATCTAAATGATTGCTGAGAAAATGATCAAAAATATCTGGTCAATTTTCTTAAATTTCTTAGCGAAGTTTTAAGACTGCATCACTTAATAGTTAGTAACTCCCACAATACTCAAAACAGTTTAGCTATTGTTTAACGCAGAGAAACGCTAAGTTAAGCGCAAAGTAACGCAGAGTGTGATTGTAGAATTTCTCTGCGTTCCTGTGGGGTTAATTGAAAATTTTTAGAACTATTCGCGCAGTGCATACCCGACACCACGCACTGTTTGCACTAAGCGTTTTTCGTGATTTTCTTCCAATTTCAGGCGTAAATAACGAACATAAACCTCAATAATATTAGAATCACCCATAAAATCATAACCCCAAATTTTCTCTAGAATTTGGTCTCTAGTAAAAACTTGCCGGGGATGGGAAAGCAGATATTCTAATAAATCAAACTCTTTTGCTGTTAACTCAATGGCTCGTTTACCGCGAAATACTTCACGAGTACGACGATTTAAACTCAAGTCTGCAAACTGCAATAAGTCATCTTCTGTTTCTTGAGTGCGGCGCAGATGAGCGCGGATTCTGGCTAGTAGTTCTTCTATGCTGAAGGGTTTAACTACATAATCATCTGCTCCTGCATCTAATCCTGCCACGCGATCGCTCACTTCATCTTTAGCTGTCAATAAGATGACTGGGATTTTGTTGCCGGTAGCGCGCAAACGGCGACACAGTTCTAACCCTGTTAATCCTGGTAACATCCAATCTAAAATGGCTAAATCTAGGGATAACTCCCGTGCTAGGGTCAAACCACTAATACCATCATGGGCTACACTTACTTTGTAACCTTCACTACTCAGTTCTAATTCTACAAATCGTGCTAGTTTAACTTCATCTTCTACAAGTAAAATATGTGCAGTCATAATTCATACTCCTAATAGTAGTAATTTCACAATAAAATTACTACCATAATCCGGAATAAAATTAAATCATGGCAATGTTTGCGTTATTCTAGGTGGTTATTTGCAACAGTTTTATCGTCAGATTAATGAATTACCGGAAGAATAGGGGTTGGGGATTGGGTACTGGAAAATAGAAATCAAGTCAATATTACAGTACCCAAAGGAAAATTTAATCTTCGTCGTCTTCGTCGTCTTCGTCGTATTCTTCCTCTTCCCCAAAGATTTCATCTATGAGTTCTTGGGCGCGTTCATCGGAAATGTTCAAGGCTTCCTGAAGTTCAGAAATGTAATTTTGTTCATTCTCAGGTACTTCTTCATCAATACCTACTACCAAAATGGCTGTGATGTAAGCAGCTTCTCGATAACTTTTATTTGATAAGGAATTAATTGCTTGGGCTATGAGTTCTTCGGGATCTTCTTCCTCTATCACAGAAGCTATTTTTTCACCTAACTCTTCAAAATCTTCATCAGAGTAATCTTCAAATTGGCCAATACAGCCAAGCATTTCACTTAAGGCGTATTCTTCATCTGAGGTAATACCTTCACCATCAGCTGCGGCGGAGAATAATCCGATAATAGCGATCGCAACTTCTGGTTCTAAAGCCACTGAACTGGCACTGCGACCTTTTGGTAAGCGTTTAGGCATAAAAATCCTGTAAAATTTTGGTACTGCTCAAATAAGCAATTTCTCATGGTGAATATTGCTTCCTTTCTAGGATTCCCAAAAAAATACCAAAAAATCCAAACACTATATTGTTTTACAAATTTTACAGTGTCTAACCTCCGAATTGTATGATTTTTGTCATGTCAGTCATGAAATATAGGAATCCGATTTGATTCATGAACAACTCATGAGGACAGGGTTGGGGCAACAGAAGAAAACATTGGAGTTTAGCAGATATTCTCAATTTAGAACATTGCGATCGCCGTCGTTGGGTGGGAGAAATCGGTAAAATCAAAGCTGATGAGGAGGAAACAGGGGGCAGGGAGCAGGGGGCAAGGGGAGACAAGGGGAAGAATTTTAGATTTTAGATTTTGCGGAAAGTCTGTAGCTTGCTTCCCGCAGGGTGCGGAGGTTTCCTCCGTACAGAACTTTCCAAGACGGATTTTAGATTGAAATCCAATCCAAAATTGAAAATCCAAAATCCAAAATTAAATTGCCCAATGCCCAATGCCCAATGCCCAATGCCCAATATCACGTTTTCCCACTACCCAATAAATATAACAACGCCATCCGCACAGCTACACCGCTTGTTACCTGAGACTGAATCAAGCTAAATTCTGGATCATCCATTAAATCGGAACTGATTTCCACACCGCGATTTACAGGCCCTGGATGTAATACTTTCACATGAGGCTGACAAAGCTGCAATTTGGCGCGAGTAATTCCAAATAACTGATGATATTCTCTCAAACTCGGCAGTAAATGGGCAGTCATGCGTTCTTTTTGTAAACGCAACGTCATCACAAAATCCGCATTTTCTAAAGCTGGTTCTAATTGCCAATGAATAAATAGTTTACCTGGAGGTACATTTATTCCTTCTGCATAGATATATTCAGCAAAGAATTTCGGTAATAAAGTCGGTGGTGCAGCTAGATGTACTTCCGCACCACTAGCAATTAAACTCCAAATATTAGAACGAGCAACACGCGAATGGAGAATATCCCCGACAATGGCGATTTTCTTATCCTTAAGTAATTCCAAACGGGGATTCTCTGCATCAATTAGACTACAAATTGTAAATAAATCTAGCAGTGCTTGGGAAGGATGTTCATGTTGTCCATCACCAGCATTGAGGACACTAACTTTCACACCTAAACGATCCATTTCATCAGCGATCGCATTTGGTACTCCGGCTTCTTTATGGCGAATCACCATAATATCAGTTCCCATCGCCAAATAAGTCTTCGCTGTGTCAAGAATTGTCTCGCCCTTCGTCATGGAAGAAGTAGCGGCGGCAAAGTTGAGGGTATCTGCACTCAAACGTTTAGCGGCGATTTCAAAACTACTGCGAGTACGGGTAGATGGTTCAAAAAATAAATTCGCCACCACCTGTCCCTGCAAAGTCGGTACTTTCTTCGTCCGCCGTGACAATACCTCCCGAAAACTAGCAGCAGTTTTGAGGACAGTATCGTATTCAGCAGCCGAAAAATCAGCTAAAGAGAGGACATGACGACGATTCCAAGTAGATGTAGGCATAAATTGGGAATTGGGAATTGGGCATGGGGCATGGGGCATTGGGGCATGGGGGAGGCAGCCGCGTGGGCGGGTTTCCCGACTTGAGCGGACTGCCGTCATGGGGCATGGGGCGATTTAATTTTGGATTTTGGATTTTCAATTTTGGATTGGATTTCAATCTAAAATCCGTCTTGGAAAGTTCTGTACGGAGGAAACCTCCGCTCAGACTTTCCGCAAAATCTAAAATCTAAAATTCTTCCCCTTGTCTCCCCTACACCCCCACACCCTTACACCCTTACACCCCTACACCCCTTCTTCAACTAGGTAAATTAAAAACTTTCAACGCTACCGAAATCATGGTGAGGAAAGTTAAGAATCCAATTGTATCTAACATGGTGGTGACTAAGGGACCACTCATCAGGGCGGGATCTAGTTTCAGGCGTTTTAAAACCATTGGCAGGAGAGTTCCCAATGTCACAGCTACCATTGTATTTGTTGCCATGACTACGCCGGCAATTAAAGCTACCCATCTTTCCTGGGGTTTAGCCCAAATCAGGGATAGGGCAAACATGGTTAAGGCTAAAACTAAGGCTGTACCTAAGCCTGCGAAAATTTCTTTCCGCAGAATTTTCATTGTATCTTTGGGTGTGACTTCTCCTATCCCTAAACCCCGAATTGTGACGGTGAGGGCTTGAATGCCGACAGTGCCGCCTGTGTTAGAAAATATGGGCATAATCACAGCTAAAACCGGCACAGCTGCAATCACCGGTTGAAAAGGCGCGATCGCACTGGCTGCACCAATGTACAATGCCATAATCCCCAACAACCACGGTAAACGCTTGCGAATGGTGATGTGGGCGGGGGATAAGGCTTCTTCATCACCGCTACCACCTGCCAATCTTTGGAAGTCTTCTGTTGCTTCTGCTTCTAAAACATCAACGACATCATCAATTGTCACAATACCGACTAAGCGATCCTCCCTGTCTACCACAGGCACAGCGATTAAGTCGTAGCGTTTCATGACTTGGGCGACTTCTTCTTGGGGTGTATCAGTTCTTACCTTAATAACGCGATCGCTAGCTATATCCCGAATCAAAACTTCTGGGAAGGTAAACAATAACTGTCGTAGTGAGACTACCCGCCCTAGTTTCCGGTTATCGTCGGTAACGTAGGCATAGTAAATGGTTTCCTTGTCTTCATCTTGACGGCGAATTTTACTAAGGGCTTCTCCGACAGTCAAACCTTCCCGCAACCGCACGTATTCCGTCGTCATGATACGCCCGGCTGTGTATTCAGGATAACCGAGAATCGTAGCGGTGGCTTGTCGTTGTTCAGGACTGAGTTCTCGTAATAGCTTTTTGATGACTACAGCAGGTAATTCATCAAATAATTCTGCCCGCTCATCAGGACTCATCGCCTCTACCAATTGTACGACTTGGGTATCATGTAGAGAATTGATCAGTTCTTCTTGAATTTCTGTTGGTAAATATTCAAATACATCAATTGCCTGATCTTTGTTGAGTACACGAAAAGCGATCGCACGTTGTTTTTTCGGTAATTGTGCAATATATTCTCCCACATCCACAGGTGGCAACTGATTTAAATCCCATTTCAGCTGGTTTAAATCAGCAATATCGATGAGCGAATTGCGAATATCCTGTGTGAGCATGATACTACCTCCTATAGTCTCCCCCGTCCTGGGAGAAACTCACCAGATCAGAGGAGGATAATACTGCCGTCTGTTGGACTTTTGTCCATAAAATCTTAAAAATTGAACTCGATATTGAATTAAAGCACCGCTAACCACTAATCCTAACTCGGAATTTGGTTAACAGCATAAGTTTTGATGGAAAATGTGCGAGATTTTGATTGTTCCACACAATTTCACTATCATGCCATGATTTTTACTTAGTTGTAAACTCACCATCAAATCACAACTAATTCTCTGCGTAACTTTGCGCTTACCTCCGCGCCCCTTAGCGTTGAAAATCTCACCTCAACTGACCGCCAATCAAGTTAAAATAGCCCCACCCATCAAACGCTCATAACGATATTTCAACTCAGCTTTCATTAACAGCCAACGCTCTAAACTTGCGTCTATTTCTATCACTTTCTCAGCCGCTTGCCTGGCTAATATTAACACTTCCTCATCTTCTACTAAACTAGCCAAGGTAAAATCTGGTACACCAGATTGGCGAGTTCCTAAAACTTCCCCAGGCCCCCTAAACCGCATATCCATTTCCGAGATGAAAAAGCCATCTTGAGACTGTTCCAAAACTTTTAATCTTTGTTGAGCATCAGGACTTCTAGAACTACTCATCAATAAACAGTAGGATTTTGCCGCACCCCTTCCTACTCTTCCCCGCAATTGGTGTAGTTGAGATAAACCGAAACGCTCTGCATTTTCAATGAGCATCACTGTAGCATTAGGTACGTCCACACCAACTTCTACCACAGTAGTAGAAACTAAAATCTGGGTTTTATTATCCCGAAATTTAGTAATAGCTTCGTCTTTTTCGGCAGAACTCATCCGCCCATGCAGCAACCCGACTTGAAACTCTGGAAACACACTCTCTTGCAGCTTTTGATGTTCTTCTACAGCCGATCGCAAGTCTAGTTTCTCTGATTCTTCTACTAAAGGCAATACTACATACACTTGTCTACCTTGGGCAATTTCCCGCCGCATCAAGTCATAAGCAAAACTTCGTTGCTGACTGGTTAAGGCTGTAGTTTGAATTGCTTGTCTTCCCGGTGGTAACTCATCAATTTGGCTAACATCCAAATCCCCATGTATAGTTAATGCCAATGTCCGAGGAATGGGGGTAGCAGTCATAGTTAATACATGAGGTTGTTCGCCTTTTTGTTGTAATAACGCCCGTTGTTTCACCCCAAATCTATGCTGTTCATCAATCACCACTAACCCTAGTCGCTGAAAGTTGACGGTATCTTGAATTAAGGCGTGAGTTCCCACCAATAAAGGTAATTCACCTGTAACTAATTGGGAATGAATTTCTCGGCGTTTGGCAATTTTGGTTGAACCTGTGAGTAATTCCACGGGTAAGTATAACAAGTTAAACCAGCTAACTAGTTTACGGTAATGCTGTTCTGCTAAAACTTCAGTTGGGGCCATCAATGCGGCTTGATAACCTGATTGAATAGCGGCTAAAATTGCTACTACGGCTACAACAGTTTTACCTGAACCGACATCACCCTGTACTAGTCGATTCATTGGTGTGGTTTTTTGCAAGTCGTTGAGAATATCGTTGAGGACTCGTTGCTGTGCGCCTGTCAGTTGAAAGGGTAGAACTTGGTAGAATTTTTCGATTAATTCACCTTTGGGTGCAAGAATAGCACTAGTTTGGATGGCTTTGGCTTGTTGTTGACGTTGTAGTAAACCCAGTTGCAGATAGAAAAATTCATCAAATACTAGGCGACGACGGGCAGCTTGCAGACTATCACTATCGTCAGGAAAATGGATGCTAGCGATCGCATCCTTTAATTCCATCAAACCATACTTTTCCCGCAAACCTTTCGGTAATGGATCTTTTAATTGCGCCGCCGCAGGTAAAGCTGCAATTACCGCCTGTCGTACCATATTCGCCATTACTCCCTCAGTGAGAGCGTAAATTGGTACTACTCGCCCCATTGTCAGCGATTCAATGGTATCCCCTGGATGTGCCAAAACTTCCAACTCAGGGTTATCTAAAGTCAAACCGTATTTACTACCTTTAACTAACCCACAAGCTGCTACCACACTGCCCACAGGGTAGCGTCGTTTTAAACTTTCTTGCCAACCCCGACTAGTAAACCGCGCCCCCGCCGAAAAGCGATTAACTTTAATTTGTCCTGTATTATCTTTGAGGACTAATTCTAAAATCGATAACTTTTGATTTTTGGGACTAGTAAAGCAGTTACACCGTTTAACTGTCGCCACAATTGTCACCGTTTCCCCGGCTTGTAACTCCCGAATATTCACCTGACGCGCATAGTCAATATGATCACGGGGATAGTAATACAGTAAATCACGTACAGTATACACACCTAAAGCCGCCAATTTATCAGCTTTCCGAAAGCCTATTTCTGGTAAATCGCTCAGTTTTTGGTCAATTTTCGGTGCTAATCTCCTACTAACTTCCGCCACCACAGGCGTAGAATTAGGAACTTTTGCTTTATAACCTCTCCCCTGCTCCCCTGCTCCCTGCTCCCCCTCCCCTTTTTGCAGTTGGTAAAGATATTGCCTGGTTTGAGCTACTAAACGTTGACGCTGTTCGAGTTGCAGATGAGGATAGTTCGCAAACTGCCCCGCCAGTTCTTGCCAACGACGGCGTTCAGTTGGTGGTAAACTCCTAGGGAATTTCCCAAATGTGAGGCTGAGAAATTCACTGAAGCGGTACTGTCTACCCACCAAGTCTGTAAAACCGTGTTCAGCTTCCACTGTCAAGGCTTTATGTAAGCGTATCCAATCTGGTTGGTCGTTCATTCAAAATTCAATGAAAGGGGTGTAGGGGTGTAGGGGTATAAGGGAACTTCTTTCATTTTCGATGGTAAAACTTGTTTCATTTTCATGATAACGGCCTCCTGCCCTCTGCCTCCTGCCTCCTCCCTCCTCCCTCACGCTTTCAGTCTTCATACCAACTAGCACGCCATGCCGCTTCAGCTTCAGCAATAGAGCGTTCCCTTTGCTTTTTTTGATACTCCCTTCCTAGTTTATTCAGTTGTCCTAAAATGTCACGAATTTGCTTACGACTTGTCGCAAGTGTGGAGTCAGCAAATTCTATTTCTCCTAACCGTAAATTCACAGTCATAATTTGAGTTAAACTTGATTCTTCTGCATCTTGTTCATCTTCAATTTGAATAACTAAATTTAAGATGTTAGGCGGCCCTGGCATCATCTCGGCTGAAGCTTCTGAAGCGACGGCTGCGGCTTCTAAAATTGGTTCTGGTAATTTTTGCGGTAAAATTCCAGCTTTTTGTAAACTCAAATTCGCTTCATGAGAAACTTTTCTAAGTGTATGTTGGATTTGTGTTTCTAAATGCTGTTGCCATCTAGCTAATGCTATGGGGTGAGAAATATCCACAATATGAGTCTCACCAGCAGGATCATCAGATGGTTCAATGGGTGATGATATGTTAGATGTAACTTCTGGGTTTTCTGTCTCCTCCACGCTCTCTGTCACTTCTGCATCGGCAATCGTATCGGCTGTGGTAGTTAGTTCTACATCTTCCTCAGTCATCAAATGAGAGAGTAATATTTGTGCGGCTTGTTGACCCAAGTTGCGGAGGTTTTGCTGTAATTTTTGTCGCTGAGTCAATGATAACTTGAGAAAGTTTTCGGGATACCCTTGGGTACATAGGTGATAACTTGCCAGAATTAATTGTTTCCTGAGTGCTTGACCCAAGGCAGCTAAATAACTAGTATAAGCACTTTGGAGTTCTTTGGCGATCGCTTGAATCGCTTCTTGCAATACGGCAATATCCCGTTCAATTCGCTCAATTGCTCTAGCCATATTTTTACTCTACTTGAGCCTTAATAGTACAAATGTATAAATATATGTAATTATTCGCAAATAATCATCTATAATTCTTTAAATTTTTAAATAAAATACAGGTCAGGCTACTAGCTTGACCTGTAAAAGAAAGAGTCATCATGACTCATAACTAATAACTACTTGACACCCATTTGAGCAGCAACTTCTTCAGCAAAGTTACTTTCTTGCTTTTCAATGCCTTCGCCTAAGATGTAGCGCACAAAACGGGATACTGTGACATCTTCGCCAACTTTCCCTTTCACCTGCTTGAGTAAGTCTTCTACAGAGATACTTTGGTCACGAATGTAAGGTTGGTCTAGCAAGGTCATTTCTTTCAGACGCTTCTCAATTCGCCCCTGAACAATTTTTTCTCTGATGTTTTC
Source organism: Trichormus sp. (assembly GCA_050633005.1). GTDB lineage: Bacteria > Cyanobacteriota > Cyanobacteriia > Cyanobacteriales > Nostocaceae > Trichormus. Next base: position 8,375 of record JBODRP010000023.1, on the reverse strand, counting down.
TGGTTTATTAGCCAGGTCTTCCTTGCCCATTTCGATGTCTTTTTCTTTTTTGACAACTTCCGCAGGAATGTTATCTACACTGACATACTCAACGTTGGGACAAGCTGCAACTTGCATAGCTGAGTTCCGAGCCAATGCTTGAAATTCTTCGTTACTTGCAGCTGCTTCTGATGGAGAATTAATCTCAACCAATACACCAACTCGTCCACCAGTGTGGATGTAGCTGTCTACTACTCCTGGTGTGTCTTGGATAGCAAAGTTAACAAAACGACGTACTTGAATGTTTTCACCTAAGCTAGCAATGCTTTGCTTGATGAATTGATCTACAGTCACGCTGTTATCTTTGATGTAAGGTTGAGCCAGCAAAGATTCAACACTATCAGCTGTTGCAGCTTGTTCGGCTAGGTTTTTGACTAAAGCTTTAAAAGCATCGTTACGGGCAACAAAATCTGTTTGGCAGTTGACCTCAATGAGTACGCCTACTTTGCCATCAGGCTGAACGTAGGTTTCCACCAAACCTTCTGCCGCAATGCGATCGCTTTTTTTACCCGCAGAAGCAATACCTTTTTTCCGTAGCCAGTCTATGGCTTGTTCGATATCGCCTTCAGTTTCTTTTAGGGCTTTTTTGCAGTCCATCATGCCTGCACCAGTTTTTTGGCGTAGCTCTTGGACGAGTTTTGCAGATATTTCCGCCATGTTGCCTCAATTCCTAACTTGACCTTGAGTTTTTATTGCTCACCAAAGCAGTGCTGAGTCAAGATATTCAAGACTACTGACTATTCATGACTCAGCACTCAGAACTAAGCAAGAGTTTTGAGTATTTCTATCTTACTCAGGGCTGGGGAAGAAAAAACGATGAAATTTCATCTATTAAACTTATTCTTCCTCTTCTTCATCGGGGATAGAGTCAGAATAATCACTTTCGTCGTAGTCGTAATCTTCCTCTGCACCTTCGTAGTCTTCGTAGTCTTCTTCTGCCTCTAACTGACCGTGGCGACCTTCATAAATAGCGTCTGCCAATTTGCCCACGATCAATTTAATTGATCTAATAGCATCGTCGTTAGCTGGAATGGGAATATCTACTACATCGGGGTCACAATTTGTATCCAGCATCGACACGATGGGGATGGAGAGTTTTTGGCATTCTTGAACTGCGTTATATTCCCGACGCTGGTCTACTATTACTACCACATCAGGAACTTTCCGCATGGTTTTAATACCGCCCAAATATTTTTGCAGTTTCGCCATCTCCCGACGCAGCATAGATGCTTCTTTCTTGGGCAATAAATCTAATGCGCCGTTTTCTTCCCGACGTTCCAAGTCTTTGAGGCGGTCTACTCTGGTTTTAATGGTTGCCCAGTTGGTGAGCATTCCCCCCAACCAGCGTTGATTAATATAGTGAGAACCACAACGGGCAGCTTCTTGGGCAATAATGCCAGCTGCTTGCCGCTTTGTGCCAACAAAGAGAAACTTTTTGCCTTGCTCGGCTTGCGATCGCATATAGTTATACGCTTCATCCATTAATTGGGCTGTTTGCACCAAATCAATGATGTGTACACCATTGCGCGCTGTATAAATGTACGGAGACATTTTGGGATTCCAACGGCGGGTCTGATGCCCAAAGTGAACCCCTGACTCCATCATTTGAGCCAATGAAACAACTGGCATATATTTTTTACTCCTATTCGGGTTAAACCTCCATCCAGGCGTATTTCTCAATGAGAAACACCCGAATCCCCAGATGTGCGGAATTTAGACAACTCTACTAGGGTAACACATGAATCAATTCAAAATTCAAAATTCAAAATTCAAAAATTTTGGGCATTGGGCATTGGGCATGGGGCATGGGGCTAATCAATTCAAAATTCAAAATTGAAGAGTGTTACTCCCCCTGCGCCCTTGCTCCCTGCTCCCCTGCCCCCTGCCCCCTGCCCCCTCCTTCAATAGTGAAGAAATTACTTAACTTCGTAATTGAATTGGCATAGCTAAATAAATCATCTTTAAGCCACCTAATGGTGTAAAAATTACAGGGGTTAACTCTTGATTTAGGTGCATTTGAATTTCTGAAGATGGTAAAGCTTTCAAGCCTTCCATTAAATATTTAACATTAAAGGCAATGTCTATGTTTTCTCCTGAAATTTCAGCAGGCATTGACTCTCTACCACTACCCATTTCTTGGGCTTCACAAGATAAAGTTAATATTTGGGCATTACTATCTATGCTGACTTTAACAATATTATTCTTTTGATCTGCTAGTACGGCAATCCGCTCTAATGTACTTAAAAATTGTCGGCGTTCGACTGTAACTTGTCGTTCAAATTGTCTAGGAATAAGTTGTCGATAAGCAGGGTACTGACCTTCTAAGGTGCGGCTACTCAGGCGTTGATTACCCCATGCAAACACTACTTGGCCTTGATCTAAATATAGGGCTATTGGTTCATCTGAGCTAGCTTTATGTGCTAACATCCGTTCTAGTTCTCGTAATGCTCTGGCTGGGACTGTGACTTCTAACTGTTGTTCATTATCTTCTAATGGACGCTCGTTAGTAGTTTCCACAAGTGCTAGGCGATGTCCATCAGTAGCAGCAAATTCTAATGTGTCTTGTTTGACTGTGAGATGAACTCCTGTGAGGACTTGTTTGGTTTCATCTCCACTGGTAGCAAATAAAGAACCGCGTAGGCCTTCAATTAAGGCTGTGGTGGTGATATTAATCGGTTCGGTATTTTCAATTAGAGGTAATTCAGGAAACTCTTCGGCATCCATCGCACGTAGCTGATATTTGCCAGTTTTAGGTGTGAGGGTAACAGCTAAACCCTCTCCTGTGGTGCTATCGGTTGATTCACCCTCTAGGGTAATTTCTCCCTCTGGTAGACGGGAGGTGATATCTACAAGTAATTTAGCAGGAAGTGCGATCGCTCCCTCTTGCCATACCTCAGCATTAAAACTAGTGCGAATACCTAAACTGAGATCAAAGGCTGTGAGGCTGACTTGGTTAGTTTGAGCATCTGCTTGTAATAGAACATTAGCAAGTACGGGGTGCGTTGGTCGTGACGGTACAGCACGACTAACAAGGGAGAGGTTTGTACTGAGATCGCTTTGGGCGCAAACTAGTTTCATGGTGAGATTCAGCAGGTGAATGAATATGGTAACATCTCTGTTACTGATTAGTTGAGTAATACCATTTCTCTAAATCCCGGCTACAGATCATTCTTCCCCTGCCCCCTGCCCCCTGCCCCCTTGCCATCAACTTGATAGTATATTTTTTAAATTGGCAGTCACTTGGCAGTAGAGCCTAATTGAGAATGGCAGGATGTGGAAACTGTGGAAAACTTACAACAAATCTATATTGATAGTGCTTGATCTACTTTATAACTGTGGAAAACTTGTGGAAAAACCCCCTATGTTTTCCACAGGGTAATTATACTTGAGTGAAGTTTTCCACAAAAAATAACTACTTTTCCACAGACAAACTACACAATTAACCTATTTTTAGACATTAGTTAATATTTTAAATGATGAATCAAGAGTGAGATGATTAGTAGTTCTGGAAAACAGTCAAGATGATTTTTGAGAACGGCTAGTCATGTTGATGCGATCGCTCAGTTGGCGGAGAGTTTGTGATAAAGTGCGATCGCTCTCCTGCAATTGACTAATTTTATCGCAACTATACAGCACAGTTGTATGGTCTTTACCCCCAAACTCTTCACCAATTCTCGGTAAACTTAAATCAGTATGTTGCCGCATTAAATACATTCCAATTTGACGCGCCCAGCTAATCTCCCGTCTTCGAGAGTTGCCTTTGAGGTCTTCAATAGAAATATGAAAATGGTCAGCTATCACTGTTAAAATTGCCTGTGGTGTAGCAGCAAATTTTTGCGATGGAGCTTGTAAAACCGGGGTAATATTTTCTACAGTCATAGGCAACCCCCAAATAGAAATGTAAGCTAAGGCTCTGGTCAAAGCTCCTTCTAATTCCCGAATATTATTAGTATAATTAACTGCAATATATTCAATAACATCACGGGGTAAGCGGATATTTTCATATTCTGCTTTATTCTGGAGAATAGCCATTCTCGTTTCTAAATCTGGTGATTGAATATCAGCAATTAACCCCATTGAAAAACGAGAACAAAGACGCTCTTGTAAGTTGGGAATTTGGTTAGGTGGACGGTCGGAAGCAATGACTACTTGTTTGCCAGCTTCATGTAATGTATTAAAAGTATGGAAAAATTCTTCTTGAGTATATTCTTTACCTTCCAAAAACTGAATATCATCTACTAACAACACATCAGCAGCCCGATAATGCTCTCGAAAACTCTGCATTCTGTCATTGCGAATAGCTGCAATTAAATCGTTAGTAAACTGTTCTGTAGAAACATAAAATATCTTAGAATCAGCACAAATTTCTAAGCGATAGTGACCAATTGCTTGCATCAGATGGGTTTTACCTAAACCGACACCACCACATAAAAATAAAGGATTAAATTCTCGCCCAGGAGACTCAGCCACCGCTAAGGATGCAGCATGAGCCATGCGGCTATTTGCTCCTACTACAAAACGGGAAAACACATATTTAGAGTTTAAATCTGTGGTTGGCTGGCGTTTTTTACTCCCTGTGTCACCAGTAGTATGTGGGGTGGGTAATTCCCAATTTACTGCTGATTCCCCTAATTCTGCGCCATCTTTAATAAATATTTCTACAGAATATCCCAAAATATCCTGCACCACATGAGCAATAGTATTAATGTAATACTTTTGTAACCAATTACGAGCAAAGGGATTAGGTGTAACGATAAATAAACAATTATTTTCTAATTTTTCTGCATGAGCAGTTTTAATCCAAGTCTCAAAGGTGGGACGCGATAATTCTATTTGTAAGCGGTTGAGTACCTCAGTCCACAAACTGTCAATAGTAATTTCCATCATTTACTACCTTTGCACCTAATCGTCACAATAGAGTTATGAGTCATAACTCAGCACTCAGGAAATCCTAGCATCAGCAGACCAACACGGAGAAACAAAAACACATGAACACAACAGAGTATGGTCAGAGCTTGAAAAACCTTTATATTAGCAGTTGGTTTCAAGAATACGGAATTAACAGTATAAAGTTAATACTCTTTAGTGGGGTAGCAGTAGTATCTCTGGGAGGTTGTTCTCTTTTACCAACTAAGTCACTACAAACCCAAACCAATGAATCCCAAACGCAAATTGCATCTCAAACAACAACTGATAATACTCCAGAGGTTGCACCTCCACCAATAATTGCAGCCACTGGAGATCCTAACTTTGTTGTCAAAGTAGTAGATAGGGTTGGGGATGCAGTCGTGAGGATTGATTCTTCTCGGACTATAACTACTCGTGTTCCCGATGACTTTAATAATCCCCTGTTCCCTCCCTTTTTTAATGATCCTGCTCCACAACAAAGACAGCGTGTACAACGGGGTAGCGGTTCAGGATTTATTATTAAAAATTCTGGGAAGATTTATATTTTGACTAATGCTCATGTGGTAGATGGTGCTGACGCGGTGCGAGTCACCCTCAAAAATGGTAACAGCTTTGATGGCAACGTGCGGGGTCAAGATCCAGTCACAGATGTAGCGGTGATTGAAATTAATGTTCAGAACTTACCGACAGTATCTTTGGGTAACTCAGATAGCTTAAAACCAGGACAACCCGTGATTGCCATTGGGAATCCCCTAGGTTTGAATAATACAGTAACTTCTGGGATTATTAGTGCTACTGGTCGTTCTAGTAGTGATATTGGTGCGAGCGATAAACGGGTTGATTATCTGCAAACGGATGCAGCTATTAATCCGGGGAACTCTGGCGGCCCCTTACTTGATGCCAATGGGCGGGTAATTGGGATGAATACAGCCATTATTCGTGGCGCACAGGGTTTAGGATTTGCAATTCCGATTAATACTGTCCAGAAAATTGCCCAGCAATTAATTGATAATCGTAGGGTTGATCATCCTTATTTGGGAGTGCAGATGATCACACTTACACCCAGAATTAAAGAAAAATTTAATGAAACATTTGGCGATCGCATTAATATTCAATCAGATCAAGGTGTTCTATTATTGAGAATTGTCCGTAGTTCTCCCGCAGATACTGGTGGACTCAGAAGCGGAGATGTCATTCAAAAAATTGATAATAAATCTGTTACCAAAGTTGAAGAAGTACAAAAACTAGTAGAAAATAGCCAAATTGGTACTCCCCTACAAATTCAAATAGAACGTAATGGAGAAACTCAGCAGTTAGATGTCACTCCTGCACCTTTACCGGTGGAAAGAGAAGATTGATTTGGGCAGGGGGGCAGGGGGCAGGGGTGTAGGGGTGTAGGGGTGTAGGGGTGTAGGGGGGCAGGGGGCAGGGGGCAGGGGCGCAGGGGCAGAAAAACTCTTGAATTTTGAATTTTGAATTTATTGCGAATTGCGAATTGCGAATTGCGAATTGCGAATTGGTTTTATATGCCCCATGCCCTATGTTTTTTTAAATTTGGAGCGAAGCGACGTGACACAATCACTAGACATTATTCAATTAGGGGATTCTCGACTACGACACAAAGCGGCTGCGGTAGAAAATGTTCATGATGCACCTATTCAAAAATTAATTGATGATTTAATTACTACTGCTGCCAATACGAATGGTGTCGGCATTGCTGCACCACAAGTTGCGGAATCTGTGCGCTTATTTATTGTGGCTTCTCGTCCTAACCCTAGATATCCCCATGCGCCGGAAATGACACCAACGCCTATGATCAACCCCAAGATAGTAGCTTACTCGACTGAGGTGGTCAAAGGTTGGGAAGGTTGTCTCAGTGTTCCTGGTATCAGAGGTTTAGTTCCTCGTTACCAAGCTATTGAAGTCGAATATAGCGATCGCTATGGCAAATTGCACAAGCAAGAGTTAACTGACTTTGTAGCCCGTATCTTTCAGCATGAATATGACCATCTCGATGGTATTGTTTTTGTTGATCGTCTAGAGTCTAATCTAGATATCCTCACTGAGGAAGAATATCACAAAAATGTATTACAAAATACAAAATAAAAATTTCTTCTTAAGAATGATACCTAACAATTTTTTTTAATGTATACTTAACCTATTGTTAACCGCAAGTTGGGTGTAACTATCGGATAAATGGCACAAACTATTATTAGTCGTGACAGGTTAAGTCCGAATCTGCATCTGCCAAGATTCTGGGATTTAACCTTGACTCAGCGTCATAACAATGAAGCAAAAATGAATACGAATAGCAGTAAAGTGGTGATAGAGCCACAATTGAAACTTTCTGCTACTGGTATGCAAGTTGTACACGCAACAAATGGGCGCATACGCATCAAAACGACTAACGATAGTTTTAGCAGCAACAGTAAGACTATCATCCAATACTTACGGCAGTTGCCAGGTGTCAAGGAAGTTGCTGCCAACCAGAAAACTAGCAGTTTGGTAGTTTTCTTTGATGAGGAGCAATTGTCACTATCTGAGATGTTGGCTATATTGCAACAGCTAGATATTAAGCTCACCCCAGATGCACCCAGATCAGATCCCTTTGCAGCGTGGAAATCCGTTGAGTTTTGGCAAGAGCAGACTATATCTTTTATTCCCTTAATGACAGGGTTAGCAGTCACAAGCAGATTAGGAATTAGCGGTTTAGCATCAATTCCAGTCTATATGATTACCGCCGATGCTACGCGGAGAGTAATTGATTATTTAAAACCGCGCCTGGGTGATGGGAATAGTGATATAAAAGCCGATGGGGATAATAAATCTGCACACAAAGAAAATCAAGCCCCGATTGTGAAAATCGATAAAGAGCCAACAACCTGGTCGGCGAAAGTGATATATAATGTTATACATCAAATACCTGGAAGGATTAGATTTCACATTCCCATATTGACTAGCGATCGCGCCTATGGACGCAGATTGGAGAAGTTATTGACGAGTGATCCTGTAGTCAAAACCGTGCGAATCAATACTGATGCAGCTTCTATTGCTATTACCTACCAAAGTCAGGCAGAAATAGCTGTATCTCATTGGGTGAGTTTAATGGAATTAGCCCTAGAGACAACCCCGGCGACAGTTCCCGTTAGCAAAGTCTCACAGCCAAAGGCAGTTATATCAGAGCCAGTTGTAGCCCAACATTTGAGCGTGCCAGATAATATCACCATGCCTGAAAGCCAAACTATATATATATCGAGTTGGTGGGCTGAGATGAAGTCTGCCGCACTGTCTTATTCTCTAGATTTAATGGCGAACTTGCCCCTTTAAAGCTTGACTATTAGTTCTAACTTTTGTCTGACTCACAAAGACTGGAGGAAACAAGATGCAAGATTCTGCATCATCAACATCAGATACTATTCCGCGAGGCA
>JBODRP010000022.1:0-34117 GCA_050633005.1 Trichormus sp. | reverse complement strand
CAGACCGTTTTAAAGCAGCATGAACCTCAGATTGACTCATACGTAAACTGTGAGCTAGTTCACTGTAAGTCCATTCAGAATTTTGCAAGCTATGTACCTTAAGCAGAACAACAACGTCTTGAGGCTTCAACATAGTATTATCTTTCAACGCTATTGATAAACAAATAGTACAATAATATTCTATATTCGCAAATCGCAAATCGCAAATTTTAAAAACCGTTTTGAAAAATGGGTAGGTGTGGCACTATAGAAACTATAGAACCTCTAATTTCCATAGAAATATACAAAATAGAGAATTATATGGCTGGAAAAACGATATCTGCTTATACCGATACGGAGACGGCTAGCCGTGTTAGCCATATCGCTAGGCGAGAGTATCGGCCAACCTCTCAGATTGCCGGAATGGCATTAAAGTTTTTTACTTATCTTCCTCCAGAAGCGCGCGCAGCCTTATGGCAACTTGAAGGGATGGGATCTACTACTGATTTTGAAGAAATCAGCCGAGAGATTACGCGCATTCTCTTGCACGTTCAATATAAAGTGGCACATCGGCAAATCATGGATAGTATGCAGTTTGAGAATTTAGAGCAACTCGAAACTGAAGATGACATCCTTGAAGCAGCAGTTAATCTTAGAACAGGAAAGGACTAAAGTCCTTACTACGAACTGAATGCTATTATTTTGACATTGTTTCATACTCACCCAATGACGCTAAATGGAACTTCACTATTTTTGCAAGTCCCAATAGGCCAAAACATTAGGGGCAACTTCCTCAAGAACATCTGCTAAAAGCAGAAGAACCTGGGGAGTTTGCCCCTAAATTTTACTTAAACTTACTTTACAAAAGTTTACTTTTTACCAATTCTCCAAAATTCAGCTTTGATTAATTGCGAATTGATATTACTCAGCTGTAGCAAGTTCGGTGCTACCGCGTGTGCGTTTGCGAGTTAAGGTGTTGAACAACATCACACCAATAGCTTTGATTAAGTTACCTTCTAGTTCTTGGAACATCTTCATGTTCATACCAAAGGCGGCGTTAGCTTCATCAACAATGCGATCGCCTGTGGCATCATCTAAAGGTAGTTCATCTAAAGTTTGACGATATTTAGCTTTGAATGCTTTCTCATCGCTGATATCTGCAAATTCATAGAAGGCTGTACCTTGGCCATCATTGAGATTCATCGCTGTTACAGCAATGTTCTTGAGAATTTGTCCCCCAGATAAGTCACCCAAGTAACGAGTGTAAGAATGGGCAATTAATAATTCTGGTTCAGTAGCAGAGATTTCCCGAATGCGTTTGACATAAGCTTCCCCGGCTGGAGATAACTTGACTTGTTCCCGCCAGTTAGCACCATAGTAGTAACTTAGGTCTTGTTCTAAGGTATGCTTGCGGTTGAGTTGGGTAAAGTTAATTTTAGAAACAATTGGATGCTGGGAGTGCTTTTCCATCTCCTCTTCCATCGCTGAGTAGATGTAGTAGAAGTTACCCACTAACTTCCGGTAAGAGCTTTTCTCTACCACTCCTTTTAAAAAGCATTTGACAAAACCTACGTTTTCCGCCATTGTGTGGGCTTTCTTTGTACCAACACGCAGTTTGTTTGCTAAATTGCTGCTCATACTAAAATTCTCAACTTTAAAGGTTCAACTGCCGGGGTTGTAAATTACAAACGGCTAAAAAATACCACTAAAAAGTTACATTAGAACTATTTGATGAGAATTTATATTAAAAATTCTTAAGCATACACAACATTCTAGGCAATCAAAAGTGTGTTTGGTAGGGTGCGTTAAAGCAACGCTTAACGCACCGCTATCATATGGTGCGTTAGAGCTAGAATAATTTCCTCACACACCCAAATCCTGAGTTAGCCATAACACAACCTTGTATATTGAGGGAAGTAGTAGAGCGTGCCGTCCTAGATCAAAGTTGATTGTCAGTGCGTGACGCGATAAGTCTTATGACTGCCTTCACATTCTTTCGCAGCGTCACACACCCTACGTCTACGTCTACATCTACATCAAAAATATATCAGTTGCGTAATCCCTATTTCTAAATTGCGAATTGGGATTAGACATCACCGCAGTAGTTTGTACCAATTAGGCGATTATTTTTGTAAACTAAAACTCTGCCATAGCCCTCATCTTGAACAGCAGCATAAAGATAATTGGCATTTCTAAATCTGTAAACAACTTCTCCGTTGCGATTGCGTTGAACTGTTCCACCGTTGAGCAATAGATCAGGCCGTTTTAGAGTAGTAGGAATATTATAAGCTGTATAACGTAAACTACCATTGTTGATGCGAGAAACTTCAACATATACATTTTTAGCACTACAGCTAAATACGGTTGTATTAGCTAGTGCAGAGGTAGAAAATCCCAGAGTAGGAGTTAATATGGAAGCTGCTCCTGTTGCTGTAGCTAAGACAGTAGAAATGGCTTTTGTATTCATAATGAGTAATTCCTAAAAGCTTGTATTTTTTAAATACAAAATCAGGTTTTCACGTTTCGGAATTTCCTAGAATTAACACTAGAGCCACCGGATTGAAGAAGGCAGAAGGCAGGAGGCAGAGGGCAGAAGGTTTCGTTCAGATGGGGATTCAAACCCCACCTGAACGAGAGCCACCAAATTGAAAATTTGGTGGGGGTCTTAAACCCTTGCTCCCTCCGGTCGCGCAGATGGTTCGGGCAATCAGCGAAGGGATTTATCCCTTCTGCCTTCTGCCCTCTGCCCTCTGCCTTTCTTTGATAAATCCAATTATATTAAGGAATGTAAAATTATGACCATTGAGTTTGTAGTGTACCCCTGCGGGCAAATAAACTCGCAAGAGCTTGTAGCAGAGAGGATTTTAGTCTTAAAAGCAGGACTAAAGTCCTAACTACAAACCTTGAATTGCTTACACCGTTTTGTTTAATTGGGGATGGCTATGTAGTTTTGATTCGTTGTTCCGTAACTAAAGTTAAGCTTACCCATTCACCTTTATTGTTATAGCAGCGAACCATGCGTTGGCGGAAATTGGGTTTAATTAACCAACCAGCTTCTAAAATTAACCCTTGGGGTATCTGCATTTTCAGGGGAGAAGTTGCAGAAGCACCATTAGGTAGTAGCACAACTTGTACCTGTTTTTCGGGATTTTCGTCAAAGAGAATGATAGAACCTTTAATAGTGGCGGTTGAGGTAATTGTGGGATGATATCCAAAACTCAAACTTTGAATTAATCGCCCGTTGTCATCAAGTTGCAATTTGAGATTTGTTGAGACATTCTTAGGAGGACTCCAATCAGGATATATTGTTGTAGCCTCTCCTTCCCACTCTCCCAACAAGTCATTTATTTGCAGTGGTGGATTTTCTACTGGTTCAGTACCAGCTAAATGTTCACGAATGAGAACAAATTTATCTAGTTGACTATCTTTATTGAATAAGTGAACTAGGCGTAAACGGCGATTTTCATAAATTAATCCTAGTTCTGCGCCAAACTCACCGAATGGTGCAAGCTGAATAGAACCTTGCGAAAATGCTCCATTAGGGAACAATATGGTACTCCAAGGCAAGGAACTGTATTCTAAAACTAAATCGGGTTGTCCTTCCCGACGAACAACCTGATGGATAGTTTGGTTATTGTTTAAAGCTTCCAAGGAAACCACACTTTTAATATCTTCTAAAAGTTCCCCTTGGGGTGAGAAGCGAGTAAATGAACCTTGCCATTCACCGACATTTTTTAATAAATATTCCCATTGAGAGTTCATATAGGATTCATATCCAAACTATGTTAAGTTATCTAAAGGACTCAGTTCGTAGATGTAGGATGTGTGACGCTGCGAAAGTATGTGAACGTAGTCATGAGACTTATAGCGTCACGCATCAACGATCAATTGTGACACTTGCGTAAGTACTGACTATGTTAAGTCATGTAAAAATGTAGGATTTATTTCCTAGTAAGGACTTTAGTCCTTTTTTGTTCGCGGAGCGTCTGTCTACGACACGCTACGCGTTGGCGTAGCCTCTCGGAGAGAACGGAGAGAGAACTAAAGTTCTGACTACAAACCTTTAATAACGAATACGTGGATCAACATAAGCATTGAGAATATCAATCAAAATGCTTGCACTTACAACGATCGCACCAAAAAAGACTAGTACACCCTGCACTGTGGGATAATCACGATCAGAAATGGCCTGATATAACCTATTTGCCAACCCAGGCCAAGAAAATGTCACCTCAGTTAAAATCGCACCCCCCAGCAAAGAAGCAAAGGTTAAACCCAAAACTGTAATCACTGGAATCAAAGCATTTTTCAAAGCATGGGACACTAAAATTTTATTTTCAGCAATACCTCTAGCTCTGGCAGCTTCTACATAGTCAGCACGGAGAGTTTGTTTTAAGTTGACACGGACAATTCTCTCAAAAATTCCACTCAGCAAAATGCCTAAAGTGATACTGGGAAGAGCTAAATGGTGCAAAGCGGCGAAAAACTGGCTAAAATTCCCCGCTAGTAAGCTATCAATGGTATATAGTCCAGTAATTGCCGATGGTGCGGGAAGATTGGGGGGAAAACGGTTGGAATTAGGAAACCATCCCAATTGTACCGAGAAAATCAACTGTAATAGCATACCAGCCCAAAACATGGGCAAAGCATAGGTAATAATGCCAAATAACCGTCCACCAATATCAAAAGACGTTCCAGGGCGAGAAGCTGACAGCGTACCAACCAAAATACCAACAATCAAAGCCACCGCCATACTACATATTGCTAACTCTACCGTCGCCGGAAAATGTTGTCCAATAATATTCCAAACTTCTTGTCCTCGGCTTGTTAAAGATGTACCTAAATCAAACTGAAGCAAATGACCCAAGTAATTGAGATACTGTAGCCACAAAGGTAAATCTAAACCTAATTGTCTTCTTAATTCTTCTTTAGCAGCTTCCGGCGCGCGTCCACCCAGAATTGCATCTGCTGGATCTCCTGGTGTAGCTCGTAGTAATAAAAATACAATGGTAATGATAGTTAATAACTGTAATGGTGCTAACAGCAACCGAGAAACAATGTAATATTGTAAAGCTTTAGATCGAGACATATTATTAATTCAAAATTCAAAAAAATAATTTGTATAGAAACTAGGTAATCCATAATTACGAATTACGTTAGCGTAGCGGGGCGCAGCCCATTACGAATTACGAATTACCTACTTACCTATTTCTTGATGGTTCTATAAATCAAATTCTGGGTGGGGTCAAGTTGGACATTACTTACACCTTTTTGAGCAAATACATAGTCTTTGTTTTGCCATAAAGGAACATAAGGTACATCATTAAGTACTTGGGTTTGGATTTTGGCAAAAATTTCCTTTCTTGCTTCTGGGTTTTGTTCTTGACGTTGCTGATCGATTAATTTATTCATGGTTTCGCTATAGTAAAACGAACCCTGAGTTTGACTGCCACCATCTTCACAACCTTTAGCATCTGAACCTTTTTGGCAGGATAAAAATGGTTGTACATAGTTATCTGGATCTAAAAAGTCGGGATACCAATCTAGTAAAGCGGCGGGATATAAACCTTTAGAAATGTCTTTAAAAAAGGTTGCTCCTTCTACTGTGTTGACTTCTAGTTGTACTATGCCATCCATTTTAGTATCGGCTATAGATTTAAGTGTTTGTGCAGCTAAACTGCGCGTTGGGGAACTAGAAGGATACCAAACGGGAATTTTGACAGGATTTTCTTTTGAGTAACCAGCAGCCGTTAACAATTGTTTGGCTTTTTCAAAGTTACCATCGCCATATTTGTCTTTAAATAATGGCTGAGAAACATTAAATGTAGTGGGAATCATACTATAAAGCGGATCAGCTTGACCGTATAAAACCCGCTCATTTAATAGTGGACGGTCAATTATAGCAGCGATCGCTTGTCTAACCTCTGGTTTATCTAATGGTTTTTGATTACGATTCAAAACCATATAACTCACTACACTACCTTGAGCCGTAATCGCTTGCCAATCTCCTTTTTGCCCACCAGCTTCTAGGCTGCGAATTTGATCTGGTTGTAATGACAAGTAGGCGACATCTACAGCACCTGTACGGAAGGCGTTAAACAAGTTAACCGGACTCGTCTGAATTTGAACGTTAATCCCTTGATTTGCTGGTTTTTCTCCCCAATACTTGTCAAATACATCAAGTCTGAGGGAATCTGTACCATACTGCGCCATTTTATAAGGGCCAGTGCCGACAAAAATATCTGGTTTAAATTTCCCCGCACCAATTTCATAAGCAGTTGGCGAAACAGCACACACCCCAGAAAACGCCAGTAAGGAAGGAAAAGCCGCAAAAGGTTTTTTCAGCTTCACTGTTAACTCATAGTCCCCTGTAGCCGCTACTGAGTCTACTGTATCTGCTAGTAAGAAAGAAGGTTTACCCTTATTTTCGATAAATCGCTTGATACTAAACTCCATTGCTTTGGCGTTAAAGGGTGTGCCATCGTGAAACACCACACCTTGCCGGATAGGGATAGTATAAGTTAGACCATCTGCGCTGACTTTTGGTAGACCTGTCGCCAGTTGTGGTTTAATTTCTGTACTCCCTGGTTCATAAGTATAGAGGCGATCGCTCATATTGAACACTAAACCCAAGGAGGCTAACTCATAGGCATCGGCAGGATCTAACGTTCTTGGCTTGGCTGTTGTCCCTATAGTAATTCGACCATCCCCAGCCGTTGTATTACCTGGAGTAGTAGGGGTATTATTTACCTGTTCTCTGGGTGTACAGGCGATCGCTAAAAGTAAGCATAAACAAAACAAAGATAGAAATTTTGTCACCCTTCCCCATCTTTGCCCTAATATCGAAAACCTAGTCATAGCATCTCAGATGTGTCAAATTAGCCAGTAATCATACTATATGTATGGTAGTAGTCACCAACTTTTTACCGGAGATGAGCAAATACTGGAGGCTGGGGACTGGCAACTGGGAATCAAGTATTTTTTTCTGCAAAATATTAAATATTCAATAAAAAAGAAATTAATTAACTTTGTTAACCTGCTGTAGTCAATACAATAGTGAACATTGAAATCAATTATCAGTCATTAGTTATCAGGAGTATGGTAGGGCATTGACACCAAATGTTAATGTTTACGCTTTGTTACATTTCTCAAGCCATCTGCGATAATTTTTCACCAAATCTACCCCAGGAATAAATTTGCGGCATAGCTCAAATTTTTCTTGTGTAATCAGTTATTTAAAGGGATAAATACTCAATGAAGTTTCTTTAAAATACTCATGATGGCTTGAGTAGGAAATTTCATGTTTATACATCATGGAATCGCCATAATTACCAGTGAATAAACAGTAAATTATCAAGTCTAAATAGAGAGATTAAAATCGTGAAGTATTTCTTTTTGTCTGAGGGATGGACTGTTGGCAGAGTTTGGGCATCTGATGGACTATGGCAAATTACCGCATGGCGCAGACCACCAGAGATTCAAAGATTGAATATTTGCTTAGTAGAAAGCCAGGAATTGATGTGGCTTTATCGCATTGAAGAAGCCGTATTAACTGTAGAAGTTAAGCCTAGTTCATCAGAATTTGTAAACCAAACTATTGGTCAAGTAGTGTTAAAGCGGTTAATGACAGCAGAACAAGTAATTGACCGACTATGTACAGCAGAAGCTAGGTGTCAATTGCAGAATATTCAATTAGTTGTTTAGACACGGGAGACATGGGAGACATGGGAGACACGGTAGATGTTATCCCAATGCCCCATTCCCTTAACCCCATTCCCTTAACCCCATTCCCAGTATGTAAATATTTCTAAACATCCACAAAATATCTTTTAGGGGCGATTCCTGGCAAGATGAATCTAGTAGACCAGATGAGCGCATCTATTTACACGCTTGCAAACAGTTCCATCAATAGTTACACTTTTTAAAACATTCTCATTTTTACTTAGCGATCGCTACCCTCCGAGATCATCTCTCTAAAGTGTGTCGGCGTTGCTAAAAAAGTCCCTCTCTGGCTTAAAATGCTCAGATATGGAAGTGTTCAAGCTCTGGCAATTAAAAAAATTCAGAGAAGTCCAAGGTTAGGCTTCTAACCTTAGAACCTTAAGTAAGAAAATTGTTTTGTAAACACAACTCATCGAGGAGGAGCGTAGTCGATGGGACTACCCTGGTACCGAGTACATACAGTCGTTCTGAATGATCCAGGGCGGCTAATTTCTGTACACTTGATGCACACAGCTTTGGTGGCAGGCTGGGCTGGTTCAATGGCATTGTACGAACTAGCCACTTATGACCCCAGCGATCCTGTTCTCAACCCGATGTGGCGGCAAGGGATGTTCGTGCTACCCTTCATGTCACGTCTAGGCGTTACCGAATCTTGGGGCGGTTGGAGTGTCACTGGTGCTTCAGCAGTTGATCCTGGTTTCTGGTCATTTGAAGGCGTTGCGGCAGCTCATATTGTCCTGTCTGGTTTATTGTTCCTAGCTGCTGTTTGGCACTGGGTTTATTGGGATTTGGAACTCTTTAGAGATCCCCGCACTGGTGAACCTGCCCTTGACTTGCCAAAAATGTTTGGCATTCACCTGTTCTTATCTGGTTTACTCTGTTTCGGTTTTGGTGCTTTCCACTTAACAGGTCTATTTGGCCCTGGTATGTGGATTTCTGATCCCTATGGGATCACTGGTAGCGTCCAGCCAGTCGCACCAGAATGGGGGCCTGCCGGGTTTAATCCATTTAACCCCGGTGGTGTAGTGGCTCACCACATTGCTGCCGGTGTAGTTGGTATTATTGCAGGTTTATTCCACCTCACTGTTAGACCACCAGAACGGCTCTACAAAGCCCTGCGGATGGGTAATATTGAAACTGTACTCTCTAGCAGTATTGCAGCCGTATTCTTCGCAGCTTTCGTAGTTGCTGGTACGATGTGGTACGGTAACGCTACCACCCCTATCGAACTCTTTGGCCCTACCCGTTATCAGTGGGATCAAGGTTATTTCCATCAAGAAATTGAGCGTCGCGTCCAAAATAGCGTTGCTCAAGGTGCAAGTCTGTCGGAAGCTTGGTCACAAATTCCAGAAAAACTGGCGTTCTATGATTACGTAGGTAATAGCCCCGCTAAAGGTGGTCTATTCCGTACAGGGCCAATGGTGAAAGGTGATGGTATTGCCCAATCTTGGCAAGGTCACGCTGTCTTCACAGATGCTGAAGGTCGTGAACTAACTGTACGTCGTCTGCCTAACTTCTTTGAAACCTTCCCAGTAATTTTGACCGATGCTGATGGTGTTGTCCGCGCTGACATCCCATTCCGTCGGGCAGAATCAAAGTATAGCTTTGAACAAACAGGTGTAACTGTTAGCTTCTACGGTGGTGATCTTGACGGTAAAACCTTTACAGATCCTGCTGATGTCAAGAAATATGCTCGTAAGGCTCAAGGCGGCGAAATCTTTGAATTTGACCGCGAAACTTTGAACTCTGACGGTGTATTCCGCACATCTCCTAGAGGTTGGTTCACCTTTGGACACGCTGTCTTTGCTCTGTTGTTCTTCTTCGGACATCTGTGGCATGGCTCTCGGACAATCTACAGAGACGTATTTGCTGGTGTAGAAGCGGATCTAGAAGAGCAAGTCGAATGGGGTCTATTCCAGAAAGTGGGTGATAAGACAACCCGCCGGAAAGAAGCCCTCTAATTTTAGGGACTGGGGGATAAGGAATAGGTATAAATACCTATTCCTTATCCCCATCCCCAATACCTTAATTACTAACTGGATAGGCAGGAGCTTTTGATATGGAAAGCGTTGCATACATTTTAATTTTGACTCTAGCGATTGGTGTTCTTTTCTTTGCGATCGCATTCCGCGAACCACCCCGCATTGAGAAAAAAGAAGAAAAATAGGTAGTTAATACCAAATTTGTCAAAATGACATCAAAGTTTTATCCGTTGTTTATTGTGGAAGCAACGGATATTTTTTGGGTTGATGGATGGTGTCTTGAAAATTTAAAAATTTAACAGATGGATATGATATAATTCTCTTTCTGGGAGTTGATATGTGTTAACACTAGCTTTTCTAAGCTAGGATTGAAAGATATATTTGTAAATTGCCTCCAAGGCAGTTGCATAGATTATCGCTATTATGGCATAACCTTTACGGAGACTAGAACCAGGAACAAATCAGCATGGTCAATCAGAACTTAACCGCTACAGAAATTGGATTTACTCACGAAGATTTTGCAGCCCTCCTCGATAAGTACGATTATCATTTCAGCCCCGGAGATATCGTACCAGGTACAGTTTTTAGTATAGAACCGCGTGGCGCTCTGATTGACATTGGTGCTAAAACAGCAGCATATATACCTATACAAGAAATGTCTATAAACCGGGTCGATGCCCCGGAAGAAGTATTACAATCCAACGAAACCAGAGAATTTTTCATCCTCACCGATGAAAACGAAGATGGACAGCTAACTCTTTCCATCCGCCGGATTGAATATATGCGTGCTTGGGAGCGCGTAAGACAGCTACAAGCAGAAGATGCTACCGTGCGTTCTGGTGTATTTGCTACCAACCGGGGTGGAGCATTGGTGAGAATTGAAGGATTACGTGGTTTTATTCCCGGTTCTCACATCAGCACCCGCAAACCTAAAGAAGACTTGGTAGGGGAAGAACTACCTTTAAAATTTTTAGAAGTAGATGAAGAACGTAACCGCCTAGTTCTATCTCATCGTCGGGCGTTAGTTGAACGGAAGATGAACCGCCTAGAAGTGGGCGAAGTAGTTATTGGTACAGTGCGCGGCATCAAGCCTTACGGTGCGTTTATCGATATTGGCGGTGTCAGTGGTTTGTTACACATCTCAGAAATCTCTCACGAGCATATCGATACACCCCACAGTGTATTCAATGTGAATGATGAAGTTAAAGTGATGATCATTGACTTGGATGCAGAAAGAGGCAGAATTTCTCTATCTACCAAACAGTTAGAACCAGAACCCGGTGACATGATTAAAAACCGTGATTTGGTTTATGATAAAGCCGAAGAAATGGCAGCTAAGTATCGAGAACAGATGCTAGCTAAACAGCAAGGCATTACTCTACCTACAGAAACTGTAGAAACTGTGGATGAAGTTGAGGAAGAAATTCCATCAGCAACGGAAGATGTAGTAGAAGCTGAAAGTGCAGTGGCAGAAGAAATTCCAGCAGCTATTGAAGAATAAGATTAATGCAATTGTAGTTTTACAAGTGTTACACAATTTTCACAAGAGGGATTTTCCCTCTTTTTTTATTTGGGATTTATTCATGAGGTTGGAATATTTTGGCAATCATTCAATGTAGAAACATCAAGTTTCCTAATATTCAAGCAATATTCTTTGACAAAAATGGTACTTTAGAAGACTCAGAAGTTTATTTGCGATCGCTCGGACAAAAAGCAGCCCGATTAATAGATGCTCAAATCCCTGGTATTGGCGAACCGTTATTAATGGCCTTTGGGATTAATGGTGATATCCTTGACCATGCGGGCTTAATTGCTGTAGCTAGCCGTCGAGAAACAGAAGTAGCCGCCGCCGCCTATATTGCCGAAACTGGGCGAGGATGGTTTGAATCATTGAAAATAGCTCGTCAATGTTTAGATGAAGCCGAAAAATATGTGAATCAAACTCCTGCACCTCTATTTCCCGGAACTTTAGAAGTTTTGCAGTCTCTTTCTACAACTGGAATCAAACTAGGTATTCTTTCGGCAGCTACAACAGCAGAAGTGAGAGACTTTGTAGCACGATATCAATTAAGTGATTACATCCAAGCACAAATCGGTGTAGATGATGGACTAACTAAACCAGATCCAGCATTATTTATCCACGCTTGTCAAGTCTTAGGTGTAGAACCAAACGCTACTTTAATGGTAGGTGATTCTGTAGGCGATATGACAATGGCGCATCATGCCAAAGCCGCAGGTTGTATTGGTATTAGTTGGGTAGGTAAATTAGATAATGTTCAAGGTGCTGATGTAGTAATTAACAAACTCAATGAAATTGAAATTGTCAGTTGATTGATTTTGTTATCACCCCTGCCTGATAGGTGTAGGGGTGTAGGGGTGTAGGGGTGTAGGAGAGACAAGGGAGACAAGAGAGCAGGGGGCAGGGGGAGCAGGGGGGCAGGGGGAGCAGGGGGAGCAGGGGGAGAAAAATACAATGCCCAATGCCCAATGCCCAATGCCCTAATATTTTTGAATTTTGAATTTTGAATTTTGAATTTTGAATTGATACGCCCCCTGCCTTATCCCAACAATAATTACCAACTACTATAGTTGTGAACCTGAACAATCAAATAAATGTAAGCCCAAACGCTGGGATAGTTCCTCACAGACTTTTACCCCCCTGACGCTATTACCACGATTATCTAAGGGTGGTGAAAACACAGCAATTCCCATCTGATGGGGAACAACCGCCATAATACCGCCACAGACACCACTTTTGGCAGGGATACCAACTTTGTAAGCCCACTCACCTGCAAAGTTATACATCCCACAGGTGTACATGACGCTGAGAATATCTTTGATGTAACGTTTATCTACGGCTTGTTCCCCTGTAATTGGGTTTGTACCTCTGTTGGCTAAAGTCGCCGCCATCACTGCTAAGTCATGACAATTCATCATCACAGCGCATTGTTGAAAATAGAGGTCTAAAGCTTCTTCAATATTTTGGTCAATCATGCCAAAATTAAGCATGAGATGCGCCATTGCACGATTACGATGTCCGGTGCTGCGTTCAGAGGTAAAGACGGAAATATCCACAAATACATCATGACCAATGTAGCGTCGGAACATATCTAGTAAGCGGTTGAGGCGTTCTGTTGCCCCTGCTCCTTTGATTAAACTGGTAGTGGCGATCGCTCCAGCATTTACCATTGGGTTATAGGGTCGCTTTGATTGCTCATCTAAGATAATGGCGTTAAATGCCTCTCCCGTTGGTTCTACTCCCACTCTAGTCAATACATAATCCCGTCCATGATCTTCCAACGCTAGTCCATAGGCAAATACTTTGGAAATTGATTGGATTGTAAATAGCTGTTGGTAATCCCCAACTTCGTATACCTCTCCGTCTACTGTCACAATACAAATACTAAATAAATCTGGGTTGACTTTTGCTAGTTCTGGAATATAGTTTGCTAATGTGCCTGCTGTTAGTGACTGGTATTTTAGGTGCAGTTCATTAATCACCTTCAACAGTGGAGAGGAATTTATTTCTATATTTTCTGAATTTACTGGCTTGGACATGAGGCTAATAGCTTGATTTTTAAAACCTGAATTAATCAACTGACTTAAAATTTACTGTTTTAAAGTAACTTTTAATACAAGGCAAAAATACTCTACACACTTTTCAGGATAATCTTTGATTTTTCTTCTAATTACTTTATGACAATTTAATCAAACATCGGCTACAGTAAATAGCAATTTTTTTTACTCATGATTACTGTAGTCTAATGTCACTCTCATTACCTATTTAAGCTACTGACAAAGTATTATTACATATTCTGCACTATAAAAAACATATCAAGATAGATTGCTACATTCTAGTGAAATACAAAAATATTATGGCTAGAAATATTTATGTAACTACTTTTCAAGCTAATTTAAAAAAAATATAAAATAAATACAATTCAGCAGAATTATACGTATATTTTTGTAATATATTTGATTATTATCAATTTAATTAGTTAAAATTATATGTATTAAATTAAACAATTAGCAACAGAGAAAACCCTAGAATGTTTGATCTGAAACACACCATTTTAAAATCCAGAAAATATTAACTTTTGATAAGAAAATCTTAGTAGTTTGAAAAAAAGGTTACATAGGCGAAATCCGCATTTCAACAAGGTTTTGCCCTTGTCTGGAGAACGTAAATTAAAAAAATAGGCCAATTCCTACGCTAAAACCCTGATCCCCAACCCCAAAAGTTCATGTTAGTCTGTTGCAGTTAATAAACAGAAAGTAAAAGCGGAACGAGTTCGCATCTTAGGAGAGTTTGCTAATAACTAAAATTTGTTACAAGCTCCCCACTACTAAGAAACTGCTGTTCTATAGTCGCTTTAAAATCGGACGCATGAATCAAAGACATTTTTGGACTATTGTCGCCCTATCTCTGACCATAGTAGGGACACCTTCAGTTGGTCAGGCTCAGACCACCAAGTTAACTACACTAGCTGCACCAAAAGCAGCAGCTGGTGAAGTAGAGAAGGTAGGGGAGTTGAAAACTTCAGCAGGGGGAAATACCTCTGATGCTGTCAATACAAGTATTCATCCTCACAAAGTTGGCGGTCGGCGGGCGGCAACCTTGTATATCCGAAACATTCCAGTTCTGACCTTTTTGAGTTCTAAATCAACTACGAACACTCAAAAGAAAGTAGGTGTAGTGGGAGAAGATGATCAGGGCGTGCAATTGTACGCCCTTAACACTGGGAACTCATTCCAGGTAGCAAGTGCAGGAAATTTAGCGAATGCCAAGATTCAAACTGGCTCGCTGCAAGATGACCCAGTACATAGAGCTGGTGTGATTGCAGCCAAGATCAACCAGATGATCCGAAATAATGTTAAAGCTGATCAAATTACGGTCAGTTGGAAGGGAAAAGGCGAAACCAGAGTTGCCAATTCATCCGAAAATAAAGGTATCTCAGTTCAAGAAAAATCAGGCGATCGCTACACCATCAAAATCAACAATCAAGAATTGGTGGAAATTAATCAAAATACCCTCCTCGCAGATACCACCAATGACTTAGCCAAAGACGCGTTGCAAGCCACAAATCGCCTACGTAGGCTCATCGGCAATGCCTCTCCGCTTACACAGATTGCTAACTTACCATCCCGTTCTCGTTCGTCACAAGTAGTAGCTAACTTGCCCCAACAAGTTGCTAGCAACATTAGACTCACCTTCCAAGGAATAGCCTCCTTTTACGGTCGTGGTTTTCATGGCAGACCGACCGCCACAGGTGAGAGATTTAATTCAGAAGCTATGACCGCCGCCCATCGTAGCTTACCCTTTGGTACAAGAGTGCGTGTCACCAATACCCGCAACGGTCGTTCTGTCGTAGTGCGAATCAACGACAGAGGCCCATACATTCGGGGTAGGGTGATTGACCTATCAACCGGTGCAGCTAGAGTTCTAGGCATGATGGGTAGTGGACTTGCGCCCGTTAAAATTGAAGTTTTAGGTCGATAGTTATTGGGGGCAGAGGGCAGGGGGCAGGGGAGCAGGGAGACAGGGGAGTAGGGGAGACAAGGGAGACAAGGGAGACAAGGGAGACAGGGAAGAAATATTTACTCCAATGCCCCATGCCCCATACCCCATGCCCCATGCCCCATGCCCAATTCCCCTAATTCATCTTTTTCTTCCCTCTGTTTGAGAGATAAACTAACGGAGGAGATGCTAAAGATTGAACTAGGGGTATTTTTTTGTGCGCCTGTTGACAACAGTTGCAGCTTTACGTTGCTATTTAGATAAACATCGCTGGCAAAATCAGCTAACAGGATCAGATGATCTAGTCGTGGATGGGATAGATAGCTGGTATGAGACAGCAGTTGGTCTAGTACCGACTATGGGGAGTTTACATCAAGGTCATTTAAGTTTGATTGCACGGGCGCGAGAGGAAAATTCGACGGTAATTGTCAGTATTTTCGTTAATCCCCTACAATTTGGCCCGAATGAGGATTTTGAACGCTATCCTCGAAGTTTAGAAGCAGACCGACAATTATGTGAACAGGCTGGAGTAGATGCGATTTTCGCCCCTACTCCGGAAGAAATGGGAATATACAAGAATATACAAGAATATAAGGTAACACAAGTAATCCCTCCATCTGCTATGATATCTGGCTTGTGTGGCCGTTCTCGGCTAGGTCACTTTCAAGGGGTGGCGACGATTGTGACTAAGCTTTTGAACTTAGTACAACCTGACCGAGCCTACTTTGGCCAAAAGGATGGTCAGCAGCTAGCTATTATTAAACAGTTAGTAGCTGATTTAAATTTGCCCGTAGAAATTATTGCTTGCCCGATAGTACGGGAAGTTTCGGGTTTGGCTTTGAGTTCTCGCAATCAGTATTTGACTGCCGAGGAAAAACAGCAAGCAGCAGTATTGTATCGCAGCTTGCAACAAGCTGAAATGGCTTTTCGTGCAGGTGTACGCGATCGCCATCAGTTGATAGCCAGTGTACAACAGGAGTTAGCTAAGGTTAGTACAGTAGCAGTGGAATATATTGAATTAGTTGAACCGACTACATTAATGTCTATAGATCAAATTACGGAGGAAGGAATGCTGGCGATCGCAGCTCGTCTTGGTGCTACACGATTGATTGATAATACCATCCTGCGCGATCGCCAACCTATCATCGCTATTGATGGGCCAGCCGGAGCGGGAAAATCTACAGTAGCCCGGCAAGTGGCAGCAAAGTTAGGTCTAGTTTATCTAGATACAGGCGCAATGTACCGTGCTATAACGTGGTTAGTTCTAGAACGAGGTATTGCCATTGATGATGAGTGTGCGATCGCCCAATTAGCTCATAAATGTCAAATTGAACTGACTCCCAGCCCAGACTTACAATCTCCTGTGATGGTTGGGATTGATGGTAGTGATGTCACCCAAGCCATTCGTTCTGTGACAGTCACATCTCAAGTATCCGCGATCGCAGCCCAAGCTGCTGTCCGAGAAGCCTTAGTCAAACAGCAGCAAATTTGGGGTAAAAAAGGTGGTTTAGTCGCTGAAGGCAGAGACATTGGTACTCATGTTTTCCCCGATGCCGAAATCAAAATTTTCTTAACCGCCTCCGTTAGTGAACGCGCCCGCCGTCGCCAAGAAGACTTTCAAAAACAAGGTCAACCACAAGTCAACCTCGAACAAATAGAACGAGATATTGCTGAACGTGACTGGAAAGATAGCACTCGCAAAGTCTCCCCCTTGAAAAAAGCAGCAGATGCCATTGAACTGCAAACCGATGGTCTAACCATAGCGGATGTGACAGAACAAATTGTTAACTACTATCAGCAAAGTTTTTCTCAGCGATGACGGTTGATCCTCCAAATTTTAGATTTTGGATTTTGCGGAAAGTCTGTAGCAAGATCCTGTAGGGTGAGGAGGTTTCCTCCTCACAGAACTTTCCCAGACGGATTTTGGATTGTTTGGGGTACAAACCCCACCCAAGCGTGGGTGATTTTACCCAAGACTGTTTAATTGATTAGTCCCCAGCCTGAAATTTATAGGGAGTGAGAAGTTCAACACTTGCTCCCTGTTTCTGTATCTTTAACAATTAGCTAGCTCAAAAATTTAACAGGTGTTGTAGCTAACATTCTAAATAGTCTGATAGTTAATTCATCTGACTAGAGAATGATTTTTTACACCTGAGATCAAACCCTAAGTTAATTCAACATTCCTACCACCTGACAACTAAATCCAATTATCCCCCCAACCAGAATTTAAGCTTGCGGCTGCCAATAGCTACATCTAGGAAATATAAGTAGCTTTGATTTATCATTATCAATTTTAGCTAATTCCACTGATTTAAAAATTATTGGGTATGAATATTCACTTTGGTAGTAGAATGACGATGTTAAGTTTTATATCCTATGTTTGAGGGATATAAAAAAGTAAGCACAAAACTTGTAATTTCCTAGGCTGCCGCAATAGGTTTCAACTGGAAAACAGTAAAGAGAGGACTTCACAAAATGGCATTCACACAACCGCCCTTACCTTACGACTCTAATGCCCTAGAGCAGTATGGCATGAAAGCCGAAACCTTCGAGTATCACTATGGCAAGCATCACAAAGCTTATGTAGATAACCTCAACAAGCTAACCGAAGGTACAGACTTAGCTGATAAATCCTTAGAAGAAGTCATTCAAATCTCCTTTAAAGACCCCGCTAAGGTCGGGATATTTAACAACGCTGCCCAAGTTTGGAATCATACCTTCTTCTGGAATTGCTTAAAACCAGCAGGTGGTGGCGCACCTGCTGGTGACTTAGCCGCTAGAATTGACAAAGATTTTGGTAGCTTCGACAAATTCAAAGAAGAATTTTCTAGCGCGGCTGCAACTCAGTTTGGTAGTGGCTGGGCTTGGTTAGTTGATGATGGTGGTACACTCAAAGTCATAAAAACACCAAACGCTGAAAACCCTCTAGCTCATGGGAAGAAGGCACTTCTAACTATAGATGTTTGGGAACACGCCTACTACATTGATTTTAGAAATGCTCGTCCAGCATTTATCAAGAATTTCTTAGATCAATTGGTAAACTGGGACTTTGTAGCTGAAAATTTAGCTAGTGCTTAATTTGCAGTGATTTTTTGAGCAGCAAAATTTGCATAAATCAACAGTCACGGTTTAAATCGTGGCTGTTTTGCTATCTAATAAAATAAGGAACTTTTAGCGATCGCATTACCCTATAATTTAATATTATATTAAATGAGGATTGCAACAATTATTACAAATGAATAGCAAAGAACTCGCACAATACATGGAAGCAACTAATAGCATAGCTAAACCTTGGCTATTGGTACAACTGCGGCTCAAAAAACTCCAAGAACGCAAAGCCACAATTTCTGAAGATGAATACGCTAATGAATTGGCAGATATCCACCAAGATTTAATGAATTTAGGTGAATGGTGGCGTGGGATTGAAGAAGAAGTTTTTTAGATTGGGGACTGGGTGCAGGGGAGAAAAGCTATGGACTATTGACTATGCACTCTTGACTATGAACTAATAACTAATGACTAATGACTAATAACTAACTCTTATGGATTATCGGGATGCAGGGGTTGATGTAGAAGCTGGTCGTGCTTTTGTAGATCAGATTCGTAATTTGGTTCACAGCACCTTTAGACCAGAAGTTCTAGGCGGACTGGGTGGTTTTGGGGGGTGTTTTGAACTCCCAAGCGGTTATAAACAACCTGTATTAGTTTCTGGAACGGATGGTGTAGGGACGAAGCTAAAAATTGCCCATATGCTCAATCGTCATGACACTGTGGGGATTGATTTAGTCGCCATGTGTGTAAATGATGTGTTGACATCAGGCGCAGAACCATTGTTTTTTCTAGATTATGTCGCTACAGGCAAACTAGATAAAGAGCAGCTAACTCAAGTGGTAGCAGGTATTGCATCAGGATGTCAGCAGGCTGGTTGTGCTTTATTGGGGGGAGAAACGGCCGAGATGCCTGGTTTCTACCAAGTTGGTGAGTATGATTTGGCTGGTTTCTGTGTGGGAATTGTGGAAAAAAGCCAAATGCTCAACGGTTCACAGGTGCAAGTGGGAGATGTAGCGATCGCACTGCCTAGCTCTGGTGTCCACAGTAATGGTTTAAGCTTAGTAAGGAAGATTGTCAGCGATCGCGGTTTTAGTTGGGATGACACCCCAGAATTATTAGGTGGTGCAACTATCGGTGAAACATTTCTACAACCTACACGCATCTATGTCAAACCTGTTTTAGCGGCACGAAAAGCAGGCCTAGAAATTCACGGTATGGCACATATTACCGGGGGTGGCTTACCGGAAAATTTACCTAGGTGTTTGGGTCAAGGTCAATCTATTACAATTCACCCTAACAGTTGGACGATTCCGCCGATTTTTCAATGGCTAGCTGAAGCCGGATCTGTGAGTGTGGAAGCGATGTATAACACCTTTAACATGGGCATTGGTTTTGTATTGCTCATCCCACCCCAGCAAGTAGAACAGACAATTCAATTCTTTACAAGCGAAGATATTTCTGCTTTTGTGATTGGGGAAGTGATTACTGGTGAAGGGAGAATAATTCCTAATTCGTAATTCGTAATTCGTAATTCGTAATTAAGAGGGTAGAGGCTCTCAGTGATTTTAACTATGAATTACGAATTACTTTTAGATGATTAATAATTTAGTTAAGTTTTATACATATTTTACAGGATATGTATAGAGGGGTATGGTGTGATAGTTGTTGAAAAATCAGGGTTGGAGATGATTTACTTTGTATTTATCTCAGTATCTAACATTATAAATCTAAATATTTGTGACTGAAACTTATCATAGCGATTGAATATACTCATGACCGCAAGCATTTAGATTTGCTAACGTAGTCTTAACATATTGAAAAAATCTGACTGATAAAACTGAGAAAATAGCTTTCAGCACTGATTAAAGGTGCTGCTAAATGCTCATTTCTGGATGTGGCGTGTTGGTGTGAAGGAATCACGTATTTTTATTCAGAGGGGGTTATGGTTGTAAATTTTACCCGGACATCTGCTTGTTGTGAACTCTTAGAGCAAGTTTTCCAGAATATAGATGCCGAAAGTTGTCCGAGATTATTTAACTTTCATATGCACACTGTCTACTCAGATGGTAAATTACAGCCAAATGTGTTGATGGAGCAAGCGATCGCTATTGGTTTAAATGGTTTGGCGATTACTGACCATCATACTATCGGTGGTTATGAAGCAGCGCAAGCTTGGCTGGAAGACTGGAAGTGGAACAACCCCGGCGCAACTACTCCCTATTTATGGAGTGGTGTCGAAGTGAACGCCAATTTATTGAATGTAGAAGTTCATATTTTGGCTTATGGTTTTCAGCCAGAACACCTGAGTATGAGACCTTATTTACAAAGAAGAATCACTACAGGTAAAGAATATGAAGCCGGTAACGTCATTGAGGCAATTCATGCAGCAGGGGGACTAGCTGTATTAGCTCATCCGGCACGTTACAAGCGATCGCATTTTGATTTAATTCCAGCGGCCGTAGAATATGGAATTGATGGAGTAGAAACCTTCTACGCCTACAATAACCCCAACCCCTGGAAACCAAACTTCACCGAATCACAACAAGTTAAGCAACTAGCTCAAGAATATGGGCTATTCAATACTTGTGGTACTGATACCCACGGTTTAAGCATACTGCAACGGCTGTAATTACACATCATAGTGATGAACAGTGATCAACCCCAATTTCTCACTCCTGTGAGTAGGTTGGGCAGCCACCGCCTTAGACGGATCTCCCGCCTTGGGGCGAGTGGTTCATCTAGGAAACTAGGTTATTTAAACAATGCAAAATAGAAAAAACCCATCAGGGATCATGTAACAACTCTAGATAAATTGTATATTTCAACTCACTATTTACCATCAATTTAGATTGATATAATCTTTTTCTAATGCCTGAAGAATCTTGAGATATAGGTTTTCAACTCTCTGAATTTGAATATCTCCAATTGAGGCATAGTGAGTTAAGCTAGGTGAACCATTCACTTCAATGATCACATAATCTAGCATTGGTCTGGTTATGTCTTGGGTAATAATATCTAACCCAATTAACCTCAACACCATATGTTTAGCAACATGTAAAGCTAATTTCTGAAAGTCTGGGTGAATAGTTTCCTTCACATCTATTGCTTCACCTCCACTCGATAAATTTGCGTTATCTAACAGATAGATGATCTTACCGTTGGGAATAATACTGTTAAAGTTAAGATTCTGTTTTTTGAGTTTTTGTTTGATACGGAAATCATCAAAATCTATAATTTTCTTTCTACCACTTTGGAGAAAATTATCCTGTTTGTGGTGTAGTAATTCTAAAACGCTAGATTTGCCATCGCCGATAACAGATAAAGGCAATCTTTGATATGCTGCCATGACTTCATTATCTATGACTACAATTCTGTAGTCTTTGCCAAGATAAAATTTTTCTACAATCAATCCTGAATTAATTCGTAATATTTTTTTCGCTACTTGATAATATTCAGTTTTATTATAAACTTTAGTAACTAATTTTCCCTGACTGAGATTAATTGGTTTAACTATGACGGGAAATCCTAAGCTTTTAGCATATTCAAAGCCGATATCTATATTTCTATCGTTACCAATTTTTGCACAAAATTTATGGCTAAAAAACGTCTTTCCTTCCGTAACTTTATATCCAAAATGCTTAAGAAAAAAATTGGAATAACCTTTATCTTTCGCTATTTCTGCTGATCCAAAACCATTAATATTTAATTTTGTGGTACTAAAAAATGCTTTATGACCATTTTTAAAGGTAATATGCCCGACTAATTGGTACTCTGGATCGATAACTACTACTGCACCAATTTGGGGCGCAATTTTTTGAATTATTGAAGTTACTAATGGCATTTTGTGCTTGACAAGTATAATTTGTTGCCAAAATTTTAACTAACTAGCAACTATTGGTCAACAAATTTAATATTTTTAGTAAAAATCAGGTTTTAACGTTTCTAAAAGCTGATATCAGTAGAACAGGGTCAATAATTAAAGGTTTGGGGTCTTCCTCCAAAGATTGATAAAAGATAAAAATATTAGTAACTAGGTTTTATTTAAGCTATAATTCACTGTCTGACCCTTGAAAAGTAGATAGTTTATAGTTCATCCCAAGTAGGGGTTTACAACTGAGTTGGTCTAAAATATATCATTCGGTGTTGACAATTTATAAATAATCGAATAACAAGGTGGCAGCACTATAAAAAAGGAACTAGTGAATTTGTCTAGGAATATTCACTAGCCCCTTTACTGAAACTTAATACGGTTAAGATAATCATGCCACAAAATTCCGAATACAAAGCAACCATCTCTGAAACTCATACCAAAGGCTATAAACAACGCCTAAATTCTTGGGCGATCGCACGGTTACTTCCTGATGCTAATCGTGAGATTGTGGCTCGCTTCCGTAGTCGTTCTGATGCTGATGGTTATATGCAGCATTTGATGCAAGTAGTACCAAATGCTTCCTTCATGGTGGTTTTTGATTGTCAGCCTCAAGAAGCTGCTATTTAGAGGTTGATAGCTATGGGTAAAGGGGTATGTGGGTTATGAGGGTGCAGAGCAATAACTTAGTTGACAAATAAATAGACAAACCTCTACAAGATATGACAAGCTTAGACAAGAAAGCAATACAGTGTTGAGGTCGAGCAATGCTTTTATCCATCAAAACAAAGCTAAAACTAAGTCCATCCCAAAAAATAATCATGAGTAAACACGCAGGAATTGCTAGATTTACTTATAATTGGGGTTTAGCTACTTGGAATAGCTTTGTTAAAGATGGATTAAAGCCTAACAAATATATCCTGAAAAAGTTCTTTAACAACCACGTCAAATCAGAGCTTACCTGGATTAAAGAAACTGGTATTTGTCAGAAAATAACTCAATACGCCTTTGATAATCTTGGTGATTCTTTCTCTAGATTCTTGAGTGGAAAAGGTGGATATCCTAACTTTAAAAAGAAAGGGCATCATGATTCCTTTACTATTGATGCTAGCGGTAAACCTATTCCCGTTGGCGGTAAATCAATAAAGCTACCTACAATCGGATGGGTAAGAACTTACGAATCTTTGCCGCACACTACCTGTAAATCAATCACAATATCACGAACTGCTGATAGTTGGTTTATTGCCTTCGCTTACGAGCAGAAACATGAACCAACCGTTAAGCAACACGATGTTGTTGGCGTTGATTTAGGTGTCAAGGAACTGGCAACACTCTCTACAGGTGTTGTTTTTCCTAATCCCAAGCATTACAAAACTAATCTAGAAAAACTGAGAAGATTATCTAGAAGGTTTGCCAGAAAAAGCAAAGGGTCTAACAACCGATATAAAGCTAAAATTCAACTCGCTAAACATCATTCTAGGGTAGCTAATCTCCGAAAAGATACGAGCCATCAAATCACTACTTTCTTATGCAAAAACCACGCAAAAATAGTAGTAGAAGATTTAAACGTTTCTGGGATGTTATCTAACCATAAATTAGCGCAAGTAATTGCTGATTGTGGTTTCCATGAGTTCCAGCGTCAGTTGGAATATAAAGCTAAAAAGTTTGGTTGTGAAATAATTATTGCAGATCGTTGGTATCCATCGAGTAAAACCTGTTCAAATTGTGGACATATTCAAGATATGCCACTCAAAGAAAGAACCTACAACTGTGGTAGTTGTGGTCATTCAATGGACAGGGATTTAAACGCTGCAATTAATTTATCGAGGTTAGCTAAACCTTGAAAGCTTACTGAGGGATAACCGCTCCCATGCTCCCAGTGAAGTAAGAAATAAATGTCTAGACTTGTCTAGGATTTATATAGCAGTCAACTACCTACTTCAGCTAATTGCAGCGTACAGAATTGCTACCCCTCACCCTATTACAAGCAGGGGGGCAGGGAGCAGGGGGCAGGGGGAGTAACAATTTGATGATTATCTGCCCTTGCACTCATGGAATAATTTAATTTCTGGAAGTCCCCAAGCAGGTAAAAACTAAAGAATTGAATTGTGTAAAATTTTCGACTATTTAACCTGAAAATGCTGTTATTGGGTTAAATGAGTTGAAATTATATCTTAAGAAAAGCTATATCAGTACCTTGGGGTAGATGCCATTACTGATTCAATCAGTATCCAATATATCAGAGTCAACAATGGCATCTTGTTTTCAGGGAGACTGATTGAATGAATTTGCAAGGGATTGGGCAGCTTTTTCAAGAAGCATTTCGAGAATGGAATGAGGATCAGGCTTCGCGGTTGGCGGCTGCATTGGCTTACTATACAGTCTTTTCTATTGCGCCATTGCTAATTATCGTGATTGCGATCGCAGGTGCAGTATTTGGTGAAGATGCAGCTAGGGGTCAGATAGTTAACCAAATTCAAAGTGTAGTTGGTAGAGAAGGGGCGCAATTCATTGAGATTGCCATTCAAAATGCCAATAGACCACAAACTGGAACTATTGCTTCTGTAATCAGTTTGGCATTGCTGCTATTGGGTGCAACGGGTGTATTTACAGAATTACAAGATTCTCTCAACACAATTTGGGAAGTCAAAACTAAACCAAGACGTGGTGTTACTAATATCATTCGCAAACGGCTTTTATCTTTTGCCATGATCTTGGTGATTGGTTTTTTGTTGTTAGCGGCCTTGATAATTAGTGCTGTATTAGCAGCAGTTGTGAATTATTTTAGTGGGAGATTACCAGGAATTGGCTTTCTCTGGCAGATAGTTAGTTTTGTGATTTCCTTTGCGATCGCTACAATCATGTTTGGACTAATTTTTAAAGTCCTACCTGATGTCAGACTAGCTTGGAGTGATGTGTTAATTGGTGCTAGCTTGACCTCACTGTTATTTGCTGTTGGTAATTTTGTATTAGGTAAATATTTAGGTAGTAGCAGTTTTAACTCCGCCTATGGTGCGGCTGGTTCACTAGTAGTTATCCTCACGTGGGTTTACTATACAGCCCAAATTCTGTTTTTTGGGGCTGAGTTTACCCAGGTTTATGCGAGGAAGTACGGTAGACGCATTGTCCCGAATCATAACGCTGTGTCTATAAATGAGAAAACTTCGGCTAATCAAAGAGAATAGCAAGTAGCAATATGATGTTTCCAATACAGGTTTTCTAACTTTTGATTTGGAATTTGGAATTGGTTCATTTATACGATGGATAAATGGTTTTATATTGATTGGCGTGCAGTGTTTGTTCCCAGTATCAGTGTTCTAGAATTAGTAGTACGTGGGTCTTTAGTTTACCTAGCTTTATTTTCAGTGTTGCGTTTCTTACCTAGCAGACAACTGGGAACTTTAGGCATTACCGATTTACTTGTCGTGGTGCTATTTGCTGAAGCTGCCCAAAATGCTATGGCTAGTAACTATACATCAATTACTGAAGGAGCGATTTTAGTTGGAACGGTAATTTTTTGGAGTTACTTTCTTAACTGGTTAGGCTACAAACTACCACCTTTTCAACGATTTCTGAATCCCTCGCCTATGCTGTTGGTAAAAAACGGCAAAATGATCCAGCGTCATCTTCAACAAGAGCTAATTACAGAAGATGAGTTGATGAGTAAGTTACGTCAGCAGGGTGTGGAATTTTTACGTGATGTCAAGTTTGCATATATGGAAGGTGATGGTAGTATCAGTATCATTACACATGAATCACAAACTAAGTCCATCACAGCACAAAAAGCCGATTGAGAAGTGCTAAATAGACTGTAAAATATGACAGTCGTATTCTGCCGCGAACGTTGATTGAGCGTTATACTTTGCCCGAAATGGGCAACCTGTGGACTGAATTTTATAAGTTCAAAACCTGGCTTCAGGTAGAAATTGCAGTTTGTGAAGCCCAAGCTGAATTGGGTTACATTCCGGCTGCGGCTGTTGAGGAAATTAAGGCTAAGGCAAATTTTGATCCCCAACGGGTGCTAGAGATAGAGGCGGAAGTCCGTCATGATGTCATTGCTTTTTTGACGAATGTCAATGAATATGTAGGCGATGCCGGACGTTATATTCACCTGGGATTGACTAGTTCTGATGTCCTAGATACGGCTTTAGCATTGCAAATGGTGGCTAGTCTGGATGTGATAGCGCAACGCCTGGAAGATTTCATTCAGGTGATTCGCTCTAAAGCACGGGAACATCGTTATACAGTGATGGCTGGCCGATCGCACGGTATTCATGCTGAACCTATTACCTTTGGGTTTAAGCTGGCGGGATGGTTAGCTGAAATGTTGCGCCATCAACAACGGCTGCAAATTCTCCGCCAAACTATTGCTGTGGGTAAGATTTCCGGCGCGGTGGGAACTTATGCCAATATTGAACCACGAGTAGAAGCGATCGCTTGTCAAAAATTAGGACTCCAGCCAGATACCGCTTCCACACAGGTGATTTCCCGCGATCGCCATGCTGATTATGTGCAGCAATTAGCTTTAGTCGCTGCCTCTATTGAACGTTTTGCTGTAGAAATTCGCAATCTGCAAAAAACAGACGTTTTGGAAGTAGAAGAGTTCTTCTCCAAAGGCCAAAAAGGCTCTAGTGCTATGCCCCACAAACGCAACCCCATTCGTTCGGAACGGTTGACGGGGATGGCAAGATTAATTAGAAGTCATGCCGGTGCGGTTTTAGAAAACGTCGCCTTGTGGCACGAGCGAGATATTTCCCACAGTTCTGTAGAACGGGTAGTTCTCCCAGATGCTTGCATTTTGACCCATTTCATGCTGATAGAAATCACCGAATTGGTGAAAAACCTGCTAGTCTACCCAGAAAACATGGCGCGGAATCTCAACTGTTATGGGGGAGTGGTATTCAGTCAGAAAGTGCTATTGGCTTTAGTAGAAAAGGGAATGAGCCGCGAAGAAGCATATGCGATCGTGCAACAAAACGCTCACGCTGCTTGGAATAAGCCAGAAGGTAACTTCCACGACTTAATTATCCAAGATTCCCGTGTAACTCAAAAGCTATCACCAGCAGAAATTGCTGTATGTTTTGACCCCCAGCAACATCTGCGTCATTTAGATCAGGTTTACCAAAGGTTAGGAATTTAACAAAAAGTATTAGAGGCTAATAGAACATTAGCCTCTAATTTAACCCCCAGGTAATTACGAATTACGTAGCTTGCTTTACTGCGTAACGCTCCGCGAACTCGCTTTGCGAGTATTAGGAATTACGAATTACGTAGGCGTTAGCCTTCTCTCCGAGACGCTACGCGAACCCGTAGGGTATTACGAATTACACTCCCGCACCCGTAGCTTGACCACCTAATCTTTCTTGAATACGGCTTTTAGCTGCTTTAAATTGTGTCGCTAGTTGCTCGGTTTGATCAGAACTGAGATTGCTACGAATCGCTGCAAACATGGTGTTTTCTTCTTGACGAACGTGATCCATGACGATATCTGCTAGCTGTCTGACTCTATTTTTAAACTCTGATGTAGAGGGACTCATAGCTTTGATTTGCTCTAACATCCGCTTCATTTCGGCTTGTTCATCATAGAGTTCTTGGGTATCTCTGTCACCGTAGAAAGAACGTACTCTAGGATAAACTACCTCTTCTTCAGCTTCAGCGTGAGCGGTTAGATCCTTGTAAACTTGACCAAAATATTCTTGAATCTTTTGGGGATCATTGCTTTGCTGGATTTCAGTAAATAGGATGTTGACTTTGTTGTGATCTAAACGCAGCACATCTTGGATATTCATATCCCGTTTGTCAGAACCTTGGGTGACGGCACTACCTACCACACCACTCAAAGCGGCCATTGCATCTTGAACGCGTCCCCAAATACCTTGATCAACTTCTTGCCCTGTGAGTTCGCGGACTCCTAAGACTTCTAAAATACCTTTGAGTTGTTCTTGGTGAGCGCGATTTTCAAAGTTAACGGTGTTGAGAGGCCCAATTGCAGCCATGACATCCGCACCTACTTTTTGTGCTGCTTTGTGAATTAGCAACCCACTCATAACTTGTTGATGCTTCAACAATTCATGCTGAAATACTTTTTCATAAAAACTTAATTGTGAGCCTTGCATCATTTGGCGCAGCTTGTCTACCATTTCTCGCACTGTGTTACATGGTTCTTGTTGAATGCCATATTGGACATTGACAGTTTCGAGAATCCCCAAATTTTTGCGATCGTCATCGAGCATATTCCGAAAGCGATCATTGATTTCGTTATCAGTTGATTCTCTCAAAAATAATTGCTCGTTCTCTATAATCAGCTGTTGAATTAATTTCATATCTGCCAATTTAGCAGCAATAGCATTACGTTTTGTATCATCTAAAGTTGATACCATTGGGAGTTCTCCTCAAAAAAAATACTCGTATTCTTACCAAGATAAATTTGACATATTTAATAGTAATATCCCTCTTTCTTTTGAGCGATTAGTCTCATAACTCAGGATAGAAATACAGTTTTCCATTGATATAAACTGATACTTATACTTGCAGATAGATAGATATTTAGGATTTACTCTGTCGTTAGATAGATAAAATTTCCAGATGATTTTTCTAAATTAGCTCAAAGATATTTAAAACTTAGGAGTTTAGTTAATAATGCCAGATGTTTCTGGAATAGGCGAACAGGCTTTAAATAAAACCGCAGAAATCGGTTTATCTAGCCAGTTAGATGAAGTAGAAAATTTAGATGTAAATATTAAAACTGACCCATTAAAGCTAGTACAAGGAGAAGTAGAATCAGTTGCGATCGCAGGTGAAGGGTTAGTCATGCAAAAAGACCTCCGTATGGAGGAAATAAACATGGAAATCAATAGCGTGGCTATTAATCCTTTACGTGCGGCTTTTGGGAAAATTGAACTGACAAAACCAACAACAGGTAAGGCTAGGGTAGTATTAACTCAAGCAGATATCAACCGCGCTTTTAACTCGGAATATATCCGTAACCAAATTCAAAACCAGAAAATTAATATCGATGGGCAACTCAAAACAGTTATACCTCAACAGGTAGATTTTCGCCTGCCAGGTGAGGGTAAAGTTGCAATCAATGCGAGCATTTTGATAGTAGAAAATAATGTAACTCACCAAGTTGCCTTTACAGCAGTACCTCGTGTCAATTCTCATGGCACAACTGTCACCTTGGAAAATGTCACCTATGGTGAAGGTGAGGAGATTTCACCACAATTAACTCAAGCATTAATAGCACAAACCAGTGAAATATTGAACTTGAGTAACTTTGATTTAGAAGGAATGAGTTTGCGAGTTCAAGAATTAGAAGTAGACACAGGTAAACTCACCTTGCAAGCACAAGCGGACATAGAACAAATTCCCTTTGGTGAAAATTAGGATAACTATTATGGAAACCACAGAAACAACTACTACAAATTCCTCAGCTTCCACACCATTCCCTAATATTCCCCCAGTGATTGAAAGTGATGATCGAGAATATCGTGATTCTGGTGTACCCAGTACAGTAGCGATCGCTGGACATCCTCTACATCCCTTAAGTATAATTTTCCCCATCGCCTTTTTAGCAGCCGCCTTCGGTAGTGATTTTGGTTATTGGCTAACCCGTGATTTCTTTTGGGCGAGGGCTAGTTTTTGGTTAATCGGACTGGGATTAGCGAGCGGTGTTATAGCTGCTATCATCGGTTTAAGTGATTTTCTCCAAATTGAACGCGTCCGTAAACGTCAAGCAGGTTGGGCGCACTTGATTCTCAATGTTTCTCTGTTAGCCTTAACTGTCGTCAATTTTCTACTTCGACTAGGAGACGTTGAAGCCAGAATCTTACCCTGGGGACTATTACTTTCTTTAATCGTCGGTACTCTCACCAGCATTTCTGGTTGGTTTGGTGCAGAGCTTTCCTATCGTCACAAAATTGGCGTAGTTGGTGCTGGTAGTAGAAGATATCCGTAATTCGTAATTCGTAATTCGTAATTCATGTCTAATGTGAATTAAAATCTTGTAAATCCCTAGATATTTGTAGGGGCGGGTTCACCAAGATCAAGAGTTAATCATTAATAATGTTTGTTAACCCGCCCCTACCGAGTTTGATACGCACCGCCCATAGGCTATTTATTTACTGGATAGAAGATTGTCCTAATTCACATTAGGCGTAATTCGTAATTCGTAATTAATGTGAGTCTCTAACGGAGACTCACATTAATTACGAACGGCGTACATTTAAACAACACCATTCTTTGCGCTTCCACATGGTAGCGACTACCCAACCATGTTTGGCTAAAGCCTCAGCTACAGAGTTTGATTGTTCTATTAAAATGCCACTGAAAATTGCCCATGTATTCTTTTGAGATATTTCGGTGATTTCTGGGACTAATTGAATAATCACATCAGCCAAAATATTGCAGACAATTCCATCTACTGGCTTCTCAATGAGTTTTTTTAAAATGTCTACGCTACCCTCGGCGGGAACTATGCGTTCTGGACTCACATCATTGAGGGCGCGATTACTAAAGGTAGATTGCACTGCTAGGGGATCAGTATCTACAGCATAGACTTTTTCTGCACCTAATAGCACTGCCCCCACTGCTAAGATACCAGAACCACAGCCAATATCCGCAATTACTACAGGTTCTTTTTTAGCATTTGTTGCCATAAACGACTGTGGAACTGAGCTTAAACGCATTTCTAGCGATTCTAAACACAGTTGGGTTGTCGCATGATTGCCTGTACCAAAAGCTACACCTGGGTCAAGACGAATCACTAATCTGTCGGAGTTTTCTGGTAATGGTAGCCATGCAGGATTGATCAAAAAGCGATCGCCAATTTCTTGCGGTTGCCAGTATTGTTTCCAGCTACTAGCCCAATCTTCCTCATCAATGAGTTGCCAATTCAAGTTAGGGCTAGATAATCCTACACATAGAGCATCTTGCCGCAGCCATAGCCCCAAAGCAGCCAAATCTAGTAGCTGTGCTTGAAATGTAGGTAAGTAACCCTTAACTAAACAGTCAGTTCCCTTGCTTTCACTAGCTGTTCCCCGACAGCCAAATTCCTCCAAACGCCAGAAAACCGAGTCTTCTAACGCTGGTTCACATAATATCTGTAATTCCCACCAAGTGTTTGCCATAAGAGAAGTGAAAGGGCATGGGGCTAATCAATTCAAAATTCAAAATTCAAAATTAAAGAATATTAGGGCATGGGGCATGGGGCATTGGGCTAATCAATTCAAAATTCAAAATTCAAAATTCAAAAATATTAGGGCATGGGGCATGGGGCATTGGGCATTGGGCATTGTATTTTTCTCCCCCTGCTCCCCCTGCTCCCCCTGCCCCCCCCTGCTCCCTCTGCTCCCCCTGCCTTTATAAAGTTACTGTATAAGCGTCCCGAATACCGTCTACTTTGGTAATCTCTGCTAAAATCCCATCTGGTAGGGGATCATCAATACTGAGAGCCATAACTGCATCACCGCGTACAATTTTGCGGCCTACTTGCATACTAGCAATGTTGACGTTAAAGCTACCCAATAGAGAACCAAGTCTACCAATGATTCCTGGCATATCCCGGTGCAGGGTAAACAGCATATATTTGCTGGGTGGTACGTTGATGGGGAAGCCGTCAACATCGGTGAGGTGAATTTCTTTATCGCCTAACAATGCACCAGTTACAGAATGAGTTCCTAAAGTACCTGTGGCTTCTAAACGTAATGAGCCTGCGTAGTCACGGGCGGAAGCATCACGGGTTTCGATGACGCGGATTCCCCGTTCTTTGGCTTCGATGTTGGCGTTGACGTAGTTTACCCGTTCTCTGAGGGCTTGATAAAGTAAGCCTTTGAGGGCAGCTATGACTAGGGGTTGACTTTTATTAGTTGCTAGTTCCCCTTGGAGACGGACGTTCAGTAGTTCTACTCTGCCGCCTGCTAGCTGTCCGACTAAGTTGCCCAAGGTTTCTGCTAGCTGCATATAGGGCTTGAGTTCTTCGATAATATCGGGGCCAAGTCCGGGGATGTTGACGGCGGAACGGGCGGGTAAACCGAGAAGTACATCGCGGATTTGTTCGGCTACGTCTATAGCTACATTGACTTGGGCTTCTGTTGTGGACGCGCCTAAGTGGGGGGTAAGGATCATCTCTTTACCGAGCGATCGCAATTCTGATTCACCCAAGGGTTCAGACTCGAACACGTCTAAGGCTGCACCGGCGATCGTTCCTGCTTTAATGGCTGCGGCTAAAGCTGCTTCATCAATGATACCACCACGAGCGCAGTTGATAATCCGGGCTGTGGGCTTCATTTTTGCCAGGGTTTGGGCGTTGATCAGATGGGCGGTTTCTGGCGTTTTGGGGATATGTAGGGTGATATAATCCGCCTGCTGAATCAGTAAATCTAAATCTACTAACTGACAGCCGATTTGTTCTGCTCTTTCTCTAGAAATGAAGGGATCGTAAGCTAGTAGTTTCATGCCCATAGCTTTGGCTACAGCCGCCACATGAGAACCGATTTTACCTAAGCCGACGATACCGAGGGTTTTTTTGTATACTTCTGCCCCTACAAAAGTTTTGCGATCCCACACGCCACTTTTCACGGAAGCGTTAGCATCGGGTATATGACGAGACAAAGACAGCATCATTGCTAGGGCGTGTTCTGCTGCCGCGATCGTATTACCTTCCGGGGAATTAACTACAACAATACCCCGCCGGGTAGCAGCAGGCACATCTACATTATCGACACCAACACCGGCACGTCCGATGATTTTCAGTTGAGTACCTGCTTCGATGATTTCTTGAGTTACCCGCGTTCCCGAACGAATCATCAACGCGTCATACTCACCAATAATTTCTATTAATTCTGCTGGTTTCAGACCTGTTTTGACATCAACGGTAGCAACTTGCGAGAGAATGTCAATCCCAGCTTGGTCAATAGGATCGGAGACGAGAACCTTAGACATGATTACATCATTTATAAGTTAGAAGTTTTGCTGCACAAGACTTTTTAGTTTAGTCTTTATTCGTGACAGTTCAGCAAAAATATTTGTTTTAATAACAAATGATGGCACTCTTGCACCTCATTTGTTGAGCATAACAGAATATTAGGTACACAGGTGATGTAGGTTTTGTTAACGATCGCGTCACCCATCACCCAAATATTTAGGTGTGTTACGGCTTGCGCCTAACTAATTTAACGTGAGTTCGACGAAGTTAAAAAACCCCTCTCCAAACCTCTCCCCTGCAAGGAGCTACGGTGTACACACAAGTGATCGGATCACTATCAGTCCTCTGTTTACCCCACCCTAACCCTCCCCTTGGAAATGGGAGGGAACTGAATTTTCTTGTTTCCCCCATTTCCAAGGGGGGATTAAGGGGGGTAATTCTACTTGTTTGTACACGGTAGCCTGCAAGGAGAGAGGCTTAAAAACCTTAATCTTTCTTTGAGCTTTCTAGATATTTAAGCCCCTCTCCGCGTCGGAGCGAAAAGTCTGAGCGGAGGTTTCCTCCGTACAGAACTTTTCAAGAGAGAGGGGTTGGGGAGAGGCCATCGAACTCACGTTAATTTACGACTCAAAAATCTAATTTACGAATCAGAAATCTAGTTTACAACTCAGAAACTTAGTTTACGAATCAGAAATCTAGTTTACGAGTCAGAAATCTAGTTTACGAGTCAGAAATCTAGTTTACGAGTCAGAAATCTAGTTTACGAATTATATATTAGGTTCACGGGCGAAAAAGCAGGTTTTCAAAGAGTAATTGAGATATCTGAGGCTGTTAAGACGGGTAAAACTAATGCGTTCTTGTTTTTAGTTTATTTTGTGTCGTTTTTCAGTTTGAGCTTAAAGAGATATATACAACAGTAGCAGGCGATCGCTTCATTACAACTACTAAGATGCTATTGTTACTTTATACACAGTATTGCTTGCCAGTATATACGGGAGCGATTTAGTGGAGCTTAAAAGAATCTAAAAATTTCATCATCCGTTTTTTAGTCAGAGTTTATACTATTATTTGAG
>JBODRP010000021.1:0-35130 GCA_050633005.1 Trichormus sp. | reverse complement strand
TTGAGAACTAAAGTTCTCACTACAAACCTTTAATTATTTACCTCATTCTACTTAGTAGGTGGCGATCGCACTTTAAAATACTTCTAGCTTCACCATCAGACTACACCAGATTATTACCATCCCCTACTCCCTATTTTTTGAGTGTATGGCTAAAGTTTTTGACTGTATTACACCACAACTCCAAGAGTTTATTACGACTCAACAAATATTTTTTGTGGCTTCTGCACCCTTAAGTGCTGATTGTCATGTTAATCTCTCGCCTAAAGGATTAGATTGTTTCCGCCTCATTTCTCCCCATCAAGTCGCTTACCTAGATTTAACAGGCAGTGGTAACGAAACTTCAGCCCATTTAGCAGAAAACGGGCGGATTACTTTGATGTTTTGTGCTTTTGAAGAACCCCCTTGTATTTTACGTCTTTATGGCAAGGGTAAGACAATTTTACCAAGTTTCCCTGATTGGGATTCCTTGTATGCTTTGTTTTCCCCAATTCCGGGAAATCGTCAAATTATTGTTGTTGATGTAGAACGAGTGCAGACATCCTGTGGTTTTGGTGTCCCACTTTATGAATATAAAGGTCAACGAGATACTTTAGTCAATTGGGCAGATAAAAAAGGAGAACAGGGCGTTAAAGATTATCAACAACAGAAAAATATTGTTAGTATTGATGGTTTAGTAACTCCACTGAGTACATACAGCACTTTTGAAG
Source organism: Trichormus sp. (assembly GCA_050633005.1). Lineage (GTDB taxonomy): Bacteria > Cyanobacteriota > Cyanobacteriia > Cyanobacteriales > Nostocaceae > Trichormus. The sequence goes on along the minus strand of JBODRP010000021.1, from coordinate 34,423 downwards.
TAAGTCACGTACAGCATGAGTAATAAGTAATGAGTAATGAGTAATAAGTAATAAGTAAATTTCTTACTCATTACTTTTTTTCATCAGTTGCTTTACCTCATAAACATCGAATCTGCTGTATTAAGTAGGGGAGGTAAAAGTGGTGTGGATTTTCCTCACTCTTTAATAATTAATTATTTGATTAACATAAATTTTGCTCAGTTATAACAGCAATATCTTTAGTAATTTTTGCCATAATTTTAGTATAAATTGCTGGCAGAAATCATTAATCAATATTATGTTATTAGGTGTTTCTATGCCTTTAGGTTGTAGACATCTAATATTATCTTGCATAAGATTATTCCTGATTGTTATTGAGTTAAGATGATTGCCAGAAAGTTTCTATTAAGAATCAAATCATGAGTTGTATTTTTCTATAAATTGAATTTATAGAATCAATGTAAAAATGTGAAAATAAAGGATACAGATCAGGATCAGATTGTCTCAAACTTATTTGGAATAGGAATCAAGTAAATTATTGTATAAATTTAACCTCATTAATTGCCCATGAAAATCTCCCAACTTCGCGCCGTAGTTGCAGTAGCGGAGCGCGGCAATTTCAGTGAAGCAGCTTTAGAATTAGAACTTACTCAACCGGCAGTTAGTCATGCGATCGCTACTTTAGAGGATGAACTAGGTGTACCATTATTTGCTAGAGGTCGTTATGGTGCAGTTTTGACACCTGCGGGGGAAAGAGTTTTACATCATGCTCGTCAAGCAATGCAGCATTTAGAGATGATGCAGCAAGAAGCCAACATCCATAAAGGCTTGCGTGGTGGCCATGTTAGGATAGCAGCTTTTCGCAGTGTAGCTACTCATTTATTACCAAAAGCGATCGCACAGTTTCATGACCAATTCCCAGATGTTTGTGTCACAATTATCGAATGTTTTTCTTACCTTGAAGCAGAACAATGTTTACGTGATGGACGTGCTGATTTAGGGATTACTTATCTACCTACAAGCGATGAATTTAAAGTGTGGGAAATTATGCGGGATGACTATGTAGTTTTACTCCCACCAACAGCCAAAATTAGCAATTTAAAAATCACTTGGGAGGATATAGAAGGGTATTCACCAGTTATCCTGACTTCCTTAACCGGTGAACAAACTTTACATCATCACTTAAAACAGGTAGCACCTTTTATTCATACCACCAGCAATATTCAAGATGAATCTACCATTGTCAATTTAGTCAATCAAGGATTAAGCGCAGCCATCCTACCACATTTAGCAGCTGTACCCATTCCTCCAGAAGTGCAAGTATATAGCTTACCCCAACCTTTAGAAACAGTCATAGGAATAGCAGTTTTATCTCATTGTTTACATATTCCTGCTGTGTCCAAGTTTCTGGAAATGCTTAAGAACTTCAATTTTCACACTCATTAAAAATTGGGCATAGGGCATAGGGCATTGGGCATAGGAATAAAAAATAATTCTCTCCCTTGTCTCCCTTGTCCCCCTTCCTTGTCTCCCCTGCCCCCTAATTTTGAATTTTGAATTTTGAATTTTGAATTAATTAAGCCCCCTGCCTTATCCCAACGACAATTTTTAACGCCAACCTACTTACCTTGGTACAGGTACTTGGTTCATGACTGATGCAATTACAGTATCAATTTGTAAACCATCTAACATTGCTTCCGGCTTGAGAATTAAACGATGGCGCAATAGAGGTAAGGCAACTGCTTTCACATCATCTGGGGTGACAAAATCTCGCCCTGCTAACCAGGCGGCAGCTTGGGAAGTTTGTAACCAAGCACCGGCGGCACGGGGTGATGCACCCAAAGCTAAATCAGCAGCTTGGCGTGAGGTTCTCACCAATGCTAATAAGTAGTCAATAATCGCCTCGGAGACTTGGACGCTTTTAACTGCTTGTCTTGCTTGTAAAATTTCTGCTACCGTTGTTACTGCTTGCAAACGGTTAATTTCTAAACGTCTTCCAGCAAAACCACTCTGACGATTTAATAACATTTGCTTTTCGGCAGTTTGATCGGGATAATCTACTACTAGCTTGAATAAAAACCTATCTAGTTGCGCTTCTGGTAAAGGATAAGTCCCTTCAAATTCTAAGGGGTTTTGTGTCGCAATCACCCAAAATAAATCCAGCAATGGCAAGCTTTCACCATCCAAGGTAACTTGCATTTCTTCCATTGCTTCTAATAAAGCTGCTTGTGTCTTGGGAGGAGTGCGGTTAATTTCGTCTGCTAGTAAGACTTCGGTAAATACAGGCCCCTTCTTCAAGGTGAAGCTGTGACTATTTAAGTCAAAAATATTTGTCCCGGTAATATCTGAAGGTAAAACATCTGGTGTTAGTTGCACCCGACGAAACTCAGCTTGGATAAGTTGAGCTAATACTTTCACAAGGAGGGTTTTACCAGTTCCCGGCACACCTTCTAAAATGATGTGTCCGCCTGATAATAGTCCTATGAGTAATTGCTGTACTAAGGTAGATTGTCCGACGATGATTTGGTTAAGCTTTTCGCCCAGGTGAATTAGGACTTGATGGGTTTGACTCATAAATTTGATTGCACAAAGGGGAGATGTGTCAAAATCGCTTTCAATTATGGCTGTTCTCACCTCAGTGTGTTGCTTAACTTTGCATAAATTATGACAAATTGGGCAAGCCTGCCCCCTATACCCTCTCTTACAGAGAAGCGATCGCCTCCCCTACCAACCGTGATATAAAAGGTAAAATCTGGCGATTTTGGGCGTGGTCTTTGCCTTCAGTAAACACTACCAATAAGAAGGGACGTTGATCTGGTAACTCAATATAGGCTGCATCATGACGTACTTGACTTGTCCAACCGGCTTTTGACCAAATTTGACTATTTGGGGGGAGTCCACCACCGAGAAAACCTGTGATTTGGTCTTCTTCAACATTTTTGGGTAAATCATCGGGGTTAAGGCTGCGTTTAAGTAAAGCCATCATATTTTGCGATCGCTCACTAGAAACCGCCACGCCTCCCACAATACTATGTAATAAACGGGCGATCGCATTGGTCGTTAACATATTGCGATTTTCAAACATCTCTCCATAAAATGCCCTCTCCCTTCCATAAGGGCCATCACCCCAAGTTTTTTGACAAACGTTAATACTGTCTATCTCCTCCCATCCCAAAGATTGGAAGTAGCGGTTAACAAAATTACGTTGCTGTTTCCAAGTTTCAAAGGGGGCTGGTGGTAATTCCGGGCCTGATGTCGTCCCCGTCAAAATATCAACAACTAAACTGGTGGCATCATTGCTAGAATCAACAATCATATCGCGCAAAGCCCGCTCTAATTCCTTAGAGGGTTGAGCCATGCCTTTTTCTACCCATTCGTTGGCTGCTACCAAATAAAACAGCTTAACTACACTCGCCGGATAAATCCGTTCTCCACCACGATAATTAAAACCGCGTACAGGATGATGCCAAAAAGCGTCAGGAGTTAAAGCCCCACCAGTATTAACTGGCACAGGGGGATCATAAACAATCCAAGTCAACGCTATTTGATCACGGGCTAAGGCCGGAAATGCTGACCAAGTAGCCTCTAAAATGCCATTACCCAGATTTTCTAATTGTTCATCTTTGCTAAAAAAAACCATTGCAGAATGCTCTCTAATATAGAATCTCAAATCCTCAACTTGACCTTAAATGAGTGTGAATGTCTAGCCGATTTGAACTTATATGATTCTCCTGAATGCACCCGCCTAGCAACTCAGGCCGCAGTTGGGCGACATTTACGGGTAACATCAAATCAGCAAGGTACAGCAGTTGAGGTGTATTTATGTGAGGACGACTATCCAGGGTGGGTATCTTTTAGTGATGTTAGTTTAATACAACCTGCTACTGTACTTTATCAGGCTCAGTCACTTTCCGAGGCGGAAATTAAACAATTGCTACCAAAAGTGATTGCTTTTACCCAAACAGCCATGCAGCAGTCCAATTATTATCTTTGGGGTGGCACAGTAGGGCCAAATTATGATTGTTCAGGATTAATGCAGTCCGCTTTTGCTTCCGTGGGTATTTGGTTGCCTAGAGATGCCTATCAACAAGAAGCTTTCACCCAAAGCATTAATATTACTGAATTAGCACCAGGAGATTTAGTATTTTTCGGCACACCCATAAAAATCACCCATGTAGGCTTGTATTTAGGAAATGGTCATTACATCCATAGTTCCGGCAAACAACAAGGGCGCAATGGTATAGGCATTGACATCCTCTCGGAACAGGGAGATGTCGTCAGTCAGTCATACTATCAGCAATTACGAGGGGCTGGCCGGGTGGTGAGAAGTTATGAGGGTAGGGGGGTAGGGTAAAGAGGCTAGGGGGCAGGGGGCAGGGGGCAGGGGAGGCAGGGGGAGATAAGGTAGACAAGGTAGACAAGGGGGTAGGGGAGCAGGGAGCAAGGCAGCAGGGGGAGTAAAACTCTTCAATTTTGAATTTTGAATTTTGAATTGTTCTGCCCCATGCCCCATGCCCAATTTTTAATTTTGAATTGCTTATGAGGAGTGCATTGATTCCAGGATTATTAAATGAGGAGAATGGTTTGATTTCTGCTGTTCTTCCAGATGTATCGGTGGTTGTACCAGTGCGGGATGAGGTGGAGAGTTTGCCTTTATTATTGGAGGCGATCGCATCTACTCTTAGTGCTAGTGAGTTAAGCTATGAAATCATCTGTGTTGATGATGGTTCTAGTGATGGTTCGGCGCAATTTCTGAAGGAACAGGCACAAATTCGCCCTGATTTAAAGGCGGTGATTCTGCGGCGCAATTATGGACAAACGGCGGCAATGGCGGCAGGATTTAAATATGCGATGGGTAAAGCGATCGTCACTTTAGATGCTGATTTGCAAAATGACCCAGCTGATATTCCGATGTTGTTAGCCAAGTTAGAGGAAGGTTACGATTTAGTCAGTGGTTGGCGGCAAAATCGCCAAGATGGGGCTTTAAATCGTCTGCTACCTTCTAAAATTGCGAATTGGCTAATTCGTCGCACTACTAGCGTTAATATTCATGATTATGGCTGTTCCCTCAAAGCCTATCGTGCGGAACTCGTGGCAGATATGAATCTCTACGGTGAACTCCACCGGTTTCTGCCTGCACTAGCTTACATCGAAGGGGCAAGAATTACAGAAATGCCTGTGCGTCATCATGCCCGACGTTTTGGCCGCAGTAAGTATGGCATCTCCAGAACCTTCCGAGTGTTAATGGATTTGCTCACCATTTTGTTTATGAAGAAGTTCCTTACCCGCCCAATGCACGTTTTTGGCTTATTAGGGCTACTTTCTATGTTTTTAGGGGTAGTTTTAGGAATTTATTTGACTTTCCTTAAGCTAGCAATGGGTGAGATGATTGGTAATCGTCCTTTGCTCATCTTGGCGGTACTACTGCTAGTTACGGGAGTACAACTATTTAGCTTTGGACTATTGGCAGAGTTAATGATGCGTACATACCACGAATCCCAAGGCAGGCCAATATATCGTGTGCGGGAAGTTGTGGCAAAAAAAGATAACTAGCGTAACAATAATGATGCAGAATTGAGTACTTAGCAAATTCGATTTCGGAATTTACACCTAAATGTGAACTAAAATTTTATGATTTTGTACATATTTGTAGGGGCGGGTTAAAAAAAATTATTAATTATTAACAATAATTTGTGTGAACCCGCCCTTACTAATTCACATCAGACGGAATTTTGAATTGATTTGACTACTTAATTCTGCTACACACCTAGCATTAATTTGCACCTGCCTTGAAAGCTTTTCATACTTTTGACACAAACCTCAGACGTAACCTGCTGATTCTATTTGCGGTAGGTTTATTATTCTGGTCTAGTACAGGGATGTTTCTACCTACTCTACCTGTTTACATGGAGAGTATAGGTAACAGCAAGCAAGAAATTGGCATTGTCATGGGTGGTTTTGCCATTGGATTATTGCTGTTTCGCCCCATCTTAGGAAAGTGGGCGGATCAATATAGTCGGAAGTTGGTGTTATTAATTGGCACAACAGTGGCTTTTTTAGCACCCTTTGGTTATTTAGGCTTTACATCAATTCCGATGTTGATCTTGGTGCGAATTTTTCACGGTATTAGCATTGCTGCTTTCACCACTGGCTACAGTGCATTAGTATCAGATTTATCCCCTGTGGCTGTACGTGGCGAAATCATTAGTTATATGAGTTTAACCACACCTCTCGGCATGGCAATAGGGCCGGCTATAGGGGAATATTTAGCAACTCAAACTAGTTACTCAACCTTATTTCTATTCTGTGCGGCATTAGGATTTATGGGACTTGTGGGAACAGTACAAATCATTATTCCCCATACAGAGATATATCAGCACAATTTAGGTGAAAGTGCGAAATTTTGGCAGATTTTGCTGAGTCCACGGGTGAGAGTGCCAGCTTTAGTCATGTTGCTGATTGGTATCTCTGTCGGTGCTGTACACGTATTTATATCATTGTTTATCAAATCGACCGGGGTGGATTTTAACGCTGGGTTGTTTTTTACCATAGCAGCGATCGCTAGTTTTATTTTCCGATTATTCACAGGCAAAGCTAGCGATCGCTTTGGGCGTGGTTTATTTATTACTTTTGGTATCAGTACTTATACTTTAGCCGGTGTGATGTTGTGGCAAGCTAATAGTACCTCAACCTTCATTTTGGCAGCCTTAGTTGAAGGCTGTGGTGGTGGCACAGTTATGTCTATGATGACAACATTAATGGTAGATCGTTCTTTACCCCACGAGCGGGGGCGGATTTTATCCCTGTGTATCGCTGGTTTCGACTTGGGAATTGCGATCGCTGCTCCCATTCTCGGATTTATCGCGGAAAACTTCGGCTATCAAAATATGTATGGCTACACCAGTATCTTAACCTTCCTAGGACTCATTATCTTCCTCACCCTATCCAGCAAAAACCCCTCGCAATCTCTACTTTTTGCTTTAGGTCGTGGTCAAGATGCCTATTCATTGAATAATAGGGAATGGGGAATAGGGAATGGGGAATAGGGAATGGGGAATAGGGAATGGGGAATAGGGAATGGGGAATGGGGAATAGGGAATAGGGAATGGGGAATAGGGAATGGGGAATAGGGAATAGGAAAGGAGGGGGCAGGGAGCAGATGGAGCAGGGGAGCAGCGAGACAAGGGAGATTTTAACCCAATGCCCAATGCCCAATGCCCAATTCCCAATTCCCGATAAAAAAAAGACAAAAGCCAGATATCAAAACCTGACTTTTGCCTTTTTCTTTATCAAACGGGCGAGGAGGGATTCGAACCCCCGACACCGTGGTCCGTAGCCACGTGCTCTAGTCCACTGAGCTACACGCCCTTACAAGAAATATATAGTAACACTTTCCTCGGGAATAATGCAAGAGAATTTTCCAAAAAATTTTGAGAACCTAACTCATCTTGATCACAAGGGACAAGCTCAAATGGTAGATGTGTCAGAGAAAGCATCTACCGTCAGGGAAGCTGTAGCTGCTGCCCAAGTGCGGATGCTACCAGCTACTTTAGCGGCAATTCAAGCAGGTAACACTCCTAAAGGGGATGTTTTAGCCACTTCTAGAATAGCTGGTATTATGGCGGCTAAACAGACATCTAATTTAATTCCTCTGTGTCACCCCTTACCCCTGCAAAAAGTTGCCGTCGAAATCACACCTGATCCTGAACTACCTGGCTATCAAATTCAGGCTACAGTTAAAACTCAAGCTGAAACCGGCGTAGAAATGGAAGCTTTAACGGCTGTTTCGATTACAGCTTTGACTTTGTACGATATGGCTAAAGCTTTAGAAAAATCTATGCAAATTGAAGCAATTCGCTTAGTTAGTAAAACTGGCGGTAAATCAGGGGATTATTTTGGGGAATAGGGAATAGGGAATGGGGCATTGGGCAATTCAATTTTGGATTTTGGATTTTCAATTTTGGATTGGATTTCAATCTAAAATCCGTCTTGGAAAGTTCTGTTCGGAGGAAACCTCCGCACCCTGCGGGATCTTGCTACAGACTTTCCGCAAAATCTAAAATCTAAAATTCTTCCCCTTGTCTCCCTTGTCTTCCTTGTCTCCCCCTGCTCCCTGCTCCCTGCTCCCTGCCCCCTGCTCCTCTGCTCCCTACTCCTCTACTCCCTGCTCCCCTGCTCCCTGCCCACTAATCTATCTCGCCTATGGCTTTATTAACGTCCGTTGGGGTATCGTATTCGTCATTTTCTGGTAATTTCTCCAGAAGTGAAAGTATATTGCGATCGGCCCCCTGCTTTTGAGCGTGTTGAATTAATTCTTGTTTATTTGCAGGGTAGTCAACACCTTTGAGGTGTTTCTGGATTTGCACTGGGTTTGCTTTAGCCATTTTTAGCACCACTAGAGATTGTTAACATCTTCACTGAGGAATTTGTTACCTCCCTCTATCAACAAGCAGAACCATTTGAGATGCCTGGCAGTTCCCAAATCATCCAATTGGTTGATGTCTTGATTTTTCAAGGTATCTCATGGTACTTTGCCTAACATATACACTCAATCCCCAAAAAGCTTAAGATAAGTAAGTGTGTTAAAAATCGTAATAAATATTTATGCCTCCTCGTTGGCCTCGCAAACCCGATCGCAATGACCCTGAATTTCGTAAATTAGACGATCGCATGAATTTCGCGGTTCATGTAGCCGTTACTGCTACAATCAACTCTGGCCTATGGTTCTTTCATAACTTGACAACCGCATCTTGGGAGTGGCTGCCCTGGTTAACATCTGGTTGGGTTTTAGTATTATTAGTGCATTTAATTTACATTACAGCGATCGCTAATTACTCACCCCGCCCGCCCAAGTCTACCTAAAAAGATTGGCTACTCTAGCTATTGGAGCTTTGTGGCGAATGTGCTGAGTAGCCTAGCAGTAGTGAATAACAACTAACTTTTAATACCTGTTGTAGCAATCCCTCTGATAAACTGACGCTGACCTATGAGAAATAGCAGCATCACAGGAACAGTAGCAATTGTCACCGCCGCCATCATTAACGGCCAATTATTGGTAAACTGCTCCTGAAATTCCGCTAACGCTAGCTGCACCGTTCTTAACTCTGGCCGGGTGGTAAATACGAGTGGCTTAAATAAGTCGTTCCATTCAGCGATAAATGTAAATAGAAACAGCGTCACTAAGGCAGGACGAGCTAAAGGTAACATGACTTGCCACAGAATTTGTAGTCTATTTGCGCCATCAATCGTTGCAGCTTCTTCCAACTCTACTGGAATTGTCTGGAAATATTGACGTAAGAGAAAAATGCCAAAACCGTTGACAGCCGTTGGTAAAATCAATGCCCCATAGGTATTGATCAGGTGTCCCCACTTCAACACCAAAAAGATGGGAATCACCAACAATTGAAATGGGATCACCAGAGTAGCTAAGACTACCAACAACAGTGCTTGTTGTCCACGAAATTTTAATCTGGCCAACGCATAACCTGCCAAAGCCGAAGTCACAATCTGAAATGCCGTCACAGCGATCGCTACCAAGGTAGAATTAGCAAATGCCAATAAAAATTGACCTCGTTGCCACGCATCGCGGTAATTAGCCCAAGACCAATTATTTTTGGGCAAAAGTTCTATGTTTGCTCCCGGAGGTGCAAAGGATGTGAGAAAAACCACCAACAATGGGGATAGAACAATCACTGCACCGAATATTAGTCCTGCTAGGCTGAAAAAATTGGCAGATTGTAGACTCCAGTTTGATTTAGACATGAGTATAGGGGTATAAGTATGAAATTAAGTCAACCAATTTTGGATTTTAGATTTGAGATTTTGGATTGACTCTCACCCTAAAGGTTCGAGGCTTGGGGATTTTAGATTTTTCTACACCACTGGCGAGTGGGGCTTGTACCAAAAACAATCTAAAATCCAAAATTTGGAGGGTGAATTATCTCCTGCTAGCCGAATGCCTAACGCCTATTTTGCAGGAATTACTCCATCAAATAGCAAGAATTTTCACCATGATCTATTGAATTGGTTAAATTGGTAGAGTTATCACAACCTACAAAAGCTAATCTATAACATAGTGACTTGTTAAGTAAAATTAAACAACAGCGAACTTTACCCTTAACACATGGGGTAAATTAAATTCTGGTATTAAATGATTCAAGTTACAGGAGTAAAGATACTATGCCGCAGGTTGCAGCCGATTTAGAAATAGACTTCAAGAGCGAAAAATATAAAGATGCCTATAGTCGCATTAATGCGATCGTGATTGAAGGTGAACAAGAAGCGTATGAGAATTACATCACACTAGCTGAACTCCTGCCAGAACATAAAGATGAGTTGATTCGCCTCTCAAAAATGGAAAGTCGCCATAAGAAAGGGTTTCAAGCTTGTGGACGCAATTTGGCAGTAGAACCAGATATGCAGTTTGCTAAGGAGTTCTTTGCAGGGTTGCATGGAAATTTCCAAGTAGCAGCCGCAGAAGGTAAAGTTGTGACTTGCTTATTAATTCAATCTTTGATCATTGAATGTTTTGCGATCGCAGCATACAACATCTACATCCCCGTAGCGGACGATTTCGCCCGCAAAATCACCGAGGGAGTTGTCCAAGATGAATATAGTCACCTCAACTTTGGTGAAGTTTGGCTAAAAGAACATTTCACCGACTCTAAGGAAGAATTAGAAGCAGCTAACCGCCAAAACCTACCTATAGTTTGGAAAATGCTCAATCAAGTAGAAGCAGATGCAGCAACTCTGGCGATGGAAAAAGAAGCCCTAGTAGAAGATTTTATGATTCAGTATGGAGAAGCTCTGAGCAATATTGGTTTCACAACCAGAGATATCATGCGTTTATCAGCCTACGGATTAGCATCTGTTTAACATAGTGCTGAGTTATTCTGGCTGGGTGCTGTTAGCACTCAGCACTCACTGGTGAAGTTATTTATCGTATTTTCAACAGTGAACAGTGTTGGGTGAACAGTTATCATTTAAATCCCTGGGTTTAAATTCTCCAGCATATATCTGATAACTGATAACTGATAACTGATTTAAGAGTTAGGTATATTCTCTTACCAACCAAATCCACGCTTTCGACAAGGCACACGCCTAATATATCACTACATGTTTGGTCTAATTGGACATCTGACTAGTTTAGAACACGCTCAGGCGGTAGCTCAAGAATTGGGATACCCAGAATACGCCGATCAAGGGCTAGATTTTTGGTGCAGCGCGCCACCCCAAATTGTGGATCATATTAAAGTTACCAGTATTACTGGTGAGATTATTGAAGGTAAGTATGTAGAGTCTTGCTTCTTACCGGAGATGCTAGCAAATCGCCGGATTAAAGCTGCAACACGGAAAATCCTGAACGCAATGGCTCATGCTCAAAAGCATGGCATTGATATTACAGCTTTGGGTGGTTTTTCTTCAATTATTTTTGAAAATTTTAACTTGGAGCAGTTTAGGCAAGTCCGTAACATCAAGCTAGAGTTTGAAAGATTTACTACGGGCAACACACACACAGCCTATATTATCTGCCGTCAAGTAGAAGCCGCATCCCAACAAATAGGAATTGACCTTTCCCAAGCTACAGTAGCTATATGTGGAGCTACAGGTGATATTGGTAGCGCAGTCACTCGGTGGTTAGATGCTAAAACCGATGTAAAAGAACTCTTGCTGATAGCCCGTAACCAAGAACGTCTGCAACAATTGCAAGCCGAACTAGGACGCGGGAAAATTATGGGTTTGGATGAGGCGTTACCCCAAGCTGATATTGTAGTTTGGGTGGCTAGTATGCCCAAAGGCGTAGAAATTGACCCCACTACCTTGAAGCAACCTTGTCTATTGATTGATGGTGGCTATCCTAAAAATTTAGGTACGAAAATTCAGCATCCTGGTGTGTATGTATTAAATGGTGGCATTGTAGAGCATTCCTTGGATATTGACTGGAAAATTATGAAAATAGTCAATATGGAAGTGCCAGCACGACAGTTATTTGCTTGTTTTGCTGAATCAATGTTACTGGAATTTGAGAAGTTATACACGAACTTTTCTTGGGGGCGTAATCAGATTACCGTAGACAAAATGGAGCAGATTGGTCGAGCTTCAGTTAAACATGGGTTTAGACCACTGCTGGTTTAAGACTGGGGATTGGGGACGGGGGATTGGGGATTGGGCATTGGGGACTGGGTGACAAGGGAAAGAATTTTAGATTTTAGATTTCGGATTTTAGATTGAAATCCAATCCAAAATTTAAAATCCAAAATTGAATTGCCCAATGCCCGATGCCCGATGCCCCATGCCCCATGCCCCATGCCCTAATACCCAATACCCAATACCCAATACCTAACTTATGGCTACTACTGAGCGTAAACCTTTACTGTTGGATTTTGAAAAACCTTTAGCTGAACTAGCAAACCGGATTGACCAAATTCGGCAACTAGCAGAGGAAAATGGTGTTGATGTTTCTGGAGAAATTCGTAAACTAGAAACACGCGCCATGCAACTGCGTGAGGAGATTTTTAGTACCTTATCTCCCGCACAACGCCTGCAAGTTGCCCGTCACCCCCGTCGCCCTAGTACCTTAGATTACATCCAGGCGATTAGTGATGAATGGATGGAGTTACATGGCGATCGCTCTGGAAGTGATGATCCGGCTTTAATTGGTGGTGTAGCTCGTTTAGCTGGGCAACCTGTAGTGATTTTGGGTCATCAAAAAGGACGCGATACTAAAGATAATATCGCTCGTAATTTCGGTATGGCTACCCCTGGAGGTTATCGCAAAGCAATGCGCCTCATGGAACACGCCAATAAGTTTAGTATGCCGATTTTGACATTTATCGATACACCGGGAGCTTTGCCCACGGTGGTAGCAGAACGCCAAGGTGCAGGGGAAGCGATCGCCTATAATCTGCGCGAGATGTTTTCTTTAGATGTACCCATTATCTGCACAGTCATCGGTGAAGGTGGTTCTGGTGGTGCTTTGGGTATTGGTGTTGGCGATCGCCTGTTAATGTTTGAACACGCTGTCTACACCGTCGCTACCCCCGAAGCCTGCGCCGCAATTTTATGGAAAGACGCTAGCAAAGCTCCCCAAGCCGCCGTAGCCTTGAAAATTGTTTCCCACGACCTGAAAAACTTGGGTATCATTGATCAAATTCTCCCTGAACCCATTGGCGGCGCACACACCGAACCTCTGCAAGCTGCTAATACCCTCAAGCAAGCATTACTCGATAATCTCCAACAACTCAATAGTTTAACAGCCTCAGAAAGACGGCAACTGCGCTATGAAAAATTCCGCAAAATTGGCGTTTTTACTGAAGTTAATCATTAATCAGCGTTGGAAAATAGCTCATTGATACAATTGCAGTGTTATAATTGCCTGTGGCTCTTAATGATTTTTAACAATCTATTGCAGCCATAGGCATTTATATATGTCACACATCGACTCTTAGCGAGAGGTTGGGACATGATTGCTCAACTAGTTTTAATGACATTACCTAATTGGCGAAGCTATAATTCTTTGTCCTATCGTCAAAAATATTTAATCAGGAAGCTGATAATAACAAAGAATAATAGCATTTTTCAATGAAAATCATCGGATTTTAAGATTAATTTAATCTATTTCTGGTAAAAGATTTTCATAATGGGATGAGCAGGGCTGGCAAAACTGCCAAAAAATTGGGAGACAGCATGAGTTTGGAGCAGAAACGACGGGCTTTAATTACTGGAGCAAGTAGTGGAATTGGCAAAGCAACAGCATTAGCTTTGGCAAAAGCAGGTATAGACGTGGCTTTAGTGAGCCGTTCTCTAGATAAATTGGAGGCTGTAGCCGCAGCCACAAGACACAATGGAGTGACAGCTAAAGCTTACGCCCTAGACCTGGCGGAAGTATCGCAAGTCAAAGAAAAAATGACCGCGATCGCCCTTGATTTCGGAGATATAGATATTTTGGTCAATAATGCAGGAATGGGGTATACAGCCACCTTAAGCGACACCCCCCTTGCAGACTGGCAACAAGTAATTGACTTGAACCTGACCAGCGTATTGCAGTGTATTCAAGCAATCCTACCTGGAATGCGGGTGAGAGGAAAAGGCACAATCATTAACGTTGCCTCCATAGCTGCCAAACAAACCTTTCCTAACTGGGGTGCTTATTGTGTAAGTAAATTTGGGTTACTGGCTCTATCTCAAACGCTGGCACAGGAAGAACGCGCCCACGGGATTCGCGTCACAACAATTTGCCCTGGTTCTGTCAACACCGAAATATGGGATACACCAACCGTTCATGCCGACTTTGACCGTTCCCAAATGCTTACCCCAGAAGTTGTGGCTGAATCAATTGTCCATACCGCTTTATTACCACCACAAGCAGTCATGGACGAATTGATTCTCATGCCCAGTGCTGGCGCACTCTAAATTTAGTTGCGTGTTATTGCTCATTTGTTATGCACCCATAGCCAATGACCAATAACTAATGACTAATCATCAATAGACTTCTTGCACAAATATCTGAATACATAACTTTCAAACATATCTTCCTGCGTTCTCGCTTTGCGCCTCTGCGCCTACCCTCCGGGTTCCGCTTTAGCGGTATGCGTGAGCCTAGAAAATATATTTTGTCAGCCACACCAAGTATTGATGCAAGCAGCCTCATCAACGACCATAAAACCATAACCAAGTATTACATCATGACTATTGCTAGTTCCAACGGTTCTAATCGTTTTCAATCCCCTCTAATTCCCGATTTAGCAGAAGCCATCAACACCAGACCAGACCGCAACACCCACAACGGACAAAAGCCAGAATTGCATCCACCATCACCAGAAAACATGGAACAAATGATGGATGCTGTCAGAGCGATATTAGTAGGCGTTGGAGAAGATCCAGAACGGGAAGGCTTATTAAAGACACCCAAGCGCGTTGCAGAAGCCATGCAGTTTTTAACCAGTGGCTATAACCAATCTTTAGAAGAACTCATCAATGGTGCTGTCTTTGATGAAGGACATAACGAGATGGTATTAGTCCGGGATATTAACTTCTTTAGCCTTTGCGAACATCATATGTTGCCCTTTATGGGGAGAGCGCACGTTGCTTACATTCCTAACCAAAAAGTCGTGGGATTGAGTAAACTAGCCCGAATTGTCGAGATGTATTCCCGTCGCTTGCAAGTGCAAGAAAGACTGACTCGCCAAATTGCCGAAGCGATTCAAACTATCTTAGAACCCCAGGGAGTAGCAGTAGTCATGGAAGCCACCCATATGTGCATGGTGATGCGGGGTGTACAAAAACCCGGCTCTTGGACTGTGACTAGCGCAATGGTGGGTGTATTCCAAGAAGAACAAAAAACCCGTGAAGAATTTTTTAATTTGATTCGTCATCAAGCTGCATTCTTTTAGGGCATGGGGGAGGCAGCCGCGTGGGCGGGTTTCCCGACTTGAGCAGACTGCCGTCATGGGGCATTGGGCAATTCAATTTTGGATTTTGGATTTTCAATTTTGGATTGAATTTCAATCTAAAATCCGAAATCTAAAATCTAAAATTCTTTCCCTTGTCTACCTTGTCTACCTTGTCTCCCCCTGCTTTCCTATTCCCCATTCCCTATTCCCCATTCTCTAACTTCTGAAACAGTAAGGCAACTTTCTCTAAATCTTTAATTCCGGGTTTAATTTCTACACCACTTGATAAATCAATGCCATCAGGATTGACTAAACTTAGGGCTTGTAGAATATTGTCTGGTGTAAGTCCCCCTGCTAGTAACCAAGGACAACTGGGGCGAAATTGTTGTAACATCTGCCAATCTAAAGTTTGCCCTGTACCGCCTAATTGTTGAGGGTGATAGGCATCTAGTAATAAAGTGTCTATGTGTTGAGTGTAATTCATGGCTTGTTCTAAATGCTCAACATTGCGGATTCGCAGGGCTTTAATAATTTCTACTTGCGGTAAAGCTTGACGCAACTGAGTGCAAAATTCTGGGGATTCGTCAGCGTGTAACTGGACACCAGTTAAACCAGCACTAGAAACAACTTGAATAATTTCGAGCAAACTAGCGTTAGCGAAAACACCGATTTTGTTAATAGTTTCAGGTAAGTCTGTCACCGCCGCCTGGATTTGGGGGATGGTAACATAGCGGGGCGACGTAGGTACACATATAAATCCTAGGGCAGTTGCGCCTAAAGAAGCGATCGCTAGTGACTGTTGTGGTTGGGTGATACCGCAAATTTTTACACGCATAGGAATTTTCAATACACCAAACTGAAAAACTGAATTTCGGTGATGTCCTAACTAACTCTATAATTTTCTAGGTCTACATTAAATTCTGACCAAACTTAGTGCTTAGTGCTGAGTTGTTTAACACAGCACTCAGTACTGATAACATCTATTAGGAGACAAAAGCTTGATGACACCAAATTTACTGGCTGCGGCTGCATCTGTACCAGTCACACCTGAATGGAGTCCAACTGTAGCTATTATTATCAGTGTTAGTAGTGCAATAGCTGTTTTGCTAACTCTGAGAATTGAGAAACCCCAAGTCGGACCCAAATTTCCCGGACTACCCTTGAGTTTTCCCGCATTTTTTGGTGCAATGGCTTTTGGTCATGTGATCGGTATTGGTATCGTCTTAGGATTGACTAATATTGGTCGTCTGTAAGTATATAGACTAATTTCTGTTCTTTCTCCAGCCATGAGACTTGAGAAATGAGTACTACTGATTTTTCAGTTACCAACTCGACTCAAGAGTGATTGTTGAACCTTTCTCTTGAGAGAGGATTAAACAACTTCTGTTAGTGGAGTATTAACTGGGCTATTAACTCATAGCTCAAGAAATTTTACTCATACTGGAGAAAGAACTATGTTTCCATTAACACTGTTAGCAGTGCAAGTGACTGTTCCTAACACTGGTACAAGTTGGAATTGGGCAGGAACACCGATTATTATTGGCAGTTGTTTGTTAGTGCTGTTAATTTCTGGTTGGTCAGTTTGGTATCCCCATGTTGGCCCGAAAATGCCTTTACCTTTCGCTTCTTTATTTAATAATCCTAGTGTGGCGACATTCTTAGCAGCTATGAGTTTCGGTCATATCATTGGCGTGGCTGCCGTTTTAGGATTGACAAATTTGGGTATAATTTAGCGTTTTTGATTTAGTCAGGGGCATTGGGCAAAAAAATTCAAAATAGCCTACGGGTACTCCTTTGCTACGCAACGCTACCGCGAACGGAGAACTCGGAGAGTAGCAAGCTACAAAATTCAAAATTGAAGAGTTTTTCTGCCTCTGCTCCCTTGTCTCCCTTGTCTCCCCGAAGTTCTGTTCGGAGGAAACCTCCGCTCAGACTTCTCTCCTTGTCTCCCTTGTCTTCCCCCAGGGCTGTTTCATTCTAGGAAGAAAAATGCTTGAATCGGATACATAACCACAGGTGAGCGCATTGGCTATGCGCGCGGGAAGGAAGAAGGTAGACAAGAAGGTAGACAGGAACAAGCTCAAGCACTTGTCCTACGGTTAGTGCAAAAACGTTTGGGAGATTTACCTCAAGAAGTTCGAGAACAGATTCAAAGTCTTTCTTTGAAACAGTTGGAAGCACTGGGTGAGGCTTTATTAGATTTTAAGGCGAACGCTGATTTGCTCACGTGGCTAGAAGCAAATCACACAATTTAGTAAAATAAGTGCGATCGCTAGAAGGAATTAAGCATCAACACTTTCAAGCAACAATAATTCTTACACTAACAATCAGTTTCAATAAAACTGTTGAAATTCATATTTCTAGCAAACTGCCGCAAGTTATCCTGTCGCCATTTTGCATCAGCTTGACGATTTGTTCTCACCTCCAAAACCCGAATACCGGAATTTGGCAGTGGGTTTAATCTTTGCTCTAAATCCTGCCAACAAGTAATTAACTCATGGTGTACACCATAGGTAGCAGATAATTGAGCAAAATCAATATTTTGAGGAGTGCCAAAAAACTCTTCAAATGGTGGGTCGAATTTGGCAATAGGTAACATTTCAAAAATTCCACCACCATTGTTATTAATTAAGATAATTGTCAAATGTCCAACAAATTTATTTCTCATTAAAAAACCGTTAGTGTCATGCAATAATGCTAAATCTCCTGTGAGCATCACACTACTTTGATGACGGTGGGCAATTCCCAAAGCCGTGGATAATGTGCCGTCAATGCCATTTGCACCGCGATTAAAATATACTTGGACTCCTAAATTATTCGGTTTCCAAAAATACTCTACATCCCGCACAGGCATACTGTTAGCGATAAATAACGGTGTGCCAGGTGGTAATATCTGAGAAATCAACCAAGCGGCTTTACATTCTACTAACTCTTCCATCTGTGCAAAGGTTGCGTCTACATTTGCCCTCACTTGAGCTTCAGCATCACACCACATTTGCAAATATTCAGAAGACTTTGGGGAAAATTCTTCTTCCTTGGCTAAAAATTCCTCTACTCTTATTCTCAAATGAGTTGTTTTCCCGTGCAAGGGGTCGAGGTTTTGGTAACTAGGATCAATTATCCAGCGTTGGGGTTGGTTGGTGTCTAGCCAAGTCCGCAGTTCTTTACTGGTTGGCATATCCCCAATTTGAATTACTATCTCTGGTGCTAGCTGTGCGGCTAGTTGCTGATTGCGTAAAATCAGGTCATAGGTAGAAATGAGAGAGGGGTTGAGGTGAGCATAATTTCTGAGTGGGGAAAGTCCTTCAGCTAGTACAGGCCAATTGAGGGTTTGGGAAAGGTGCGCGATCGCTTTACAATATTCCTGTGGTTGTCGTGGTTGGGCAACTCCGGCAATAATTATGCCTCGCTCAGATTGAGGTATTGGGTATGGGGGAGGCAGTGCGGTGAGGCAGTCCGGTCTTGGGGGTTTCCCCCATGAGGAACTGCCGAACCCCTTGTGGGTCTTGGGGTCTCCCCAAGTGGAGCAACTGCCGTCATGGGGAATCGGGCATGGGGTAAGATTGGTGATGCTAGCAAAAAATGCTTCGGGGTGGAAGTTGGCTAGTAAATAAGTTAAATCATGACCATCAGGAATGGGTGCTAAGGGGTCACGAAAGGGAATATTTAAATGTACTACCCCCGGTGTTGGGGTTTGGGTTCTCTCCCAACTATAAATTAGTGTTTGTCGCAGATATGCTAACATTCGCATCTCTGGGACTGGTGTGGCTAATTCTGTTTGCCAATTGGGATAACTACCATAGAGTTTTATTTGATCTATTGTCTGTCCTGAGTGACAGTCTCGCAATTCTGGAGGTCTGTCGGTGGTTAATATCAATAGGGGAGTGCGGCTTTCTTTAGCTTCAATGACGGCGGGATAAAAGTTCGCCCCCGCAGTTCCAGAAGTGCAAACAATGGCGACAGGACGAGCGGTGGCTTTGGCGACTCCCAAGGCGAAAAAGGCGGCGGAACGCTCATCAAGAATCGAAATGGCTTCAATTTCGGGGACTTGCTGTGCAAAGGCGATGGCTAAGGGTGTGGAACGAGAACCAGGACAAATAACTACACAAGTTAATCCTAAACGCTTGAGTGTTTCGGTGAGGATATAAGCCCAAAGTTGATTAATATTTTTCTCGGCGTACCGCATCATATCAGACATAGGTATAATTTGTAATTCGTAATGGGCTGCGCCCCGCTACGCTCTAAGCGCAGCTATGCCGCAGGCTTTACGTAATTCGTAATTTAGGGATTTGCAAATGGACTGTATTCATTTAACGGGGATTCGCAGCTATGGCTACACTGGGTATCTGCCAGAGGAACAGGTGCTAGGACAATGGTTTGAGGTGGATGTGCGGTTATGGTTGGATCTGGTGACAGCTGCTAAAAGTGACGCGATCGCCGATACTTTAGATTATCGTAGTGTTATTAGCTTGATTCAACATTTGGTTAAAACTTCTAAGTTTGCTTTAATTGAGCGTTTGGCTGGTGCGATCGCTGATTCTATCATCCAAGAGTGCCATCAAATCACAAAAGTTCAAGTTATAGTCACTAAGCCGGCTGCTCCAATTCCAGATTTTGGTGGCAAAATTAGCATTGAACTAACTAGAAATAGAGAAAATTAAGATTACTAAATAATTGTCAACTTTCCACACCCCGCTTCATTATAGAAAACGGGGTTTTTGTTATGTCATATACAATTTATTGCTACTAACTATTGCTGATAAATACTAACATGAATGAGTGGCTGCCTTTGATGAATCAGTAAATCCCATTACTCATTACTCATTACTCATTACTCATTACTCATTACTTATTGATTTCAGGTTGTTCCATATTTTAGTCAAGCAATTACACCGATATTTTAGAGATTGATTATCATATAATTATTCCCTTTCAGATTGAGTTGAATTAACAACAATCTCTGACCCTTAGCAGATAGGCTATTTAAATATGCAGGCTCGCAAAATCCTAGTTGTTGAGGATGAAAAAATCCTAGCTTTGAATATTAAAAATAGTTTACAGAAATTAGGCTATAATGTTCTAGAGACTACAAATTCAGCCGAAAAAGCTATTAAAAATGTAGCAGAGCATTACCCAAATTTAGTGTTATTTGATATCCGGTTATCAACAAAAATTAACGGTATTCAGATAGTAGATATTATCCAAAATAACTTCGATATACCAGTGTTATATATAACAGAATACTCAGAGTATATCAAACTGCATAAACAGGGAATGAGTCAGCCTTTTAGCTATATTTTAAAGCCCATCAGAGAAACAGAGTTGCATCTTGGTGTAGAAATTGCTCTAGAACGATATGAAAGACAGAGAAAATTACAACTAGAAAAACAAAGAATGGAAGCAATTATCAACAGCATGGGTTGTGGAGTAGTAGTCACCTTGAGTGATGGTTGTATTGAAATGATCAATCCAATGGGACAAAAACTCACTGGTTGGGGGGAAAATGAAGCTATGGGTAAGGATTTAGCGGAAGTTTTAAGTCTAGTTGATCAAGACATAGACGAATTAATTGGTAATTTAGCCACCCAGGTAATGCAAGATGGTGAGGTGGTGAACTTACCAGAAAACTGTATATTGATTGCCAAAGATGGCACAGAAATTCCTGTAGGAGATCATATTGCACCTATCCGCGATCGCAATGGTAATATTACTGGTACAGTGCTAATGTTTCAAGACATTAGTCAACGCCAGCTTAAGGAAATGCAATTACTCCGTCATGCTATTTATGATGGACTGACAGCATTACCAAATCGAGTTTTATTTTTAGATCGGCTTAAGCAAGCAATTGAGCGCAGTAAACGCCGCAGTAATTATCGGTTTGCGGTTTTATTTTTAGATTTAGATGGTTTTAGGGTAATTAACGATCGCTTTGGTCACAGTATGGGGGATGATTTTTTAGTAGCGATCGCTAGACGATTAGAATCCTGTGTCCGCAGTGGGGATACTGTCAGCAGATTTGGCGGTGATGAATTTGCTGTATTGTTAGAAGAAATTAGAGATATAAATGACGTGATCAACGTCGCTAAACGCATTCAAGATACTCTCGGTTTACCATTGAATTTCAACGGTAATCAAATCTATACTACGGCTAGTATTGGCATTACTTTAAATCATGGTTGCACTGATGAACCAGAAAGCATACTCAGGGCGGCTGATCATGCTATGTACCGTGCCAAACAACAAGGCAAAGCGCGTTATGATGTTTTTAATGAGCCTGCCAATTATTAGTAAATGTTAAAACTTGTAGCCTCTAGCTAACCAATACATCCAATCTGCGATCGCTTCTTGAGTTTCATCATCTACATCAATTGGTTCTATTTCAGATAGCTTGGCAGAATGTACATCATCATCCTTACCCCCAATATAAGCAACTTCCACATACATATCTTTTAAACAATCATCTTCTGGGGCCATTCCCAAGACTTCTACAGGCTTTTCATCAATGGTAGAAGTTTTCCGGTTTTTCTTCTTCCACTTACCCATAAAGGGAAACTCTAAAGTATCATCCAGGTAATAATACCAACCCATTGCTCGCTCTTCTTTATCCTCAGCATCAACAATAATCTCGTCTTGAATGCGATTTTCTCTAGTTTCGTCTCGTTCTACACTAGCCATAAACACCTAGTCTAATAATTATACAGTTTGATATATTAATCGTTTTGGCAATAACTGTCGAGCCACCTTAAGCATTTGAGAAGAATTAATTTTGTTTGGACTTACGCAACTGGCATATTTTTAATGTAAGGGACTGCCAAAAAATAAACTATCCAATATTTCTTTCCCCCTGCTCCCTGCCCCCTGCCCCCTGCCCCCTGCCTGTTTGTATCTGAGTAATTCTTATGAGTATTATCGTCTTCGGCAGCATCAATATAGACTTAGTAGTTACAGCTCCTCGGTTGCCTATTGCTGGTGAAACATTAACCGGAGAAGAATTTTTGAAAATTCCCGGTGGGAAAGGTGCAAATCAAGCAGTAGCACTCGCACGTCTAGGCATCCCTACCCACATGGTAGGGCGGGTAGGTGCAAACAGTTTTGGTGCAGAACTAATTCAACATTTGCAAGATACTGGTGTACAGACTAAAAATATCTTCGCTGATGAAAATGTTAGTTCGGGAGTAGCAATCATCACTGTAGATCATTGTGGTGAAAATCACATCATTGTGATTCCTGGTGCTAATGGACAAGTGAATCAAAAAGATGTAGAGCGATTATCCCACCTATTACCAACCGCTACAGCACTACTGTTACAATTAGAAATTCCGATGACGGCGGTGGTAGCAGCAGCCAAAGCCGCACACAATGCCAACATTCCAGTCATTTTAGATCCTGCTCCAGCACCATCTCATCTACCAGCAGAACTTTATCCCTTGGTAGATATTATTACACCCAATGAAGTAGAAGCCGGACAATTAGTAGGCTTTGCCGTCGATGGTGAAGAAACAGCAGCCCAAGCCGCCGGAGTGTTATTGCAAAGGGGAGTGAAAAATGCGATCGTCAAATTAGGCTCTCAAGGTGCTATCTGTGCCACCTCTGAAGAAACTTTCTTTATTCCAGCATTTACAGTTAATGCAGTTGATACTGTAGCTGCTGGTGATGCTTTTAACGGCGGTTTAGCAGCAGCACTATATCATGGCCTTTCTTTGCGACAGGCTGTTATCTGGGGTACAGCCGCAGGTGCTTTAGCCGCTACAAAATTAGGCGCACAAACTTCACTACCTGATAAGTTTACCTTTGATGCGTTTCTGAAAGAAAGGGGAGCAGGGTAGGGGGCAGGGGAGACAAGGGAGACAATCCAACAGCCCTAAAAAACCGGGTTTCTGAACGAAAGATTAAGGTTTCTAAGCTGAGAATTTGCAAGAAACCCGGTTTTTAACCGATGTGAGATACCTAATTCCCAATATCCTCATTCCATAACTCAGGATTTTTACTAATAAAATCACTCATCATCTGTTCACATTCATCCAGATTTAGATCAATTACTTCTACGCCGTGGGATACCATAAACTCTTTCGCACCAGGAAAAGTTCTTGATTCTCCAGCAATGACTTTTTTGATGCCAAACTGCACGACTGCCCCAGCACATAAATAACATGGCATTAGGGTTGAATATAATGTTGTACCTCTATAGCTGCCAATTCTACCGGCATTACGGAGGCAATCGATTTCGGCATGGGTAACAGGATCACCATCTTGCACGCGCTTGTTGTGTCCCTTGCCGAGAATCTTACCGTCTTTGACAAGAACTGAACCAATGGGAATACCTCCTTCTTGTCTGCCTTGTTTTGCTTCTTGAATGGCAGCTTGCATAAATTCATCCATAGCTTTCTTTCTCCTAAAATATGAATAAACAACTGGTATTAATGGATCATGATGGCGGTGTAGACGATTATTTAGCGACTATGCTGCTGTTGACTATGGAACATATTGAAGTTCTTGGTGTTGTAGTCACACCTGCTGATTGTTATGTGCAGCCAGCCGTTAGTGCTACACGTAAAATTATTGATTTGATGGGATTTTCTCATATACCAGTGGCAGAAAGCACTGTTCGCGGGATTAATCCTTTTCCACGCTTATATCGGCGTGATTCTTTTATTGTTGACCATCTACCTATTCTCAACCAAAATGAATTTGTGAATACGCCTTTGGTAACAGCAACCGGGCAAGATTTTATGGTGCAAGTTTTGCGGGAAGCATCACAACCAGTCACCCTCATGGTAACTGGGCCTTTGACAACGGTAGCTGTAGCCTTATATAAAGCACCAGATATCACCAGCAAGATTGAGAAAATTGTCTGGATGGGCGGTGCTTTAAATGTTCCTGGTAATGTGGAAAAAAGTCTGGAAGCTGGGCAAGATGGTTCTGCGGAATGGAATGTTTACTGGGATGCGGTTTCGGCGGCGCAGGTATGGCAAACCGAAATTCCAATTATTATGTGTCCTTTGGATTTAACTAACAATGTGCCGGTAACATCAGATTTAGTTCAGAAGATGGGAAAACAACGCCACTACCCTATTTCTGATTTAGCAGGACAATGTTATGCCCTAGTCATTCCCCAAGATTATTATTTTTGGGATGTGCTAGCAACCGCTTATTTAGGACACCCAGAATTTTATCAGCTACGAGAATGGGAAACAGAAATTATTACGACTGGTATCAGTCAGGGACGTACTAAAGTTGTCTCTGGTGGACGCAAAATTTTGGCTATGGATAAAGTTGATAAAGATGCTTTTTACACCTACATTTTAAAGCAATGGGCTAGGTGAAAGGGAACAGGCAAGGGGCAATGGGGGAAAACTAAGCATACGCTTTGAGTAATGAGTAATGAGTAATGAGTAATGAGTAATGAGTAATGAGTAATGAGTAAATACCCATGACTTATTACTTGTTACTTCAAGAACGCGAAAAATAACTTTTCCGACTGCAAATTTTACTCAGCCCGGAAATATTCCTCCAACGCTGTTCCTCTAACCCTGTTCCAAATTTGATTCACTATCTGTAGAAGATAACATGACTGGTTGTTGGTATAGGGGAACTGTAAAGGTGACTGTAGAACCGAGTCCTTCACCGAGGCTGTAAAAATGTACTTCCCCACCCATAGCTTCTACTAGTTTTTGAGATATTGCTAGTCCCAAACCTGTGCCACCATATTGGCGGGTACGTGAACCATCTACTTGTGAGAATAGTTGAAAGAGTTTATCTTGTTGGTCTAGGGAAACACCTATACCAGTATCTGCTACTCTGACTCTCACCATCCCAGGAAATTGCTGTTCTGGACATTTTCCTTTGTGGAGGACGATATCCGCACTTACAGTAATACCGCCTTCGTGGGTAAATTTAATGGCATTACCTGTTAAATTCAACATGACTTGCAATAGCCTTTGGTAATTACCTTGGACAATGATGTCATCGGAAGTGGGAGGTAATTGCATCTGAAAGCTGAGGTTTTTGACTACTGCTTGGGGATACATGAAGTTTTCGACATCAGCAAATAGTTCATCTAGCTTGACAGGAGAGCAAACAAGCTCCATTTTCCCGGCTTCGATTTTGGCTATATCTAAAATGTCGTTGATAATATTCAACAAATGTAAAGATAGTTGGTGCGCTTCTTCTAAAAACTGATTTCTTTCTTCAGCATCGTCTGCCATGCCTTCTAAAATCAGCTTTAAGAACCCAATCATACCGTTGAGGGGAGTACGGATTTCATGGGAGACATTAGCGAGAAATTCACTTTTGAGGCGGGAGGCTTCTTCAGCTTTTTGTCTTGCGGCTTCTAGTTCTTTGTATAAGGTAGCATGAGCGATCGCAGTTCCTAATTGATCTGCTACTTCTGTGGCTAATTCTATTTCTCCATCTGTTAACGGGCAACATTTATCCGGGAGATTAATGGCGATTAAAGCATTGGCTTGATCTTGATAGCAGGTAGCCACGACTAAAATCTTTTGTTGTGGACACAGATTATACCCTGGAACTTCCATGATTACAGGCTCTAGGGTAGCCAAGGCTTGAGCAAATGCTGGTTCTGTGTTGATATCTATTTCTAACCCCAGCATGGAAGGCCGTTCTGGTTGATGATACTCTGCTATTACCCGCACCTTGGAGCTAGAAGGTTGATAAGGGCAAATAATACACCGTTCTAACTGCAATGCTTTGCCTAAACTATCAACTGTTTGTTGCCAGATGATATCTAAATCTAATGTGCGCCGGATATTTCTGGTAATTTTATTGACTAGTTTTTGGTGTTTTTGCGATCGCAATTCTAAATCTATCTGTTGCTGTGAATTAATTGCTACATCTATTTCCTGAGTATTTACTTTAACTTGTAATAACCTACCCGTAACCAAAACTGTAGTAGCACTATTACCCACAGGTGGAATAATCGGGCAAATTGCCAACTCCAACTCGAATAAATTGCGATCGTCCTTAAACCAGCATTGACACTTTTCAGGAATTAAACTGGTTAAAATGCGATTCAATCTTTCTAAATATGAATCCTGATCTACTGGGACAAACACTTGCTCGCTATTGCATTCATTCGCTATGCTTTGCGAGTTAATACCCCAAATATCAGTCTTCTGCCAATAAAAAGACAGGTAACGCCCTGTCCCATCCTGCATATATACCAACTCAGCACCGAGGGTTGGTAATAAGCCATCAGCTTTCGGGTTAATCGATTCCAGATTTTGGGAAAATATGTGTGGCAATTGGGAGTTGGCAGTAATAATCATTACATCGAGTTGGATAGAAAAATGGCAACTCAAAACAGTTTTACTTAAACTAGGCAAAGCTTGGCATAAAAATTTACAGCTTCTACACACTGAGTATTGCGTATTTTAGCTGTTCTGGAATCTAGATTGACCAACTTTACAATTTTCGGCTGGATTCTTTACAGCCTATTCATGAAATGTCAATCATTCCATTCGCCCCTCGGTGGAACGGGGATGCGATGGGGGGTGCGAGTTAGTTCATCATCTCTGAGGATTTCACCCCGTAACCATTGGCGAATCGCTACTTCAATTACCTTGCTCGGATCGTCAGTCAGATGCTGGATTTGCTCTAGTAAGTCCGAGTCAAGGCGGACAGCGATTTCTACCTTATCGGCTGATATAGACTCCGCATCGGTAGCTCTTTCTTTCATATTCATAGGTTTATATACTCAGGAACGGTCTTCTCACCAGCTTTGTAAAGCCTTTGTATGTACTGTTCGGGTTGTTTACTGACAAAATGTTAAAAGTTTATAGTTACATAGTTCCCCGAAATTTCATCAAACTAACAGCGTCAGGTAGCAATTGGCTATTTTTATAGCGGCTTCCAGAGCATCAGCTAGCAGTTTTGTCAGTAAATTAGAATATCAGGGCAATTACAGGTGGTAATTGACCATTATCTCTACACTATGTACTTATATATATTTATTGTACGCTTCCGGTTGATGAATACTAGCAGTGAAAAATAGACTTTATAGAGATTCTTAAAAAGTCTGTTGACAATCTTTAAGATGGAGAGTGGGGGCAGGGGGCAGGGAGCAGGGGAGACAAGGGAGACAAAGGAGACAAGGAAGATTTTACTCCAATGCCCAATGCCCAATGCCCCATGCCCCATTCCCCATGCCCAATGACCAATGACTATTGACTAACTAGCAGCATCTTGGCAAAGAAAGCATTAAAATACATGAAGTAAATAGCTTTTTAACTTTGGTTGCTGCTTCAGCAAAGATTAGTATATGACTGACGTTCCCGCAGTTCGCATTCGCAATTTCTGTATTATTGCTCACATTGACCACGGGAAATCAACCCTTGCCGATCGCCTCCTCCAAACTACGGGGACGGTTGAAGATCGGCAAATGAAGGAACAGTTTCTCGACAACATGGATCTGGAACGGGAGCGCGGCATTACAATTAAGCTGCAAGCTGCCCGGATGGACTATCAGGCAAAAGATGGTCAGCATTATGTCCTGAACTTGATTGATACTCCAGGCCATGTAGACTTTTCTTATGAAGTGTCCCGCAGTTTGGCGGCGTGTGAGGGGGCTTTGTTGGTGGTTGATGCTTCTCAAGGTGTAGAAGCGCAAACTCTTGCCAATGTCTACTTAGCCCTGGAACATAATTTAGAGATTATCCCTGTTCTCAATAAAATTGACTTACCTGGGGCAGAACCAGATAGAGTCATCAGCGAAATTGAGGAAATCATCGGACTCGATTGCAGTGGGGCAATTTTAGCCTCAGCCAAAGAAGGCATCGGGATAGATGAAATTTTAGAGGCGATTGTTGAACGCGTACCACCCGCACCGGATACCGTCGATCAACGCTTAAGGGCGTTAATCTTTGATAGCTACTATGATGCTTATCGGGGTGTTATTGTCTATTTCCGGGTGATGGATGGGAAGGTAAAAAAAGGCGATCGCGTCTATTTAATGGCTTCCGGTAAGGAATACGAAATCGATGAGTTGGGTGTTCTCTCCCCCAACCAAAAGCAAGTCGATGAACTCCACGCCGGGGAAGTGGGATATCTCGCCGCCGCCATTAAAGCTGTAGCCGATGCGCGGGTGGGTGACACCATTACCCTATCAAACGCCAAAGCTACAGAACCTCTACCCGGTTACACCGAAGCTAACCCGATGGTGTTCTGTGGGATGTTCCCCATTGACGCAGATCAATTTGAAGATTTGCGGGAGGCTTTAGAAAAACTCCGGCTGAATGATGCTGCACTGCACTACGAACCAGAAACCTCTAGCGCGATGGGGTTTGGTTTCCGGTGTGGATTTTTAGGCTTACTGCACATGGAAATTGTGCAAGAACGCCTAGAGAGAGAATATGACTTGGATTTAATTATTACAGCCCCCTCTGTGGTTTATAAGGTAGTCACAATCAAGGGTGAAGAACTGTATATTGATAATCCTAGCCACTTACCTGCGCCTAATGATCGTGAACGGATTGAAGAACCCTACGTCAAAGTAGAAATGATTACACCGGAAGGGTTTGTGGGGACGCTGATGGAATTGGCGCAAAATCGCCGGGGTATTTTCAAAGATATGAAATATCTCACCCAAGGACGTACCACCTTAACCTATGAGTTACCCTTGGCGGAAGTTGTCACCGACTTTTTTGATCAAATGAAATCACGATCGCGCGGTTATGCCAGCATGGAATATCATCTGATTGGCTATCGTGAAAATCCCTTAGTAAAATTGGATATCATGATCAACGGTGATCCGGTGGATTCCTTAGCCATGATTGTCCACCGTGATAAAGCTTACAACGTAGGGCGGTCAATGGCAGAAAAACTCAAAGAATTGATTCCCCGTCACCAATTCAAAGTTCCCATTCAAGCCGCTATCGGTAGTAAAGTCATCGCCAGTGAACACATCCCCGCCTTGCGAAAAGACGTACTCGCCAAATGTTATGGCGGTGACATCAGCCGCAAGAAGAAACTGCTACAGAAGCAGGCGAAAGGTAAAAAGCGGATGAAATCTGTGGGAACAGTTGATGTACCCCAGGAAGCTTTTATGGCTGTGCTGCGTTTAGATCAAGGCTAAACCCATCGCAATACACTAACATACAATTTGTTACAGCCTGTAGAGACGTTGCAATGCAACGTCTCTACAAGTATTTTTGATAATGTTAATTCGATATATTGCATTACTGGAGATGGGGGGGTACAATACTCGATTTAACTAGAGCATTAAGCAGCTACTCTCAGAACTTTCATCACAATTAATAACTTTTGATCGTATTTTTCCACATAAGTGAGAAAAAGTCAGAAAATTTTAGTAAATTTACTTACTACGATTTTTACTCTCAAAAGTTTAAATTTTTATAAAGCAAATGTACTTTTAACTGGCTTAATCTTAGAAGCTAGGATATTTACCGAAGTTCGCTGGCAGGTGCAACCTTCCAACGACTTCTCACCAGTGCAGGTTTTCTTAATTTTGAATTTTCTAGGGGTAAACTTACTCTACGAAAATGCCTAACGGCGAACCCGCAAGGGTATGCGTGAATTTTGAATTACTTAAAGCATCGGGGAGTCTAGTTCATGAAAATACTGGTACTAAGTTGGGAGTTTCCACCGAGGATAGTTGGCGGTATTGCGCGTCATGTAGCTGAGTTGTACCCGGAACTAGTGAAATTAGGGCATGAAATCCACCTAATCACTGTAGAAGTTGGTAATGCTTCGATGTATGAAGTAGTGGAAGGAATCCATGTACATCGAGTTCCAGTTTCCCATAGCAATGACTTTTTTCATTGGGTAGTTAACCTGAATCAAAGCATGGGACATCATGGTGGCAAGTTAATTTTAGAGGAAGGTAACTTTGATTTAATCCATGCCCATGATTGGTTAGTAGGAGATGCAGCGATCGCACTCAAGCATACCTTTAAAATTCCCATGATTGCTACTATTCATGCCACTGAATATGGACGCTACAACGGGATTCATAACGATGTTCAAAGTTACATTCACGGCAAAGAAAACTTACTTGCTTTCAATGCCTGGCGAATTATTGTCTGTACTGATTATATGCGTCAGGAGGTAGCGCGAGCCTTAGCCAGCCCTGGAGATAAAATTGATGTGATTTATAATGGTATCCGCCCAGAAAAGAAACAACATCACGAAGACTTTCACGCTCAAGATTTTCGTCGTCAATTTGCTGCCGACCATGAGAAAATAGTCTACTACGTGGGACGCATGACCTACGAAAAAGGTGTGTCAGTGTTAATGAATGCCGCCCCCAAAGTATTGTGGGAAATGGGCGGTTATGTCAAATTTGTGATTGTTGGTGGTGGCAATACAGACAACCTCAAACGCCAAGCCTCGGACTTGGGAATATGGGATAAATGCTACTTTACAGGCTTCATTACCGACGAATATTTAGATAAATTCCAAACTGTGGCTGATTGTGCTGTTTTTCCCAGCCTTTACGAACCCTTTGGGATTGTAGCCTTAGAAAGCTTTGCCTCACGAGTTCCTGTAGTGGTTTCCGATACAGGGGGTTTCCCGGAGGTTGTGCAGCATACTAAAACGGGGATAGTTACCTGGGTAAATGATCCTGATTCTTTGGCATGGGGAATTTTAGAAGTACTGCGAAATCCCGGTTATCGTCAATGGCTAGTTGATAATGCCTATGCAGATTTAGAACACCGCTTTAGCTGGCCAAAATTAGCCAAACAGACTGAAAATGTATATCTGAAGGTAATGCAAGAGCGATCGCAAGTTGACTGGTAAACACTTAATAATCAGATCAACTGATTGCTGATCTAAACTCTAAACCTTGATAATTCGTAATTGCAATTAATATTAATTACGAATTACGTAGCTTGCTACTCTCCGAGAACGCTACGCGAACCCGTAGGGTATTACGAATTACGAATTAGATCGCCGCTTTAACATTTGAGTTAAGCGATCGCGTAATAACACTTCCCTTTGACGATCTTCTAAGGCTTGTGAAAGGATAATGGCTCTTTCATAAAAATTCTGGGCGGTGGGATAATTACCTAACTGCTCGTACAGTTGGGCGTAAGATTGGAAAGATTTTAACTGTTCTGGGAGATTTTGTAATTCTTGTGCTAAAATCAAACGCTGTTGCAGTAATTCAAAGGCGCGCTCATAACGTCCGACAGCAGAGTGTGCGGTGACTAAACCATCAATGGCGCGGATTTGGTTGGTGCGATCGCGGTTCATCCTGGCCATTCCCATTGCTGCGCCGTAAGTAGCAATGGTATCTTGATAATTGCCAGCCGCTAGATAAGTATCTCCTAAATTATTTAAAGTATTGAGTTCACCCTGTAAATCACCACTACGACGGCGGTAAATTAAAGCGGTTTCATAAAGTTTAATTGCTTTGTTGTAATCTCCCTGTCTAGCGGATACCAAACCCAAATTACTTAGAGATAATCCTTCACCTTCTATATTTTTGACATTGCGGGCAATTATTAATGCTTCCTCCAAAGTTTTACCGGCGGGGATGGGTTCACCGACTTGTAAGAATAAAGTGCCGATATTATTTAAGGCAAAAATCTGAGATTGAAAGTCTTGGGTATCTCTTGCGATCGCTAAATGTCGGCGTAACGCATCTTCACCTTCTTTGTAACGTCCCAATCGAATATAAGCCTTTGCTAGTAAATCATACGTTAAACCTTTCGCTCTCAAGTCCCCAATTAAGTGATAAATTTTCAGTGCTTCCAAACCAGAGTCGATAGCTTTTTCAGGGTAGCCGCTAGCATATTGCTGTTGACTAACCCGTAATAACGCGTCTGCATCATCTCTAGATTGTCGTCCAAAAGAACTATTTAATGGACGATGCAATTGTTCAGTAATATCAACTGCATTCGCCACCACAGGATTAAACAGTACAGCTAAAAGTAAAAAGTAAGAACTAAAAAATTGATATTTGTTCACCAACCCATAGCTTGCAGTTTTACGGGTGGAAAATAAATTTAAAACCGTATGCTTTTGTCTCATAAAACTTACCCCTGGAATTTCGCAGAAGATTATTCTGCTATTATAAACACAGGTAAATTACGGATATATACTTAGATTATGATTTAACTAAATCTTGTCCCAAGTATATTTCGCGGATGTCTGCGGGTAATTTGTCCTCTAGCATACGATAGCCTTCCTGGAGAAAATTGGCTACTTCAGGAGGGGTAATTTTCTCCCCTTCAGCTTGTAGATAAGCCGCAATACGGGTTTCACTCCAATGGAAAGTTTGAGCCATCAACACCATTAATCTTAAAATGGGCGGTAGTTGGTCTAATGCCTGTTCGACATAGCACCATAATGGCGGTGAAGTAGCTTGCAGCGAATAATGTATAGATTCCGTTGGTGGTAGTTGAATTTCATTAATGCAGACAGCCGTGATATTAATCAGCCAATTTTGCAAAGTTAAACCTTCCTGTCCCGGTAAGGGGTTTTTTAGATCGAGTCCGCCCAGTTCATAATAGATATGTCGCCAAGTCAGAGCAAAAAGATAGTCAGCTTGTACAGGCGATCGCGCCGAATGTTGAATTAAAGTGTAAACTATAGGGCTATAACGGCAAAAAATCACTGTAAAGTACTTGCCAGCATCGGGATGATGTTGAAATAGATCCAGCAGTTCTTGGTCACTGTGATGAAACAGTGACTTAACTATAGGGTGGTTGGTTTCAGGAAAATGGGGAATTTGCATAAATCTTCCGGTGGATAGTAGTTAAGATATTATTAGCCATAAAAGTTTGATCAGGGGTAGTTTGAAAACCCCTCAGCTTCGCCTCTTTCTTAAAGAATCGTAAAACATTAAGTCTTCATGAGTCATAATGATGCTATCAACATTGTTAAATAGATCACAAAATTTCCCGGTAAAATTTTAGTATTATTTGGAAAGATACATCAGTATTTACCAGCCAAAGTGTTGACGAAGAAAGGCAGAAGGCAGAGGGCAGAGGGAAGAAGGAAAGAAAAATGCTTGTTGGGTTCAAGCCCCGCCCTTTGTGGGTGGTTGTTTTTCCCTGTTGCCTTGCTTTTCACTAGGTGTAGCCATTCCCTCTGTATTTAACACAGGTGTTTTCCATTAAAGATATCTTGAAGATTGTGACCATCTCGGATAAAATTCCGGAGATAACACTGATGTAAAAGTAAAAATTGATGTGTTAGAGCCACTTTAGTTGCTGGCAATTTGGAATTAATTCTTGTGAAAGATGAAAATTCCCGAAAAATCTGTAATAATACTCACCTACATTTATTGCTTAAACATGGTTAACGTCAGATAGCTGAATTATTTGTGAGAGGAGAAAAGGTTGTGAAATATCACAATTCTCTCAAATCAAATAGGACTGCTATAGCCATAAAAAAACACAATAATTCTAGGCACAATTAGATAAACTACTGCATCTAAATATTAGTAGCTTATCTATCCATGAGTATGAGCAACTAAGTTACCCACATTCAGATAAATGTGGGAAATCTTCTGATATCAACCCAGAATATATTTACTCAACCTTCATTCTAAATCTAGTTTCAAGGAGCAGAAACCATATGGCAAATCTTAACCATACTGAACAAACTAACAAACAATTATTAGCTAGCTATTGTGGTATTATTTTCGGTGGATTTGGAGTACATAAATTCATTTTAGGATATGCCCCTGAAGGTTTTATTATGTTAGTTATATCCTTGGTTGGGGGAACATTTTCTTATGGCATGACTTTATTAATTATGCAGATAGTTGGCTTAATTGAAGGCATGATTTATTTAAATAAAACCCCTGAACAATTTGTGAATACTTACATAGTTAATAAGCAGGGTTGGTTTTAGAGGTTACTTGAAACCTTATCGGCTGTGGCTTTCAATACTCATTGATCCCTTGAAAAAGGGTGTAGGGGTGTAGGGGTTTAGGGGTATAGGGGAAAGACTTTTTTATGTGTTCTCGTGTACGCAGTTCATGGCCGCTACTTATGTAATGAGTAATAGGATTTACTTATTACTCATTACTCATTACTCATTACTCATTACTCATTACTCATTAC
>JBODRP010000020.1:0-35333 GCA_050633005.1 Trichormus sp. | reverse complement strand
GAGCAGGGAGCAGGGGGAGTAAAACTCTTCAATTTTGAATTTTGAATTTTGAATTTTGAATTGATTAGCCCCCTGCCCCATGCCCCATGCCCCCTGCCCTTTTACGTCATAATTTAAATTGGTGTTCGATGCCAACTGATTTATGACTGCTGCTGTAAACACTTCTCCTGGATTGGCTTCTCGCTTGGTGAATGGCATACTAGCAATTAAGCCTTTAGCTAATCTCGCCAAATACCAAGCTCGTCAAATGATGATTAAACGGGCTGAAAAAATCGGTGTCCCTTGGACAAATGAAGTAAAAACTCTCCAAGAACGTGACTGGAAAGACGATTTAGCTCAAGTGCAAAATTCTCAGCTTGCTTACCCAGACTATTACCGGACTTCATTCCACGCTTACGAAACAGGTAATCTCAGTTGGAAAGCGGCTTTTGAAGTAGAACCTGCGGCGTATGCTGTCCATGCTAAAATTTGGCCGGAAGCTCAGGCGCAAGGTGATGCTAAACTCCGCCAAAGTTACCACGATATTGTGCAAGTGCAAATTCCCCATGCGCCAGAAACTATCCTTGATTTGGGATGTGGTGTGGGTTTAAGTACGTTTTCTCTCCAAGCACTTTATCCCCAAGCCCAAGTTACAGGTTTAGATTTATCGCCTTATTTCTTAGCGGTGGCTAACTATCGCACTCAACAACGTCAAGCTAATATCAACTGGGTTCACGCTCCAGCCGAATCTACAGGCTTACCAGATGCTAGTTTTGATTTAGTCTCGATTTGTTTGGTGTGTCATGAACTACCCCAGTCAGCAACCCGGCAAATTTTTCCTGAGGTGCGGCGTGTCTTGCGTCCGGGTGGTCATATTGCGATTATGGATATGAATCCTCAATCGGAAGCTTTCAAGAAAATGCCGCCTTACATTTTGACGTTGCTCAAAAGTACAGAACCTTATTTAGATCAATATTTTGCTTTGGATATTGAGCAAGCTTTAGTGGCGGCTGGTTTCCAAACACCAAGCATCACCCCTAATAGTCCTCGTCATCGTACTATTATTGCTCAGGTGAGTGGTTGATTTTGTGGTGCTGCTGTGGGCAGTCATACCCCCACTGCTATTTTTGGCGTATTACTATTATCGTGTCAGGATTGCCCCACCAATACAACTATTATTATTGTTATTTGTGGTTGGGGCAGTATCGGGTTTTGTTGCCCTAGGTTTACAATTAGGTTTGGAAACTGTGGCTAGTCAGTTTGTTAACTGGCGACAAGTCCAGCGTGGAATTTTTGGTGCAACTCTGAGACAATTGCTAGCGATCGCACCTATTGAGGAAGGTTGCAAGTTAATTGCAGTTATTATCCCCATTTTCTACCTAAAGCGTCGGCAGCAATTACCCCCCGTCACTGTTTTTCTATTTACTATCGCTGCTGCTTTAGGATTCACCGCCGAAGAAAATTGGATTTACTTATATCACGGCACAGCTAGCATTTTTGATCGTACCATTGGTACACCAGTTCATGCCATGTTCTCCGCCCCTTGGGGATATGCCCTAGGAAAATATTTATCTCCTAATTGTCAAGTCAATCGCCGCAAAAACTACAAAAATTTACTTATTTGGGCATGGATTAATTCCCTAATTTTTCATGCTTTAGTCAACATTTGTTCTACTGCTTGGCGTTATTCGCCACCTCTACATTTGCTGAGTTATTGTTTATTTCCTTTGCTATTGTGGATGTTTTGGCGCATGGAACAGCTACTACGCAAAGTCCAAAATCAACAGCCAATTATTTTAATATCTGGCCACACACGCCAACATCGTTACTGGCAAAGAGGGTTATTATTATTTGCAATTATCCTCGGTGGCAATGCAATTTTTGGCTTATTTCTGTTAGTTAGAGTTCTCAGCCCTTTAAATCCAGTCAAGCTTCTTTCTCGTGACATTTTTTCGTTTACAGCCACTAGATTCTTACTTAATTTTTGTTTTGGGATAATAGCTTACTTAATTTATTGGTATTTAAAATCTAAAACTGGATAACATAATGTAACAAATAACAAAGTTAATTATAAAAATTCCTCTACAAATTACAAATTACGCAGCTTGCTTCCCGCAGGGTATTACGAATTACGAATTACGAATTACGAATTACGTAGGCGTTAGCCTTCCCGTAGGGTATTACGAATTACGAATTACGAATTACCCCAAGGCTGTATAACTCGTATTCTCAAAATATGCTATACAGCCTGATTTCAATTGAGGAAAATGTTTACAATTGGGAGAGTATTAACTCAGTAACCTTGTAACCCTGACATCATATTCAGTCCCGTTGGGATGTTCGTTTCTCGCTTGAG
The DNA here is from genome assembly GCA_050633005.1 of Trichormus sp. Taxonomy (GTDB): domain Bacteria; phylum Cyanobacteriota; class Cyanobacteriia; order Cyanobacteriales; family Nostocaceae; genus Trichormus. The sequence continues at coordinate 32,998 of JBODRP010000020.1, read as the reverse complement.
AGCGAGCCATATTATCTGCCCTTTGTTTTGACTCTGCTATAATTTCGTATCTTGACGTTCCGCATTGAGAAATACTGTTAGTTTGATTACCAAATTCCTTGATATCAACGAATACTTCGTAAGTGTGAACCATGTTGCACCTCCTTGTGCTAATGGTTTGAGGAATACGATCTAGTATATGAAGATAAATAAGTATTGGTTCTGGCAACAATACAATTCTTTATGAATTACTGAGAAAGTATAAATTTCTTATAGAGACGGAAATTTATCGCATCTGTGGCAGGATGAAAGTAAGTTTAAAAACCTACCAAGGGCAAGTCTAAAAATATGCTCTATTATAAATGTTATCAATGAAAAATTAGGACGTGAGGCTCTTACTAGTCAGGTAAGGCACTAGCAAAATATACAAAAAACACTTGTTCTTCCCTTATACCCCTATACCCTTACACACGCGAGTTGCTACAAGTCGGCAAAGCCGCCCAACGCACTCGCTCCCCTAAACCCCTTGATTTTTTGATAGATGAGAAAATTATTAGAATTATTGAAATTTTTCGGTTATAAATATAACAGAGTGCCTGTATTGATATTTGTATTTCTCTGTTTAAATGTATTTTTGGCATCAGCAGTACAAGCTGCAACTGCGGTAGAATTAACAAGAGCAGCATCTTATGCGATCGCATTTTTAGGATTAATCACTCTCAGTTTGTGTATTTATTTATTCGTGGTGATTTTTCAACCTGAGCGATTTTGAGTAATTTAGCTATGAATCACTACACCTGCAACCCAGTTCTTAGAAAACTGCGTTAAACTAGATTTTTGCTTTGATTATGTTGCCATTTGAGCTTTAGTCTGACCTATAGTCTAGATATGATCAAAGCACAGACTATTGAATTTCCGTAAATCTATGACAATCCAACTCACAGTTCCCAACATGGCTTGTTCTGTTTGTGCAGGCAAAATTACTAACGCAGTCAAAACCGTTGATGCTGACGCGATCGTCAATGCAGATCCTCAGACTAAGCTAGTTAATGTAGAGTCGCAAGCATCAGAAGCTGCTATCAAGGATGCTTTAGCGGCGGCTGGTTATCCTGCCAGTTAAGTTTTTCTTAGGGGGTGTAGGGGTAGGGTGTGGACTAAATGAGTAATAAGTAATGAGTAAGAAGTAAGAAGTAATATCATGTCCGGATAATCGCTTACGATAAAAGTAGTGAGTGCAAAGATGATTAGCTACCTATCCGGATGCAGAAATTCAATTGTGGTGTGAGGATGAACACCGCTTGGGACTCAAACCAATTTTGCGACGAGTTTATGTACCCGAAGGAGAAACGCCTATCGCTGATGTCAATTGGCGGTTCAAATGGTTATGGTTGTATGCTTTTGTACATCCCAAAACCGGAGAAAGTTATTGGTGGATTCTTCCTTACGTCAATACAGAATTGTTTAATCAAGTTTTGGCTGATTTTGCTGCTGAATTTGGTTTGGGTGCGAAGAAACACATTCTTTTAGTTGTTGATCGTGCAGGCTGGCATACCAGCAGAAATTTAGAGCTTCCTGAAGGACTACATCTAACATTTTTGCCGTCTCATTCACCTGAATTACAACCAACCGAAAGACTGTGGACTGTAATTGATGAACCAATTGCTAATCAATCTTTTGAGACACTCGATGATTTGGAGAATGTTTTATCTCATCGCTGTCAATCTTTACTCGAGCAGCAAGATTTAATTCGCGGTCTAACTGGTTTTCATTGGTGGATTAATATTGGATTTTAATCGTAACTAATTACCCGCACATGATATCATACATTCTCGCCAAAGTCGGCAATATTAGCCAGCCCCATTAGTAAACTGTTGCGTTTAGTTTTCTATTATCTGGAAGCAGCTACAATGCTCAAAGCCTGGCGAGATTTTCTCTACATCCGCAAGCACAATATTGGAGATAAATTTTTTGCAGTAGATCAACCAATTATCCATTCCTCTTTCTCTGAAGTCACTCCCAATGATTTAAACCTTCAAGGCTTTACTCAACAAATTTAATTATTTAATAACCCAGGATTGACATCCTCTGTTTCCCAGGAGTCTCGTTAGTATGAGAATGTACTAATTTTTTAGCAAATTCATCTTCAAGATATTCAAGTACGCAACGAGCAACATATTCAGCGAGTTTAACAGGAACAGCATTACCAATCATTTGTTCTAAATCTGATTTGCTTCCCTGAAATTTAAAGGTTTTGGGAAATGTTTCAATGTAACTTCGTTCAATTGTCGTCAGAGGTCGTAAGTTATCATTAATATCACAGGCATCCCCTTCATGTTGTTTATATGTTTTGGGAATGGGACGATTAACGCCCCGAACTGTCGGGCTGGGTTCATATATGCTGAAGATAGCCCTTCTTTTATAACTTCTGGGGTGGCGATAAAAATATTCAATACCTAAGTCATCACCTAAGTAATCAAAAACAGTCATAGGTTTTTGAGACTGGTGCTTCATTAAATAGGGAATTAAAGCCTCATTTTTGCCATAAAGTTGACCAATCAAGAAATATCTTTTTCTGGCTTGTGGTACTCCACAGTAGCTCGCATTTAAAATAACAGAGTTTAAACCGTATCCACTAATTTTAAATATATCTAATAATTTATTTAAAACTTGACTTTTGGTAATTCTATCAACGTTCTCCATGACAAACCAATTAGGTTTAATTTGAGAAATAATATTGGCGAATACAACGCTTAAATCTGCTCTACCAAGATTTTCATCTCTTTTACCTGCACTAGAAAAATCTTGGCATGGAGGCCCACCAATAATCATTTCTGGATTAAAACTAGCGATCAATTTATAAACATCTTCTTTGGTTAAGTCTTTCTCAAATATAGGATGTTGGAAGTTATTTCTATAAACTTGAATTGCTGGTAGCCAGTAATCAAAAGCCGCTACTAAGTCAAAACCAGCATTTTGAAACCCAAGTGATAAGCCTCCACAACCAGCGAATAAATCTACTGTTCTCATATTTGAAAATTTAATTTAATAATTTGAGATTTACTGGCAAAATATATCAGGTTAATTGTATATTATAGCATCAAATCTTCTTTCTGGACTCAATAAATTTTGACCACCACCTAAGATAATTCTGTTTATTTCTTGCTTTTTAATTCTTGGTTGCGTTAATGATGGTGATGTCATGTAAGTATATGTCACCCTGCCGCTTACAGCAAATGCTTTGTCATTTTTGGTATTGTAAGAAAGACCATCTATAATTTTTCCATGATTAAAAGAACCATTCATACTAAAGTCAAACAACATTCTAAATAGCCAAATAATTGTTCTAGTATGACGGGCAATATTTCTAACACCTCCATATAAACTAATTTCTGCCTTGGCTAAATCTATAAATAATCTAGTAAAGGCAAGATTACTCCAAACAAAAACATCTATGCAGTTTTCTGATAATCTTGGAGATTTCCCTTCTGTCTTCCAAACAGGCTGCATTAAAAAAGGCTTTTGCAAGTCTAAGATAGAAATTGCGATTGTATCTATACAATCAATCATATCTGGAATATAAGGTATGACAGAATTTGGCTCTGTCCAATCAGAGATATTAGGTATCTTTCCCAGAATATAATTTTGAAGGGTTGATGAATTTAGCTTGAAAACATCTGCAAGACTACACGCTAAATAAACTATAGTATCTGGTCTGACTACAATTTCACAACCATAAAAATCTTCTGTTAATTCACAGGTTGTATTATCTGATAAAGCAGTTAGTTTAATTTCAATTGCCTGTAAGCAAGAACCTGAATCTCTAGCTTGTGTAACTAGGTCAACTCCTGGCAGATTACCAATTAAATATTGTTGATATGGTGTAAATTGTGTTTCAAAGGCATAGAAGAGATTATCAGAGTTGGGATTAATTCCATATAAGGTAGCTGTACTAATACTTGAATGCTCAACTTTGAGATTTGAGTTGAGCTTAATGTATATATTATCAAGATTGATACTATATAAATAACAACAAAGAGAAGCAGGAAATGACGAATTAAAACAATTTTTTCCCCAAGCTTCTTTTTGGGTAAAATCTCGGTTTGAGTGTGCTAATCCAAATAATGCAGGTTGTTGATTTGGCGTATTACCTAAAAACACAGGCTGTAACCACGGAAAACGTCTTAAATAGCTAGTTTACTTGTATCATTTGCACTATACATTAATTGGGTTAATGGGAACTACAAAAAAACGCAAAGACGCATCCTTATGCCTTTGCGTCTTCCCTGGGGGACGCTCCGCGAATGCGTCTTTGCACGAACCAATCTTCAACTAACTACTAAACACCTCAACAGGTAAACGACTAAAGGACAACCTTTCATTCTGCACATCGACAAAAATCGTATCCCCGTCGTTAAATTCACCGCGCAAAATCGCCTTAGCAATTTGGGTTTCTAACTCGCGCTGAATGGCTCGTTTCAGTGGACGCGCTCCAAATACGGGGTCGTATCCTACTTCAGCCAAAAAGTCAAGAGCAGCATCAGAGAGTCGCAGGGACATCTTGCGATCGCCTAATCTATCCCTTAACCTTTCCACTTGCAACTGGACAATCTGCCGTAATTCTCGCTTATCTAAACCGTGGAAGATAATAATCTCATCAATGCGGTTGAGGAACTCTGGCCGGAAACTACTCCGCATCGCTTCCATTACCCGATGACGCATTTCATCGTAGCGGGAATCATCACCAGCCACATCGAGAATGTACTGTGAACCAATATTACTGGTCATAATAATAATGGTGTTCTTAAAGTCCACAGTATGACCTTGGGCATCGGTAACACGACCATCATCGAGAATTTGCAGGAAAATATTAAACACATCGGGGTGTGCTTTCTCGATTTCGTCAAACAGAATCACAGCGTAAGGACGACGACGAATAGCTTCGGTGAGTTGTCCCCCTTCTTCGTAACCTACATAACCAGGAGGCGCGCCAATTAACCGCGAAACTGCGTGTTTCTCCATATATTCCGACATATCAATCCGCACTAGTGCTTCTTCGGTGTCGAACATATACGCCGCCAAAGCCTTAGCTAACTCGGTTTTACCTACCCCTGTAGGGCCGAGAAATACAAAGCTAGCAATAGGACGATTAGGATCAGCCAAGCCAGCGCGCGATCGCTGAATCGCATCGGCTACAGCTGTAACTGCTTCTGCTTGCCCCACTACACGGTTATGGAGTTCGTCTTCTAGGTGCAGCAGTTTCTCCTTCTCAGATTCCACTAATTTACTGATGGGTATCCCCGTCCACTTAGAAATAATCTCTGCAATATCAGCCTCGGTGACTTCCTCCCGCAACAGAGATTTACCTGTACCTTGAGCTTGGGCTAATTCCCGTTCTGTAGCTTCTAAGCGGCGGTGCAAGTCGGTTAAATTGCCATACTTCAATTCTGCCGCCCGGTTGAGGTCGTAGTTTCTTTCCGCTTGCTGAATTTCTAAGTTAACTTTATCAATTTCTTCCTTGACAGACTGAAGTTTTGTAATCACATCTTTTTCAGACTGCCATTGAGCATTGAGGGTTCTTTGTTCTTCTTTGAGATCCGCTAGTTCTTTTTCCAGTCTTTCTAACCGTTCGCGGGAAGCTGCATCACTTTCTTTTTGCAAAGATAGCTTCTCCATTTCCAACTGCAAAATTTTGCGGTCGATTTCGTCGAGTTCTTCTGGTTTAGAAGTAATCTCCATTTTCAATCTTGCGGCGGCTTCGTCTACCAAGTCAATGGCTTTATCAGGTAAAAAGCGATCGCTAATATACCGACTAGACAATGTAGCAGCCGCAACCAAGGAACTATCAGAGATTTTTACCCCGTGGTGGACTTCATAGCGTTCCTTCAATCCCCGCAAAATGGAGATTGTATCTTCAACACTGGGCTGATCTACATAAACTTGCTGGAAGCGTCTTTCTAAAGCTGCGTCTTTCTCGATATATTTACGATATTCATCTAAAGTTGTCGCCCCGATACAACGCAACTCACCCCGCGCCAACATCGGTTTTAACAAGTTCCCCGCATCCATCGCCCCTTGGGTTGCACCTGCACCGACGACGGTATGAATTTCATCAATAAATAAAACTATATTGCCACCAGATTCAGTGACTTCCTTTAAGACGGCTTTTAACCGTTCCTCAAATTCTCCTCGGAATTTTGCCCCGGCAATCATCGCCCCCATATCTAAAGAAATTAACTTGCGGTCTTTGAGGGATTGAGGAACATCACCTGCTACAATACGCTGTGCTAGACCTTCCGCGATCGCAGTTTTACCAACGCCCGGTTCACCAATCAACACAGGGTTATTTTTAGTCCGGCGAGACAAAATTTGAATCGTGCGGCGAATCTCATCATCCCGCCCAATTACTGGATCTAGTTGACCTTTACGGGCTGCTTCTGTAAGATCACGTCCGTATTTCTCCAGTGATTGGTACTTGCCTTCTGGATTTTGGTCGGTCACTGTTTGACTCCCACGAACTTGTTTAATAATATTTTTGAGCTTGTTTTCGTCTAACCCAAATTCTTGAAATAATGCCTTACCAAAGCGATCGTCTTTAGCGTAAGCCAGTAATAAGTGTTCAATAGAGATATATTCGTCTTTAAAATCTTTACGGTAGCCTTCAGCGCGGTCTAAGAGTTTATCTAAACTCCGCCCCAAGTATACAGAAGTGCTATTCCCTGAGACTTTCGGTTGACGTTGGATAAATTGTTCAGTGCGATCGTTGATTTTTTGTAAGTTTACACCCGCTTTAGCAAAAATCGCACTTGCTAAACCTTCTTGCTCTAGCAAGGCTTTCATCAGGTGTTCGCTTTCTATCTGCTGCTGTTGATGCTGTTTAGCAATGTCGGGAGTATGAGCGATCGCTTCCCAGGCTTTTTCTGTAAATTGGTTAGGATTAGTTGGTTGCATAGGCTGATTCAGGAACTTAGGCGCGCAGATGCAGATAAAACAATCATTATTTGTTGCTCTTATATGGTTATTGTAGGAATAGTAGTAGAAATAGCTAGATCGGTCTTCACGTCTTCATCTGGTAGTAGTATTACCTGTGATCTGGTGCTGTTGAGCTTTGAATGTTGACAAATGACTAAAAAACAAAAATTTCCTTACTTACTAGGTTCTAAATGGACAGCCACCACAAAAATAGATGGTTGGAGACACTTTCAAGTTGTCAACCGCAAAAATCAGGGTAAATGGGTTTATGCGGAGATGGTAGCAGCTTGTGATCCCAGTGTCCGTTTTTGGATCAACGCTAAATTATTGCAAGACGGTTCTCAATGGCAAGCTGGATGGCAATCTCTGAAAGAAATTGAGGCACTAGAATCACAACCGCAATTTTAGTCAATCCTCAAGCTATTGGAAAAATTAATATTTTTTTACAAAAAAGTTTTATTTGGCTAATCTACATCAAGTCGGCAAGGTTCAGGTATAGGTATAACGGCGAAAATAGTTTATTTATCCCTAATATTTTGGTGTATATCTCTCACATCACTATATAATTTGCGATCGCCTCTAAGCAGATTAAGTCTAGCCATATCACAATGCTCATCCCAGTCCCCTAAATCTATGAAAAATCTTGATAATACGTTATTTTTTATTTTGTGTTTTGAAACTAATTTTATATTTAAAATTACATAAAATAAATTTAAAATGATTTTTTTAGTAAATAGCAGTTTTAAGTTAAATATAAATGCTTAAGAAGATTACATAAGTCATATTATCGCTTTTAACGCCATTTTACATATTTACACCCCCTTTCTTTATCGTGAAATTTCGTCAATAATCACATTCACATACCTCACTCATCGCCATCACTTGGCTAAGTGAAGGAAAATGTTTTAGCCACAAGTTTGATAAAAAAACGATAAGAGGCAAACAACAGTGAAATTAGCAGTTTACGGAAAAGGTGGGATAGGCAAGTCTACAACTAGCTGCAATATCTCAGTCGCCCTAGCTAAACGCGGCAAAAAAGTGCTGCAAATTGGGTGCGACCCCAAACATGACAGCACCTTTACCCTGACTGGATTTTTAATTCCTACAATTATCGATACACTACAAGAAAAAGACTACCACTACGAAGATGTTTGGCCAGAAGATGTCATTTACAAAGGCTATGGTGGCGTAGACTGCGTAGAAGCTGGTGGCCCACCTGCGGGTGCAGGCTGTGGTGGCTATGTCGTTGGCGAAACCGTGAAATTACTGAAGGAACTCAACGCCTTTGATGAGTATGATGTGATCTTGTTTGATGTCTTGGGTGACGTTGTTTGTGGCGGTTTTGCAGCACCACTCAATTATGCTGACTACTGCATGATTGTTACCGATAACGGCTTTGATGCTTTGTTTGCTGCTAATCGTATTGCCGCCTCTGTGCGAGAAAAAGCACGAACTCACCCACTTCGTTTAGCTGGTTTAATTGGCAATCGTACCTCCAAGCGGGACTTGATTGAAAAGTATGTTGAAGCCGTTCCTATGCCCGTGCTGGAAGTCTTGCCACTAATAGAAGATATCAGGGTATCACGCGTTAAAGGTAAAACTTTGTTTGAGATGGCAGAACATGACCCATCTTTAAACTACGTTTGTGACTACTACCTCAACATTGCCGACCAAATTCTGGCACGTCCTGAAGGAGTCGTACCTAACGATGCTCCCGACCGTGAATTATTTTCTTTATTATCCGATTTTTATTTAAATCCGCGTAAACCACAGGTTGCTAATCCTGAAGAGGAATTAGACTTGATGATTGTATAAATCATCTAGTTTTCAGGATGGGGGTCAATATGGCTTTCTTTCATAGCTTTACAGATTCAATCAGACAGAAGTGGTTACAATTTTTCCAAGCCAATCGTGATTGGATAAAACTCCATATGCAAGTGGAGTCAGTATATACACCTGATGGTGGGAAGCGTCCGCCTTCTTACCTCATCCTGGGAGTGATCAACGCGCTAGAGCCAAAATTAGCGCAGTTAATGTTTCCTTTTTCTAAATTGAATCCTGATGCGGATACTTTAATTGAGGTACTAGATTTACACTTCGACCCAGACATTGCCCTTGGTAACAGTACCATCTCTGACACAGAACCTTCTGCTATGAGGATGGAAGCAAATACTGAAGAGAATGCTTTTGTAGTTTCTCATACCGATAGTTTTGAGGAAGACACTGATCCTCAAACCCTGATAGTCGGCAATATGCAAGATACCTTCAACAGACTGACAACATCTAGCGAAGAAGAAGATTTTGCTAATGTGTCCTTTGATGTTGCAGCTGCATCAGTAGAGAAAATGCAAGATCAACTCCTTGAGGATCTGAGTACACCCGATGAAAATACTTTCAGTGACGTGTTATCAGATGTCTGGGGTGATGAGACATCCTTACAAAAGGGTGAAGACAATAATGATTTCATGGGGGAAGAATTACCAGCCGGCGTTTTTGATGAATCAGAAATTGCCCGTCTCTTCCCCAACGCATAAATATTAACGTTGCTGTTGAATTTAGGGATTGTTAGTTGGTGCTATGTGCCAGGTACTACAGCGTGAGGGAGTAGGGAGTAAAATTTATTACTTACTACTCCCAGTTGAGGCTGACCCTATTTTCACCTGCCTTTAAATATAAAGGGGAGAAAAACCAAAATGACCGTCGCGCAAGAACCAACAGCTTTAAACTTTGAGTGTGAAACAGGAAATTACCATACCTTCTGCCCAATTAGCTGTGTGGCATGGTTATATCAAAAAATAGAAGATAGTTTCTTTTTAGTGATTGGTACTAAAACTTGTGGGTACTTCCTACAAAACGCGATGGGGGTAATGATTTTTGCCGAACCCCGCTATGCAATGGCAGAGTTAGAAGAAGGGGATATTTCAGCGCAATTAAATGATTACGAGGAATTAAAGCGATTGTGTGAGCAAATTAAACGCGATCGCAATCCTAGTGTCATTGTCTGGATTGGCACTTGCACCACTGAAATCATCAAAATGGACTTGGAAGGTTTAGCACCCAAATTGGAAGGTGAAATTGGTATACCCATTGTGGTGGCGCGTGCTAACGGTTTAGATTACGCCTTCACCCAAGGGGAAGATACCGTATTAGCAGCAATGGCTAACCGTTGTCCTAATCAAGTTCCCGTAGCAGAAAGCGAAAAACATGAGCGTAACGCTATTCAAAAGCTACTGCATTTCGGGAAGAAAAAAGAAGATGTAGTGCAGGAAGAATCAGAGTATGTAGATCATCCTCCCTTAGTTCTTTTCGGTTCTCTACCTGATCCTGTTGTTACCCAGTTAACCTTAGAACTGAAAAAACAAGGCATCAAAGTTTCCGGCTGGCTACCCGCTAAACGCTTTACAGAATTACCAGTGTTAGAAGAAGGGTATTATGTCGCTGGTGTCAATCCCTTCCTCAGCCGCACCGCTACCACCTTAATGCGTCGCCGCAAATGCAAACTCATCGGCGCACCCTTCCCCATCGGCCCTGATGGTACTCGCGCTTGGATTGAAAAAATCTGCTCGGTATTTGGAATTACACCACAAGGCTTAGAAGAACGGGAAGCACAAATTTGGGCAGGGTTAGAAGACTACGTAAAATTAATTCGTGGTAAGTCTGTGTTTTTCATGGGTGACAACTTGTTAGAAGTTTCCCTAGCACGGTTCTTAGTACGCTGCGGGATGACTGTTCATGAAGTTGGTATTCCCTACATGGATAAACGCTATCAAGCGGCTGAGTTAGCCATGCTAGAGAAGGCTTGTCAAGAAATGGGTGTACCTCTGCCAAAAATTGTGGAGAAGCCAGATAATTACAACCAAGTGCAGCGAATTTATGATTTAAAACCAGATTTAGTCATTACTGGCATGGCACACGCTAACCCCTTAGAAGCACGGGGTATTAATACAAAATGGTCTGTAGAGTTTACCTTTGCTCAAATTCACGGTTTTACTAATGCGCGTGACATTTTAGAGTTGGTAACTCGTCCACTGCGTCGTAATCATAATTTGAAAGATTTGGGTTGGGATAAGTTGGTGAAGGAAGAAGCTAAGATTTAATATTTGCTCTTAACTTGCACCTCGCTTAAAAACCGGGTTTCTTGCAAATCCCTCAGCTTAAAACCTTAATATTTCGTTCAGAAACCCGGTTTTTTAGGGCTTTTTAGGGCTTCTTGAGAATGGTGCAAGATATAAGTTTGCGTTTTCAATAAATTATTTAGAGGCGAACTGTGTTCGCCTTTTTTTATGTTTCGCGCAAAGGCGCGAAGGAAAGAAGTATGAAGTCGTTCTAGTAATTACGAATTACGAATTAAATTAATGCCGAGCGGAAACTGTGATATTGATATTATCGTTGAGTCGCCGAACTAGACGCGATAATTCACGAATAATATTTACGGCAATTTCGGGGGTTTCCTCAATGGCATCATAAAGTTGCTCTTGGGTGAGTTCTAAAAATTCGCAAGATTCTAAGGTGGTGACACTAGCGGAACGGGGTTGAGTATCAAATACTGCCATTTCACCAAAGTATTTACCCTGATCTACAACTGCCAGTTGTTTATCACCAATATGAACTTTAACCCTACCGGAGACGACTATATAGAGCGATCGCCCTTCTTCTCCCTGTCTGAAAATGGTATGATTTGCGGGAAAATGCAATTCGTGCATCACGGAAGTCAGGCGGACAATAAAATCATCCCGCAATTCTTTAAAAATTGGCACTCGCCGGACAAATAATAAACGGTCAACGCTACTCAGCATAATTTATAGTTAAATTTATCACATTAATAATACGCAATATATATATGCTATGTTGCGGGTGAGTTTTAGTGTAATGTGGCGATCGCTTATTTTCAGTAATAGGTATAAATTTTTGTAGCAACGGTAAATACTCCTGATTGGTAGATGGAGAAATCAGATAAATAATACTAACTATATTCCTATCCGTTGTTGGCAAGTATACGCTACTTTTAAAATAAAGGTGATCAGCTATTCAATTTCAGTGGCTTCGGCTGCAAACTGCACCTGTCGATATATGTCGGCAATGGCTATTTCTACATTCACTGATTCTAGTAACAAGCGATCGCCCAAATTATACTCTGACAGTACCCATTTCCCCTGTTCGTTGCGGCGAAATACTTCTACAACTGGTTGCCCTACTTGTACTAAAACATATTCTTGCAAAGTCGCAGATTGACGATATGCAGCAAACTTTTTCCCTCGATCAGCTGCCTCTGTGGAAGGTGATAGCACTTCGATAATTAAGCAGGGAAATTGTACCCATTGAGGATCTTGCTCACGCTGATCACAAGTCACCACCACATCAGGATAAAAGTACTTTTCACCAGGTTTTACTTGCACTTTCACATCTACAATGTATACCTCACAGGGGCTATCTGCTAGGGCATCATCTAGAATTTTGAACCAATTTCCTGACACTCGATTATGGTTGCGTGTTCCGCCGCTCATCGCTATGACTTCACCATCCCAATATTCATAGCGTTGTTCTTGGGTGGATTCCCAAATCAGATATTCTTCTGCACTCATAAAAGTGCTGTCTTGTAAAGCGACCATAGATCAATCTAAGAATAAATTAGTTTTGTACAAGTAAGTCGATGTAATAAAACTAAACTCTTTTCCTCTTGCCCCCTGCCTTATCCCAACAATAATTATTCAACCCAACTTACTTATTAAGATAGCGTTGAGGAAAATTTCTGCATTCTATTGTTAATTTTCGTAAAATTGCAGACACTAAAACTAGAAACCTGATAAACACCTAGATAAACTATCAAAGAGTGCATCTGTACTGCTAGTTAATAATCTGTAAATATGGCGATATGGCCTGAATGATCCCAGTACAACTTATCCTCAAAAATTTTCTTAGTTACCGTGATGCAACGTTAGATTTTAGTGGTTTGCATACGGCTTGTATTTGTGGTTCTAATGGAGCAGGTAAATCATCACTTCTGGAAGCAATCACATGGGCGGTTTGGGGTGAAAGCCGAGCGGCTGCTGAAGATGATGTGATTCATTCTGGTGCAAAGGAAGTGAGAGTTGATTTTACTTTTCTCAGTAACCAACAAAAATATCGCATCATTCGCAGCCGAGTTAGGGGTGCGGCTGGAGGGTTGGAGTTTCAAATCGAAACGCCATCTGGGTTTCGTCCCCTGACAGGGAAAGGAGTTAGGGCAACCCAGGAGTTAATTTTAGAGTATATTAAACTCGACTATGATACTTTTATTAATTCTGCCTATCTGCGACAAGGACGAGCCGATGAATTTATGCTCAAGCGTCCGAGTGAGCGCAAAGAGATTTTAGCAGAGTTGTTAAAGTTAAATCAGTATGATGAATTAGAAGAACGGGCGAAGGATTCATCTCGGCAATTTAAAGCTAGAGCGGAGGAATTAGAACGCTCTTTAGAGTCAATTAAAACTCAACTACAACAACGTCACACAACTCAAGCCGAGCGTGCAGAATTAGAGTCAGAAATTAACCAATTACAACAAGTACAAGCTTTTGATAATATTCAATTACAAAGTTTGCAAGTTGTTCAACACCAACGCTCTAATTGGGAACAGCAACTAAATTTTGTTAAACAGCAATACCAGAATTTAACTCAAGATTGCGATCGCCTACAACAAGAGCAGTCATCTATAAACAGTGAAATTGCTCAGTTAACTGCCCTCCTCAACCAAGAAACGGAAATTAAAACCGGCTTCACCCATTATCAACACCTGCAATCTCAAGAAGAAGCCTTTAGCATCAAATTTGATCAATACACCCGTGCAACTGCTCTCAAACAACAAAAGCAGCAACAACTGACTACCAAAATTCATGAATTAGAACGACAATTGCAACAAGTCCAAGGACAATTAGCCGCCTTAGCACAGCAAGAGCAAGAAATTCAGCAAACTCTGTCAAAATCGGGGGAAATTGAAGCTGCCCTAGCCCAACTAGCCGCAGCACGTCGCCATCTTGCCCATTTAGATGAACTGCAAATGCAAGTTTCGCCTTTATTGCAGCAGCGACAAAGTTTACAAAGTCATTTAGATCGAGTTCATGCGGGGTTAGTCGCCCGTTTAGAACAGTTACAAGTCACAGAAAATCAATTGCAACGCGCCTCTCAACGCCAACCCCAACTGCAACAAGCGGTGATGGAAGTGGCAATGCAAATTGATCAAATGGACAAAGATCGGGTTTATTTGCAACGAGTGCAGGAAAAAGGACAAGAAAGACGGCACTTTATAGAGCGACTCCAGGCACAACACCGAGAATATGAGCGATTATTGGGAGAATTAGAGCAAAAACTGCAAATGCTCCGTACCCCTGATGCTATTTGTCCCTTGTGCGAACGTCCTTTAGATGAGCATCATTGGAATCGGGTTGTAGATAAAACTAAGGATGAGTACAAAGAAACAGAGGGGCAATTGTGGGTGTTCCGGGAACAAATGGCGGTTTCTGACCGAGAAATTCAATTATTAAGGCAAGAATATAAGGAAATATTTCAGAAATTGAATGGTTATGATAGTTTACGGGAGCAGAGAGGACAATTAGCCGCACAGTTAGAATCTACCAGCGATGCAGAACAGCATTTACAGCAACTGGCGGCAGAAAAACAACATTTAGAGCGATCGCTACAAGCGGGAGATTATGCCCCGACTCAACAAGCCGAACTCAGGCAACTAGATGAATATCTTCAACAACTCAATTATAATGAGCAAGACCATGCTCTAGCTCGCAGCGAAGTCGAAAGATGGCGATGGGCAGAAATCAAACAAGGGCAAATTAAAGATGCTACCAAACGCCAAGCCCAATTAGCTGCCCGCAAACCAGACTTACAAGCCCAAATTAGCCAATTACAAACCAGAATCCAGCAAGAACAAATAGATTCTGATATTGCTCAAGAAATTGCAGCAATTGACAGGCAAATTAACGAAATTGCTTATAGTTCCCAGCAACATAACCAGATCCGCACTGCCCTACGTCAAGCCCAATCTTGGCAGTTGCGTTATCAACAGTTGTTGTCAGCCCAGCAGCAGTATCCCCAACTCCAGACAAGATTACAAGATTTGCAGGCATCCAGAAATACCAGATTACAAGAGAGAGAACAACTCGTCACTCAAATTACCAGCATTGAGCAGCAGTTAGCCACATCCGCTAATCCCATTGCACAGATTCAAGCTTTAGAACAGCAAATAGCCAGCCGTAGACGGCAACTTGATGAATGTATTACCCAATTGGGGCGATTAGAACAGTTAGTTCTACAATTGGAAACTCTGCAAATTCAGTATGAACAACAACAGCAACAATTACAAATTTGTCAGCAACAATATCGGGTATATCAGGAATTAGCCCAGGCATTTGGTAAAAATGGTATCCAAGCATTAATGATTGAGAATGTCTTACCTCAACTAGAAGCCGAGACAAATCAATTATTATCACGACTGAGTGGGAATCAACTGCACGTACAATTTATTACCCAAAAAGCCGGGAGAAGTGGTAAATCTACGAAGAAAAACGCCAAATTAATTGACACTTTAGATATTTTAATCGCCGATGCCAGAGGTACACGCGCCTATGAGACTTATTCTGGGGGAGAAGCCTTTAGAATTAACTTTGCCATTCGGTTAGCTTTGGCGAAATTATTAGCACAAAGAGCCGGAGCAGCCTTACAGTTATTGATTATAGACGAAGGTTTCGGTACACAGGATGCAGAAGGATGCGATCGCCTGATTGCTGCCATTAATGCGATCGCCCACGATTTCGCCTGTATTCTGACTGTCACCCATATGCCCCACCTCAAAGAAGCCTTTCAAGCCAGAATAGAGGTAAATAAGACACAACAAGGCTCACACGTCAGACTGTTGACATAATTTTAATTGACTCGTTCAATATTACCCACTTTTACCCAACCTTCTTGTTTACTGCCTTCAATACGAATTTTGAGCCATGTTTTATCTTCGTTTTCTTGCAAAACAATAATGTTTTCTTGAAATGCCACACTACCAACTCTTTCAGCATCTTGTTGCGGTTCAGCTCGCAAACTTAACCCTTCAGCCCAAATCACCCTTCCTTGATAAGCTCCTGGTGGTAATTTTTCTGATGGCTCTGTAGTAGGAGTAACAATAGGAGTAGGACTAACAGAAGTTTTCAATTCTGAAGTAGGTGTATTTTCGACATCAACTTTGGATGTGTTAGTAGTTTTGAGGGCAGGGCTATCATTGGCATAAAGAGGTTTAGCTGGAGGGATAGAAGTTCTATTCATAAAATAAAGTGCTACAGCCACACTGCTACCAAGTAAAACCGCGATCGCTAATAAAAACCCCAATATAAACTTTAGTAAGCCAGAAATCATATTTATTTAAATCCTTGTCAATAGTCAATAATCATTAATCATTCTCCCCCTGCCCCCTGCCCCCAGCCCCCTAATTTTGAATTTTGAATTTTGAATTTTGAATTAATTCAGCCCCCTGCCCCCTGTCTGCTCCTCAATCAATAGTCCATATTAGTTGATGATTAACTTGAATTATGGACTATTGCAGGTGAATTGACCAAGTCTGAGCAGCTAAATTATCTTAGCTTACCAAAGCTATCGCTTAAGGGTGTTTGTTTGGAAGCTAAACGCGCTCTTCCTGCGGCTGCCCATTCTTGGAGTTTTTGGATTTGTTCTACAGCTGTACGGGCTAGGGGGATAATTTGACTAGCAGCTTCTAAAACATCGTCAGTGGTAAAATCACGGTTTTGGCTAAATCCAATGTGCATGGCTTCAATTAAAGTTTGCTCGATTTCCGCTCCTGAAAAATCCGGTGTTTCATATGCTAATCGGTTAATGTCATAATTTTTCAGATTATGGGGGCGCAATCGGGATAAATGGACGTTAAAAATGGCTTTTCTTTCGTCTTGGGTAGGTAAACCGACAAAGAAAATTTCATCAAACCTACCTTTGCGGAGCATTTCCGGTGGTAAGGCTTGGATATCATTGGCGGTAGCCACCACAAATACAGGTGAGGTTTTTTCGGCTAGCCAGGTAATAAATGTACCAAATACACGGCTAGTTGTGCCGGCATCACCTTTACTACCCAACCCAGAAAAAGCTTTATCTATTTCATCAATCCACAAAACACAAGGGGCGAGGGCTTCTGCTACTTGAATCATTTGGCGGGTGCGAGATTCTGACTCACCTACCAACCCAGCAAACAAGCGTCCGACATCTAAGCGCAGTAGGGGTAAATGCCAGTGATGAGCGATCGCTTTAGCTGTTAATGATTTGCCAGTTCCCTGAATCCCTACCAATAATAAACCTCTAGGATGGGGTAAACCATACTGACGCGCTCGCTCAGTAAATGAGCCTCCCCGGCGCAATAGCCAATCTTTGAGGTTATCTAATCCCCCAATATCAGAAATTTGCTCAGTGGCGGGGTAAAAGTCGAGGATTTGGGTTTGGCGGATAGTTTGGCGTTTTTCCTCCAAAACTAAATCTACGTCCTCTGGTTGTAATTCTCCGTGGGTAGCGATCGCTTTTGCCAAAACCCGCCGAATCCTCTCCATTGACAGTCCCTGGCAAGAACGCACTAAATCATCTAAAACTTTGCCAGATAGGGAGTTACCTGTAGCTTGTAGTAAACGTTCTACCTCGGTTTTAATTTCTGGGGCTACTGGTAAAGGAAACTCCACAACCGTTAAAATTTCTGTTAAATCATCAGGAATGGCAATCCGTGGCGATAATAAAACAATATTTTTCGGTTGAGACTTGAGGAGTCGTGCTAAGTTGCGGAGTTTGCGCGCGATCGCCACATCATCTAAAAACCGATGATAATCTCGTAAAATTAACACTGCTGGGGCTGAAGCTGGCAGTTTTTCAATAAATTCTAAAGCTTGCAGAGGGTTACGCCTCCCAAATCCCTGATCATTTGGGTTTCCCTGGTAGCCGTCCACAAAATCCCAAGTGTATACAGGACGATTTCCTTGATTTGTCGCTTCTTCTCGAATCGCTGTTTCTACCCTTTCCTCTTCGTAGGTGGGAATATAAATTAATGGGTAGCGAGCGCGTAGCAGCAGTTTAAACTCTTCACGAAAGTTCATATATTGCCATCAGTCGTTAGTTGCTCTTGAAGGCAATGTACAACAATTCCTATCTGCTTTGTTCATAGCTAGGCGGCAGCTTTCAAATTACTAATTCGTAATTACGCCTAATGTAAATTAGGAAAACCTGGTATCCAGTAAATAGCCTATGGGTGGTGCGTATCAAACTCGGTAGGGGCGGGTTAACAAATATAATTAACGATGAACGCTTGATCTTGGTGAACCCGCCCCTACAAATATTGGCTCTTGCGTCCCTTTTATGGTGATTGAGGATTGATTGCAACAAAACTCCTGCGGGGTAAGGGTTCTAAAGAATTAAGTTACTGTTTTGAATGAAATCCTTACAGGGTAATACTTTCAACGATTTTTAATCCGTTCTTCCATAAAAGTAACCGAAGAACCCAAATATTTAACGTAAACTTTGCTGTTCTAATAATGTATTTGCCCAAGCTGCATCAGGTTCTGGAAGGGGTGGAACTGGTTGTTGGGTATAATCTATAGCTAAATCAAAGCCGGCGCGATCGTATACACCATCTATTAATATTTTTAAGTCTATTATTGGTTCGACATCACCCTGGCGCAAGGGTAAGACAAAACTAGGAATTTGTTCTAATAAATCAAAAGGATATAATTCTGCTTGCGGACGGGATGAGCTACGACTCATTAAAATTCGATAATGTGATGGAATTTGCATACCCAAAATAGGCATAGGCTCACCACCACGTAACAAGTCTATTTCGACTAAATGAGTTAAGCTACCTAATATTTGCTGACGCTTGGTTTCGTATGCTTTTCTACCCTCACCAGGACGCTTATTTTTGGGTGATAACACCTCAATTACTGTCACAACTTCCCCAGTTCCTACTTCTCTTACCTCTAAATAGCTTTCCCGCACTTCTTCCGGGATGGGAAGGCTAACAGTTACAGGTTTTGCAGGTGGTGAAGCTAGAGCTAGTGGGGATTGTTCCTGTTGCGAATTGGTAAGAGAACGCCCCACAACTACATCAGGAATACCAACTAAAACAGAATTTGTATCTGTGATTTGATATACTCGCTTTTCTACGGCTACACGGTATTTCGGTCGTAGTTGAGGAGCAATAGCATCTGCGATCGCAATTATTAACCTACTGTGAACTTCCGGCCAAAGTTCTGGATTTTCAAGGTAGGGATTCATGCCTGGAAACGGTGAGGCCATAAGTTGATCATGATACAGTTCTTAAGGCTGATCCTAGCAATCTGCTAAAAATATGAGTAATACACAAATTTGGTATATTGTCAAGTGTAATACTGGTAATTGTAAAATCGTCCCCAGCCAAGAAGTTGCGGACGATAGTGTAAATATTATCGAACAGTGGGGGCCATTTAGCTCACGAGAAGAAGCGATCGCCCGCCGGGTGGGATTAATTAGGTCTGGCAAATGCCAACCGCAATAAGAGGAAGCAGGGGGCAGAGGAGCAGGGGAGCAGGGGGAGCAGGGGAGCAGGGGGCAGGGGAGCAGGGGAGCAGGGGGCAGGGGGAGTAGGGAGACAAGGGAGACAAGGGAGTAGGGGGAGTAAAACTCTTCAATTTTGAATTTTGAATTTTGAATTTTGAATTTTTCTGCCCAATGCCCCATGCCCTCTTATAACTGAGTATTTTGGGTTTTTTCTGCTGTTGGTGTAGTTTTACCAGCAATTTGTTTACCCAACACTTCCACAGCTTTAGCAAATTGGGGGTCTGCTAGTGTGCCGATTTTGTCTCTTTCTCGTAGCCATAACTCTTGACGCTGGGCATCTGTCAATTCGACTTTCACATCTGGGTCAATACCATGTTTATTAATATCTTTACCACTGGGGGTATGATATTTGGCAATGGTGACTGCTAGACCTGAACCATCTTCAAGAGGACGTACAGATTGCACCAGTCCTTTACCAAAGGTTTGTGTACCGACTAAAATAGCGCGTTGATTATCCTGCAATGCACCAGAGAGAATTTCACTGGCACTAGCTGAACCTTTATCAACTATCACCACCAAAGGTTTATCTGTCAAAGCTCGACCCCTGGCTACTTCTCGCTCTTGTTCTCCTTGGCGGTCAATGGTAGAAACAATTGTGCCTTTATCTAGCCACATCCGGGCAATTTCTACACTAGAGAAGAGTAAGCCGCCAGGATTGCCACGTAAATCTAAAATATAGCCATTTACCTTTTGTTTTTCTAAATCTCTAATGGCTTGCTGCATTTCTTTACCAGCGTTGGCACTAAACTGATTCAGACGAATGTAGCCCACTTTGCCGACAGTTGTTTGTTTTTGAGAATAGCGCACCGGATGAATTTCAATCCGCGCCCGTGTAATTTGAAATTGCTTTTGTTGTCCGTTACGCTGAATTATTAAAGTGACTTTTGTACCTGGTTCGCCTCGAATTAGGGATACAGCTTGGTTGGTATCCATTCCCTGGGTACTTTTACCGTCAATTTTCAGAATTACATCCTTAGAAAGAATCCCGGCTTTAAATGCTGGTGTATCCTCAATTGGTGCAATTACAACCAACTGCTTAGTTTTTTCATCCTGACTGATGGTGATACCGATACCTGTAAGCTCCCCAGAGGTATCCACCTGCATATTTTTAAATTCTTCTGGGGTCATAAACCGGGTGTAGGGGTCTTCTAGCTTTTTGAGCATTTCCCGGATCGATTTATATGCTTCCTCCTGATTACTGTAGGACTTGTTGAGGTACTCCTTGCGTACAGCTAGCCAATCGACCTGATTAAAAGTTCCGTCAACATATTGGCGTTGGACTATTTGCCAAACTTCATCTACTAATTCCTTGGGACTTGCTTTAAATAAAGCCTGACCACGCGAGTGAATGCCAAGGCTAGTAACTGCGATCGTGGAGAGTGTTACTGCCGTAGCACCCAAAACAAGCCTACTTTTTGTAATCACCATAATGACAGCTGCGTCAGAGGGAAAAATTTATAGTCAGTATGCTCAATCTAACACAGGGTAAAGTGTAACGACCGAGGATGTATTCCTAACTTCATGAAAATACTTTGTGATCCGGTGATCTAGGCGATCGCCGTTTACAAAAATTTTATTAATATGAGGTTGCCAGTAAACAGTGAATCTTGATCAACGAGTTGATAACTGTTCACTGTTCACTGTTCACTAATTTAAGGGTCTACCCAACGCCCATCTGCTTTGATGAGGTTAATTAATTCTGCTACACCTTGGTCTTCTGGCACTTTTTTAATTTCTTCTCGGCCACGATACAAGGAAATGTAGCCAGGGTTTTTTCCGACATAACCATAGTCAGCATCGGCCATTTCTCCGGGGCCGTTAACAATACAACCCATGACGGCAATATCTAAGCCTGTTAAATGTTTAGTTGCTTCCCGGACTTTATGCAGAACTTCTTCCAGATTAAACAAGGTGCGCCCACAGGAAGGACAAGCCACATATTCCACCATTGTTTTCCGCAAACCCAAAGCTTGCAAAATACTGTAACAAATGGGAATTTCTTTTTCTGGTGCTTCTGTTAAGGAAACGCGAATGGTATCACCAATCCCATCAGTAAGTAAGGTAGCGATTCCGGCTGTAGATTTAATTCGTCCGTATTCTCCATCACCAGCTTCGGTGACACCTAAATGTAAGGGGTAGTCCATTCCCAAATCATCCATGCGCTTGGCCATTAAACGATAGGCGGCTACCATCACAGGAACTCGTGAGGCTTTCATGGAAATCACTAGGTTACGGAAATCTAAGGATTCACAAATCCGAATAAACTCTAGGGCAGATTCCACCATACCCTCTGGGGTATCGCCGTAGGTAAACAGCATTCTTTCGGCCAAAGAACCGTGGTTTACACCGATTCGCATGGCTTTACCTTGGTCACGGAGTGAAATTACTAGGGGTGCTAGAGTTTCACGAATTTTTTCCCCAATTTGATCAAATTCAGATTCAGTATATTCCGTTCTGTTAGGGTTGGGTTTTTCAAACACATATAACCCTGGGTTAATCCGTACTTTTTCTATGTGTTTAGCCACCTCTAGGGCGATTTTCATGCCATTGTGATGCACATCAGCCACAATGGGGACATCTTGATAAGTTTTAATGAGTGTTTCTTTAATTTTTGCTAGTGCTACGGCGTGAGCAATACTGGGGACTGTTACACGGACAATTTCACAGCCAATCTCATGTAGACGGCGAATAGCGGCTACAGAACCATCAATATCAAGGGTATCCTCGTTAATCATTGATTGCACCACCACAGGATGGCCGCCACCGATGGTGACATTACCCACCTTCACCGCACGAGTTTTACGACGCTTGATTGTAGTTTCAAAGGTGGGTTGGTTATTTGTATTATTGGATGTTGCGGGAGTTGACAGAGTTTGCATAACCTTACTAGGTGAGTTTGCTATAGCGAAAATATTCAGATGAAAACGTCTCTGTTTCTCAGATTGCCATAGTCAGGGCTGTTTTGAACGCTGCGATCGCAAAAAACCCAACTAATATTATTACATATGTAAAATTTTACACTTTTATTAAAAATAAACTAGGCACAATCCATGAATTGTGCCTACTAAAAAGATTGCGGGGAAAACATAATTAAACGTGGTGATTGTCTAATAATTAACATTTAGGGGCGGTAAATGCCCCTAATTATCCAAGAACCAGCTTTATTTTCAGTATGCCCCGTTATTTTTTGGTATAACAACCACATCAACAGTTTTCAGTATTATCCATAAATCCAGCCAAAAAGTTCTTGCTTTGACGTAATGTAAATCTATTTGAACTCTACGAGGGTAGGGGATATCATTACGCCCAGAAACTTGCCATAATCCGGTAATTCCAGGTCGGATTGTTAAAACTTGATCAATGTGAATACCGTATTTTGGGAGTTCTTCTGCGACTAGAGGCCTTGGCCCGACAACACTCATATCCCCCTTTAAAACGTTCCAGAATTGGGGAAATTCATCGAGGCTAGTAATTCGCAAAAATCGGCCGATGGTGGTAATTCTGGGGTCTTTTTTCAGCTTAAAACTGCTTTCAAATTCTTGGCGCAACTGGGGGGATGTTTCCATCATTTGCACAAGTACTTCGTCCGCATTGCTGACCATTGTACGGAACTTAATACAATTAAATGGCTTGTAATTCTTGCCTATTCTTTCCTGGACATAAAAAATCGGCCCTTCCGAGCTTAAAGCAATCAGCAAGGCCAAAATTAAGTAGACAGGAGAAAATAGAATCAAAACTAACAAAGAAAATACAATATCGAACAGTCTTTTGGTAAACTCTCCGTTCAAACTGGGAAAAGACAAACCTTGAGGTTTTCTTTTCGGTGTCCTGGTTTTCTTACCTTGCTTGAGTGCAGAATGCGTAGACGAGCTAGCATCTGGCCTTAAGCGTCGTTTACCGGAGAGGAGTGAGCTCTGGGCAGTCATCATACTCCTTAATAATCCACACCACACATAGTCCCAATCTTAAAGCTAAAAGGAGGTGCTTCTGGGGTGAAATTGCCAAAAGCATCTAAAAGAATTGCAAAGAATTACAAACAATTCTGGTTGTCACTGTCCAGAGGTGCTTTTTTGTCGCAATGATGTAAAAAATCTAGGTAGCGTCGAGCAAAAACTTCGGGTGAAAACTGAGCAGCGTGCGATCGCATATACTCAGGGTTAAGTTCATGTTGATAAATTTCAAATTTTTCTACTGCCTCCACCAACGCTTCTGTTGTTTGTCTGTTAAATAGTATGCCCGTTCCTGTATCTTTATATGAGCGGACATCTTTGACTGTTTCTAAAGCACCTCCTGCACCATAGGCAATCACTGGAGTACCACAAGCTTGCGCCTCGACTAAGGCAATCCCAAAATCTTCACAAGCAGCATACACAAATGCCTTAGCCCTAGACATATAGTTTTTTACCACTTCATCGGGTTGCCATCCCAGTATTTGGATATTGGAGTTCGCTAGCTCACGAATTTGTTTCATTTCTGAACCTGTACCAATGATTACCAATGGTCGTTGCAATTGATTGAACGCTTTAACAATTAGAGATACTTGTTTATAACTCACTAACCGGGAAACAGTCAGGTAAAAATCCTCTTTGTGAGGCAAAAATGGAAATGTTTCCACATTGACTGGGGGATAAATGACTGTGGCTTCTCGACGATAGCACCGCCAAATACGTCGAGCTGTATGGTGAGAGTTAGCAATAAAATAGTCAACCCGATTTGCACTCAATACATCCCATTGACGTAGTTGATGTAACAAGTATCGAGTCAGCCATCCAGCTACACCACTACCCAATTTACTGTGGTGTAGGTAATCAAATGTTAAGTCCCAAGCATAGCGCATAGGGCTATGACAGTAGCATATATGCAACTGGTTGCCAGTGGTTAAAATGCCTTTAGCAACAGCATGGGATGAAGATAGAATGACATCATACTGGCGTAAGTCCAGTTGTTCAATAGCCAGTGGTAAAAATGGCAAGTATTTTTGAATGCCATTTTTGGCAAAGGGAAAGTACTGGAGAAATGTACTACCAATCTGACGTTGATATAAATAACTTTCAGCATTGGTGGATTCAAAGTCAATCAGAGCATATAAATCAGCATCAATATGATTGAGAATTTCTCTCACAACTAATTCTGACCCACCTGTGGCTTTTGGTGTTAGCCACTCATGAACAAGAGCATATTTCAATGGCACAGCTAACTTTAATATGTAAAAAATATTTTCAGCAAGAGTGTGAGGTTAACTGCAAAGTTTCCCTTTGTGATGGAGGAATGGGAACTGCCCCAGATAGTAATTGAAGACGCAATTTTTCTGATAGATGTTCCAAACAGATGTAGCAACCTGATAACCTCAAGAGATTGGGCATTGGGCAAACAGGGCATTGGGATTGGGATATTTTTCCCAGTCCCCAGTCCCCAGTCCCCAAACCCTAAAAAGTACATAGGAGTTGGTAAATTATGCGAATTTTGATCATGGGTGGTACTAGATTCATTGGTGTTTACCTAACTCAAATTCTTGTAGAACAAGGACATGAGGTAGTGTTGTTTAATCGTGGTAATCGCCCCCTACCGAGTTTGCAGGGAGTAGGACAAATTATAGGCGATCGCACTGATCCTACACAGCTCAAGGAAAAATTATTACCAGAAAATTTTGATGTAATTTTTGACAATAATGGTCGGGAACTCGCTGATACTCAACCATTGGCAGAAATTTTTGCTGGTCGGGTACAGCATTTTGTTTACATGAGTTCGGCGGGGGTGTATCTCAAATCTGACCAATTACCCCATGTGGAAGGAGATAAAATAGACCCGAAAAGCCGCCATCGCGGTAAACATGAAACGGAAGCTTACTTGCAGGAGCAGGGATTACCCTTTACTTCAATTCGACCGACTTATATTTACGGGCCTCGGAACTATAATGATTTAGAAAGTTGGTTCTTTGATCGGATTGTACGCGATCGCCCGATTCCTATTCCTGGCACTGGAATAAATATCACTCAATTAGGTCATGTCAAGGATTTGGCGATGGCGATGTCTCAGGTAATTGGTAATCAACAGGCGATTGGGCAAGTGTATAATATTTCCGGCGATCGCTTCGTGACTTTCGATGGTTTAGCCCGTGCTTGCGCCCAAGCTGCTGGTAAATCACCAGATGACATCAAAATTGTGCATTACGACCCCAAAAAATTTGATTTCGGTAAACGTAAGGCTTTTCCTCTACGTGTACAGCATTTCTTTGCTTCTGTGCATAAAGCCCAAATCGAATTAAATTGGCAACCCCAATACGATTTAATTTCTGGGCTAGCTGATTCTTTTGTTCATGATTATTTAGCTACTAAACGAGATCAAGCAGAAATCGATTTCTCTGTTGATGACGAAATTTTACAAGCTTAATTAATAGTCATTGGATATTACTACAGAGAAAAAGCAAAAGTAAATAATCAAAACATTGTTTACCAAAGCTAGGGTGTAGGGTGTGGGAGTAAAGAAAAATTTGAATAATACAATTAACGCCCTATACTCTACACCCAATTGATTTAAAGCCCCTCAATTTATTGATGGAGAAAAGCCAAGTTTATTTCCTATTAAATCCCCTCAATTTATTTCTGGTTATACCCCACACCCTTCTTAATTAGCGATCGCTAGTTCACCAATGCTAATTTATTTTGAATTTAAACAAAAATTAGCCTGCTTAAATTTTTATAAAATCTCTCTTGCCAGCATGATATCATCAAGTTAAAACCCATTAAATTTTAATATTACTCAATAAAATATATAAAAATTAATTAAAAAATACGACAACATGATACTCAGTAGATGAGAATATGTGACATATTTAACAAGATAATTATTTTAGGCTGTGCGATGCTTGACATTAATACCAAAAAAAGTAAAATTAGTCCGCTCAATTTTTTGAATTTACTGAGAAAAAAAGCAGGCAAACAAGAACCTCTCTTCCTACTAACAACATTATTTGTTGCTTTTGTGCCATCAATAGCTCAAGCTAGCTGTTTAATCTGGACTTCTTGGGAAGACACAAGATTGACTCAACAGCAATGTCTCAATCGTGCTGAACTTGCTATCAGAAACGCTGGATTTACTGAGAATTTTAGCCCCTTAGAATCAGGAGTCTATGCAGAAAGAGGATCATATAGCGGTACAATTCGGTGCATCAGCTCTAAGAGGATGGCATTTTTTATTGTAGCTGGGCCATCTGCTAGCACTGCGCGTAGATATCTCACACTTTTAGAACAAAACTATTAACATTCAATTGCCAGATTTCAGTTTTGCTCTGGGGTGTGTTTACTTGTGGGATTTTGTGGCCACAGATAAATACCTCCAGAGATTAATGTTAAAGTTACAGAAATCCAAAAGGCAACAAGAGACGGAATTTGCCATTCTACTGATAAGGGTGCAATGAGTAACGCGATCGCAATAATCTGACTGACAGTTTTAAGTTTACCCCAAATATTCGCCCCGGTAATCGTAGTTTGATTAACTCGCCAACCTGCGATCGCTAATTCTCGCGCTAAAATTAAAAACACTCCCCAAGCTGGGATTTTTCCTAACTCTACTAAAACTAATAACGGTGCTAACACCAAAAATTTATCTACTAAGGGATCAAGAAACTTACCCAAATCGCTAATTTGGTTAAGTTTTCTGGCTAAATAGCCATCTAACCAATCTGTTAACGCAGCCACTAAAAATATTGCTAAACATATCCATCTAGCTTGCTCTGTAGGATTATACAAACCATAGAGCAGAAATGGCACACCTAGAAGACGTGAAAAAGTAATCCAATTGGGTAAAGTCATAATCTGGGTTGAGAAATTATCTATAATTTCAACCAACCAAATAATTGCCCTAATGTCAAATGTAAATCACTAATTAAATCGGGAACTGGTAATATATCTGCTTCGTTTTCTAAATATATTGGTTGCTGTTGCGGCGGATAAACTAAAACGCCATATTCCTCTGGATCGATTAACCAACCTAAGCTAGTGCCATGATTTAAGCAGTGTAAAATATTTTTGGTGACTTTAGTTGTACTTTGTTCAGAAGATAAAATTTCAATTGTCCAATCTGGATATGTGTTAAACACATTGGCAATATTCCCTTTTTCATCTACAGGTATTCTTTGACAAGCAAATACCGCCACATCTGGAACAGTGGAACGTCCTCCAAATGTGCAGCGTAATTCTGGAAAAGCTAGGGCGGTTTTTCTTGGTTCTGTTACATGATTAACCGCATTACATAATTGCAGTTGTAGTCTACTATGTTTACCTTGGGGCATAGGTTTTTGAATAATTTCACCATCAATATATTCACTTGCTGGTTTAGTTTCTGGTAATTTTAAAAATTCCTCTAAAGATAGACGACGAGTTGGTGTTTTAATCATCATATTTTACCTGCCCTTATTTAGACACAAGTTTAGCTTAAATCAGTTTATTTGACAGAGTTTGGTTATTTACAGGAATTATGCAAGTGTCAAAATTAATGGTTGGTGCGTGAGGCTATAAGTCTCATGACTACGTTCAAATACTTTGCTAGGATCACACAACTGCAATAAAGCGAGAACTCAGAGCGGCGGCTTCCGCCGATATGAAGTTCGGTGGGAAGGAAAATCCACAACGCTTTTTGCCTCCCCTAGATAAAAAATGCTAGTTGTATACCTCTTGATTTAGTAAAAGTGAATAACTATGGAACTTATAGATTTAGCATTATCTAACTACCGTTGGTATCGTCGCCTACGAGGTAAAACATGGTGGCAAGTAGAAATGGCCTTATTTGATCGTTCTAAAATTATTTGGGTACATAATTTACCAGAATGTGAGTGCTATATTTTGCAAATAGAAAAATACTAGCAGAGTGTGATAAAGTCTGTAGCGGTTTGATTATCCATTCTCCAGACTCAAAGGTTAATAGAGATTTGACCGTCTGAGCTATACAGACTGAGGTATATTTAGGGGAAATCGCGCCTATCTTGTTCGGTTATACGACTGTTCTTAGAGTGTAAATAACTATAACCTCTAATTAGTAGTGAAACTTGAAATTTTAAAGCTGCTAGTCGCTCTTGAACCAAGAGGTGAAAGTCTGTGTACCAATGGATCTTGCCAAGTCTGAGTGAAGTGTTAGCCGAAAGTGAATCTATTATAGCTGAAGGCTCACCAACCAAAGCAGAGCGGCAATGGCGCATGAGTCTAGCAGCGATAGAGCATTTATTAATCAGCACTTTAACTAAAACTCCACCTGATGCAACCCTGGGACTAGTTTTAGCTGCACCTGCACCTTTATTTAGTCAGCCAATACTAACTCAAAGGTTGCAGACAGTAACTTTTACAGCCAGGCCATTTAATCCTTTGGCATTGATGCCATTTCATATGCCAGATGAGATGAATATGGCGGAGGAAACTACTCCGGGTGAATCGGTGTTGCCTTTATTACCTGCTGATCCCTTAGCAGCAGAACAGTTTTGTCTAGTATTTACAGAAAAATTTAGCTTAGTTTTAGTTTTAGCCACCCAAAAAGACGGTACAAAATCATTTGCATTTTCCTTTGAACCAGAGGTAGTACAACAAGCATGGCGATCGCTAGGTGCGCGAGTTATGCTAAGTAATCCCGATGTCTTTGCCAAGTTGGATACATTAGTCCAAAACTACCCCCTCATACCACCTAATTACCGTACTGTCCTTCAGTTTACCCAATTTTTACTCCAGGAATTACCAGAGCAAGAGACTAAAGATTGGGGACTAGGTATTAGGGAAGAGTTTCCCCAATGCTCGATCCCCAATGCGCCATCCCCCATTCCTCATGTCCCAGCATCCAACCCCGACGTAGAATTACTCCAGGCTTTTGCCCATGAAGTCCGTACCCCACTGACGACAATTCGGACTATGACTCGTCTGCTGTTGAAGCGGCGGGATTTGCCTGCTACTGTGATTAATCGCTTGGAAATTATCGATCATGAGTGTACTGAGCAAATTGATCGCATGGAGTTATTGTTTAAAGCCGCAGAACTAGAAACTTGTGCGGCGGCGAAGTTTGCTATGACTCATCTCACTCCCATGTCTTTAGATCAAGTGTTGCATCAAAGCATTCCTCGTTGGGAGCAAGCTGCACAGCGTCGCAATTTAACTTTAGATGTGGTTTTACCCCAGCAATTACCCACAGTGGTAAGTAATCCGAGTATGTTGGATCGGGTACTCACAGGGTTAATGGAAAATTTCACCCGCAGTTTACCCCCTGGTAGTCATATTCAAGTGCAGGTAATTCCCGCCGGAGATCAACTCAAGTTACAATTATCGCCTCAAACTCTCTGCGAAGATAGAAATAAAGTCACTAGCCCTCCCACACCACCAATTCGTAAAGCTCTTGGGCAATTGCTCATGTTTCAACCAGAGACAGGTACTATTAGTTTGAATATTGCTGCTACTAAACACCTGTTTCAAGCGATCGGTGGTAAGTTAATTGTCCGTCAGCGTCCACAATACGGCGAAGTTTTGACTATTTTCTTACCCTTAGAAGTAAGTCATCAGAAAAACGCTTAGGGACTTGCAGATACAAAAATATCCAAGTTGTAGGGTGCGTCAGTGCGATATAACCTAACTATACTCAGATATTCTTCATACTGACGCACCCTACCCAATTTAAATTTCCCCCATCCCGGAATTTCCGAAACTGTCAAGTTGTGTGCTGTATCATAACTTGTTCAGATATTAGGGATAGGAAATTATGACTCCAAAACTCAAGTTTCAGCCTGTTTCTCATAGTTGGGTGGCTTTACATCCACAACCCAAAGGGGTAATTCAATTTATTGGGGGGGCTTTTTTTGGGACTTTTGCTCCCATGTTTTTCTACCGTTATTTACTGCAATATTTATTTAATCGTGGATATACGATTATTCTCTTACCATTTAATTTCACTTTCAACCATTATGTAGAAGCTGGTTTTCTGATTAAAGAAGAATACAAAGTTACTCCAGAATTGATCAGAATGGCAAAACTGGCTAACTATGAATATAAAGTGTATTTAGAAGATAAAAATTTCTCCTGGATTGGTCATAGTATCGGGTGCAAATACATTGCTCTTTTAGAAGGGTTTACTGAATTACTAGAACACCAAGCAGATATGGAGGATTTTATTCGCAAAATAGTCATAGAAGGTAATCCAAAAGCCGATAAAGTTGAAATTGACCGAAAAACTCAGCGCATTTTTGCAGATATCAAAAGATTAATTAATGAAGTGGAAAAAGAAAAAAGAACAGCTATTGAATTAAGTAGTTATTATCTTGGAGAACAAAAAGATATCTTCTCTAACTTATTCATCAAAGGTCAAACCTCTGTTCTTTTAGCTCCTGTTAATAGTGGTACTGACAGCGCAATTCCTCCAATTATAGCACAATTTATTGATAAATTAGGATGGGGTGTTAAACCAAGTACTGAAGAAACTTATGCCTTAATTCGAGTTACTAATCTGTTTAATTTACTGGGTTTAGTAAAATTTAAATCTGATAAAATAGCTTTAAAAACTGTCGATTGGTTTAGGAAGACTTTTCACAAGCCTCCAGTTGAACTGGAAAATACTTTATCAGGAGGACATTTAAAACCTCTGGGGTTTCAGGTTGGTAATTATGTGATTAATTTCCCCGATAGTCTGCCAATTATTCAATCTACGCAACGACGAAGTTCGGAATTTGAGTCTTATGTCGATAAATTGCTGGAAATTTTAGAACAAAAGCGATAGATTTATCAATGATTGGTTAGTGATTGCCAGTATATGTAATATATGTATTGTACGTAGGGTGTGTTAGGCGTAAGCCGTAACGCACCCAAAACTTTGGGGAGTGAGATACTCAACAGCTTATGTGCAGTTAGCAATTTGAGGATGATAGCCAATGCAGCTAAGTATATTTAATGGAAACTTACAAATTTCCTGGGAATGGTACGAACAGTTTCTGAGCGTTAATCTCAATCAAACTTTTGTGATTCCCCTCAATAATATAACATCTGCTGTCACAACTGAGCCTGTTAGCAGTTGGACAGAAATTCGTAGTCCTGGGACTAGTATTCCAGGGGTTATTAAGGCAGGAACATACTACAGCAGTAGAGGTAAAGAGTTTTGGTATGTGACTCAAGATAAAAATTATTTAACTTTGGAACTGAATCATGAGTCTTTCAAACGTATAATTTTAACGATTGACAATCATCAAGATTGGGCAGAACGAATTAACCTCTCTATTCAAAGTTCGGAAACATCAACCTAGATTACAGTAAATTGTGAGGTTTGATTCTCCGAATTTTAGAGTTTAAATTTTGGATGTGGGATTGAATCTAAAATCTAAAATCCGTCTTGAAAAGTTGAGCCACTGCGTTGGACGGGTTTCCCGGCTTATAGCAAGTGGCGTTCCTACGGCGGGAAACCCGCCTACAGAACTTTCCGCAAAATCTAAAATTGATTGACGATCGCTCTTTTTTTGAACAACTCAAACAGCAATGATTTAATATGGCTATAATCAGACATCCCAGAGGTTATTTTAACTATCTTGGTTTATGGGGAGCGATCGCAATTGGTGCTGTTTTACGTTTTGCCTATTTAGATTTTAAGCCTTTATGGATGGATGAAGTTATTACAGCCATATTTAGTTTCGGTAAAAATTATCATGATTTACCTTTGGGTGTAGTTGTTCCCTTAAAAAGTATCCCAGATATTTTTACTTTTCAGCCTGGAGTTAGCTGTGTGCAAATTGCTGATAACCTGGCTAGTCAGTCTACCCATCCCCCACTATTTTTTTGTGGGATGTATCGCTGGATAGAATGGGTGAGGATATTCGGTAATAATTGGGTGATGCAATTGCGATCGCTCCCAGCTTTATTTGGTCTAGGTGCGATCGCTGCTATTTATGGGGTCAATTATATCGCTTTTTCGCCAAAATCAGCAATTATTGCCGCATTATTGATGGCAGTATCTCCCTTTGCTGTTTACCTTTCTCAAGAAGCACGGCACTATACCTTACCCATGTTTCTGATTACCTTATCATTGTTGTGCATCATGCAGATACAACGGGATATTGTAGAGGGGAAGGTAAAATACTGGGTTTGGTTGCTTTGGATCTTTATTAGTATTATTGGTTTTTACACCCATTACTTTTTTATTCTCGCTTTTATTGCCGAAATTGCTACTCTATTACTATTAATTTACTGCTATAAATTTCCAAAAATTAATAAGATTAAAGTTATTTTTTATTTAATTATATCATCTATTAGTGTTTTAATCGCTTTTCTCCCTTGGGCAGTGATAATTATTAGTCATGCTCAACGCTCAGAAACTAATTGGCTACCCACTACAGGATTATTTGCGCCTTTTTATCAAACTATTGTTAATCTGGCGTTAATGATGATAGCTTTACCCGTGGAAAATCAATCATTGATAATGATGATTATTT
>JBODRP010000019.1:0-35873 GCA_050633005.1 Trichormus sp. | reverse complement strand
TAAAACATCGGCTATGGCGCGGAGTTCTTTGCCTACATCAAGCGCGTCTTCGCCTGTGGGTTTGTCGTTGCGAAAAGCTTCAGCAATGCGATTAATATACAATTTTGGTTCTTGCAGATCCCACAACCGCACTGTTTGGTCAAGACTGCCACTGACAATTTTTGTACCATCTGGACTAAAGGCGACTGAATAAACCGCATCTTGATGTTCTCGGAAGGCTTCACCGATTGCTTGTCCTTGCAAATCACACAATCGCACTGTGTGGTCAAGACTGCCACTGACAATCTTTGTGCCATCTGGACTAAAGGCAAGAGAAATTACCCCACTTTCATGTTTCTGGAAGGGTTGACCGATGGATTGACCTTGCAGATCCCACAACCGTACCGTATTGTCTAAACTGCCACTGGCAATCATGTCACCTTTTGGACTAAAGACGACTGACCTGACCGCATTTTTATGTCCCAGGAAGGGTGGAGTGATGGGTTGACCTTGGAGATCCCACAACCGCACTGTAAAGTCTTTACTGCCAGTGAGAATCATTGTGCCATCTGGACTAAAAGCGACTGAATTGACCCAACTTTTATGGACTAGGAAGGGTTGACCGATGGGTTGACCTTGGAGATCCCACAACCGCACTGTGGAGTCATCACTACCAGTGAGAATCATTGTGCCATCTGGACTAAAGGCGACTGAATTAACCCAACTTTCATGGCCTAGGAAGGGTTGACCGATGGGTTGACCTTGCAGATTCCACAACCGCACTGTAAAGTCCTTACTGCCAGTGAGAATCATTGTGCCATCTGGACTAAAAGCGACTGAATTGACTGAAGAGTTATGTGCAGTCAAGCTAACCCATTTCTGCTCAATCAGTATTTCTATTGTGCCATCTTCTAAACCTACAGCAATATCCTGCCCATTAGGTGAGACGGCTAGTGTCCTGACTGGACTATTAAAATTGAATATCTTTTTTTCTTCACTATCCGACTCAACAGAGAAATAAGGGATTACTTCTTCTTGCTGTGGGTTTAGTTCCATAGCAGTAATTTTACTATATACTTTCTGTGTGGTTGTATTAATTTTTATATTTCGGTGTTGGGTTGTATGTAAATGTTTGTACAAGTTTGTTTACAAGATTTTGACCTCACCCCCAGCCCCTCTCCGACGCGGAGAGGGGAGCAAGAAGTGTCATTTTCCATTCCTGTGGCGAAAAAATCAGTTTTTAGGATTCACCAGGTACAGCAGAAACGTAGCCGCACCACACGGAATATTCCTGCAATTCTCTGACAGTAGTAGAATAATTCCAACAGCGATCGCCATTAAACTAAAATCAAGATGGTTTAATCAAGGTATGGGTAGGAAATTGAGCAATCGCCACAGAAACAATTACGCTGCAAATTCCACAAGTACTCTATCAACGTTTAGTCAACACTGCCCACGCTCAACGTCGTCCCATTGAAGAGGTAATAGTTCATGCTTTACAGGTAGGAAGTCCACCAGCATGGGATGATTTACCAGAGGAATTTCAAGCTGACATCGCAGCTTTAGATAAACTAGATGACAATAGTTTGTGGCAAATTGTCCGCAGTTACAAAACAGCAGAGCAAATGGAGCGATACGACTGGCTGCTGGAGCGTAATTCTAGTGGTAATATAACTGATGCAGAAAAATTACAACTCATAAAACTGCGTCAGGAAACTGACCGTTTTATGCTGTGTAAAGCCCAAGCTGCTGTTTTACTCCGTTGGCGAGGACATCATGTGCCAAGTGTTTAAAATATTGTGTCTAAATACATTCCTGAAATAGCAATATAATTAAACCCCTCTCCAATATGGAGAAGGGTTAAGTTAATTAGATTTATGTAGCAGAAACAACAAAACCTTTGTGGTGAAACAATTAAAACTCACCAGCTAAAGCAGAAACACAGCGATCGCAAATTAAGGGATGCTCTTGTGATTCTCCTACGGTAGTAGAATAATTCCAACAGCGATCGCATTTTTCGCCGTCTGCTTTAACCACACCAACATGATTTACAGGAATATCCGCTTCTTGAAACAATTCTTTTAGCTCACTAGGAAGAGACTCTAGTATTTCAACTTGAGAAACTAAGAATAGATAACGTAACTCATCTACACCATTAGTTTTTTCTGTTGAACCATCAGTCTTAGGATTAAGAGTTTGTAACCGTTGACGCAAGTTTAAATCAGCGTAATACAACAACACCTTAGCTTCTAAAGATGATCCAATTTCCTTTTGGCTTCGTTTTACCTCCAGATTAAAGTTGACACCGTCACGAATTTCCCGGAGTTTTTTCCAAAATTCCGCTAACTCTGGATTATGCCATTTATCCTCTAACTGCACCCAACCAGCTTGAAACACTGATTTATAGGGTGTTTTGTAGGGGAGATATTGCCAGATATCTTCCGCAGTGTGACATAAAACAGGTGCGATCGCTCGTGCTAAATTCTCTAAAGCAATGTGGATGACTGTTTGACAACTGCGACGACGGAAAGAATTTGGCGCACTGATGTACAGTCTATCTTTCGCTACATCTAAATAGAAATTAGATAAATCCACCACACAGAAATTCTGCACAGTTTGGAAGAACCGGAAGAATTGGAAACTTTCAAAAGCTTCTGTTACTTCTAGGAACACTTCCCGAATACGGTGCAGCATATATTGATCTAACTGCGGTAACTCCTCAAAAGGTACAGCATCTTTTTCCGGGTCAAAATCATGCAAACTTCCCAACAAGAACCGCGCCGTATTGCGGATTTTACCTCTAACATCGTTGAGTTGCTTAATGATATTGCTACCCAAGCGCACATCAGCCGTGTAATCAACCGACGACACCCACAACCGCAACACATCCGCACCATAGGGAGGTTCTTTCTTCTGGTCTTTTCCACCCAGAATCATCACCTGGGGGTCTACCACATTCCCTATTGATTTACTCATCTTCCGCCCTTGTTCATCTAAAACAAAGCCGTGAGTTAACACAGTTTTATAAGGTGCAATGCCATTTACCGCTACACTAGTCAGCAAACTCGACTGAAACCAACCGCGATGCTGGTCTGAACCTTCCAAATACATATCAGCCGGGTAGCGTAACTCAGAACGCTGCTTGACTACAGAAGCCCAAGACGAACCAGAATCAAACCACACATCCATTGTGTCAGTACCGCGACGGTAAGACCGACCATTATTTCTGTAGGACTCTGGTAATAATTCCTCTACCGACAGTTCCCACCAAGCATCAG
The DNA here is from genome assembly GCA_050633005.1 of Trichormus sp. Classification (GTDB taxonomy): domain Bacteria; phylum Cyanobacteriota; class Cyanobacteriia; order Cyanobacteriales; family Nostocaceae; genus Trichormus. The sequence goes on along the minus strand of JBODRP010000019.1, from coordinate 32,616 downwards.
AACCTTTTTCGGCAATGATAGCTTGCACATGATTAATCGTTTCCTCATTCAGCAGTGGTTCACCAGTTTCCTCATCATAGAATACCGGAATTGGCACACCCCAAGAACGCTGACGAGAGATACACCAATCAGAACGTTCCGCCACCATTGGCGTGATGCGATTTTCACCTTGGGCTGGTATCCATTTTACAGATGCGATCGCCTTTAATGCGTCCTCCCGAAATCCCGCCACCGAAGCAAACCATTGTTCAGTCGCTCGGAAAATCGTCGGCTTCTTCGTCCGCCAGTCGTAAGGATACTTGTGGGCGTAAGCCTCCTCCTTCAACAGCGAACCCGCAGTAGCCAGCGCATCAATGACCGCCTGATTCCCATCACCCAGAACATTCAACCCAGCAAACTCTCCCGCTTCCTCGGTAAAGTTGCCATTATCATCCACAGGCGCAAGAATCGGCAGACCATAACGTAGACCCACAATGTAATCTTCTTGACCATGACCAGGCGCAGTATGCACCAACCCAGTACCCGACTCAGTAGTGATATAATCACCACCCACAACCACCGGACTTTCCCGATCAAATAAAGGATGACGGTAAGTAGTATGTTCTAAATTTTGCCCTTTAAATGTGGCTTTTACAGTCAACTCAGCCGCAATAGTAGTAGCCAACTGTTCCACCAACTCCGCCGCCACAATCAAATACTTAAATTTTGTCTGCGTCTCTGCTTCTGGGTTTGAAACTTCCACCAAAGCATAATTCAACTCACCATTAACCGCCACCGCCAAATTCCCCGGAATAGTCCAAGGAGTAGTAGTCCAGACAGCCACACCCAAATCGGGCAAATACTCACCCAAAACCGACTTAACCGCCTCAGCCAAACCCGTCACAGGAAACGCCGCATAAATACTTCTAGAAGTATGCCCTTCAGGATATTCCAACTCCGCCTCAGCCAAAGCCGTCTGAGAACTAGGACTCCAGTGAACTGGCTTCAAACCACGATAGATGTACCCTTTCAAATACATCTCACCGAACACCCCAATTTGCGCCGCCTCATATTCCGGCTTCAGCGTCAAATAAGGGTTATCCCAGTCACCCCAAACACCATAGCGTTTAAAACTCTTGCGTTGGTCATCAACCGTAGCCAAAGCAAATTCCTTCGCTTTTTGCCGCAATTGCAGAGGTGTTAAATTTTGCCGTTCTGCCGACTTGAGATTTTGTAAAACCTTCAACTCAATTGGTAAGCCATGACAGTCCCAACCAGGCACATAACGCACCTTCCGCCCTTGTAGCAGTTGGTAGCGATTAATAATATCTTTGAGAATTTTATTTAAGGCATGACCAATATGAAGTGAGCCGTTTGCGTAGGGAGGCCCATCGTGCAGTATAAATAATTCGCCTGGATTATTTTGCGACAGGCTCTCAAAAATTTGATTCTCTTCCCAGAACTTTTGAATTTCAGGCTCACGCTTGATCGCATTCGCCCGCATATCAAAACTAGTCTTGGGTAAATTTACAGTATCTTTGTAACTTCCGGTTTCTGTCACAGCTTCATGCCTAAGATTTTATGTGTACAGGTTCTATCAATTATAGAAGATGGCAGGAAGTCCAAAATTCCCACTTTTACCCAAATCTACTGTTTATACTAAGTAACGGTAAATTACTTTGATAAAATTGATACGGTAAATACTATAATTAAGTGAAAATACATGACAAGTCCAGAAGAAAAACTAAACGAATTTATACATACAATCCGTGAACTTGATAACCTTCTTCAGAAATTTAATGAGGCTACTGAGGCAGATGCAGAACAAGATATCAAGGAAAAGATTGAAAAATCTCTCAGAGCTATGAAAAACAATATCCAGGATGCTAATGCTTTGCTGGCTAAACAACAAGAGATTGATGAAGCTAAATTTCATCAGCAGATGACAGAGATTTTTGGAACAGAACAAGCTGATGAACTCTGGAAAATAAAGGGATGGAATAGCAAGCGGGTATTAAGGGATCTTGTCTCTGCATTAATATTAGAACCTGAAATAAGAAAAAGAATTGAAGATAGAGGAGTTAATCTAGAAGAGATTTTTAAATTAACTTCAAATATGCTTCCAAATTCAGAAAATGCAGTTGTTGATATTCGTAAACTACGTGATTATTGTCTCAATCCAGAACATCCTTCAGGGAAGGACAAAGCCCGTCTCTTTTCTTCAACTTTAGGTATGACTGCTGAAAACGCTGAGGAATTACGCCAAATTATTTTGGAGAAAGTCAAAACTCAAGAAGTCAGTTTAAATAGGTATGATCAATATGGACAACGCTACACACTAGATTTTACTCTGGAGTGGCAAAATAGAACTGCAACTATTCGCACTGGTTGGATTATGGAAGATGGTTCTGATGTACCCAGATTAACTAGCTGCTATCCTTTAGTGTAAAGTGTAATTTGTGGAGGCTAGACAAAATGAGTACAAATACACCAAAGTTGCTGGATATAGTAGCACTCACCACTGATATACCTGAATATAATTTGTTACGTGGTCAAGTTGGTACAGTAGTTGAATTATTAGCCAACGGTACTGCATTTGAAGTAGAGTTTAGCGATCGCAATGGACAAACCTATGAATCTGTAGGGTTACTTCCAGAGCAAATTATGGTTTTGCATTTTGAACCAGCTTCTCCTAGTTCAGTGCCAGAAATGGTGACAGCATAACTAAAAGCGTATTGAGCAGCTTGCAATTTTTGAGACAGAAGCGGATTCTTCTCTCTCAAAGATAGTTGTAGTTTGGTCATAAATGTACTATATGTTGTAAGTATGCAGTATTTTCAATCTTATATTCTTGAGTTTCTCACATCCCTGGCTGGTTAAATTGATAAATGTCATACATATTCTACTTAGCGCAGTTGACAATTAAATGAGTTAAAGCATCAATCAGGCGATCGCTTTCCATAGGCATAATATCTTTACCGTGCATAATCTCTTGGGTAATCACAAAATGCACCAATGAACCAATCAAAATCCTCGCCGTTGCTTCTGGGTCTGGTATATTCAGTTCTGCACGAGAACCTAGATATTTACTAATTGTTTCTATCGCTGGTTTGGCAATACTACCAATAAAAACCTGTGCTAACTCAGGAAACCTGGCTGACTCTCCCATTAACAAGCGTTCAAATGCCTGATACTCTGGGTCATTAACCATTTGATTTAAAGCTGTTTTCGCTAGCCCCCGCAACACTATATAAGGTTCTCCCTGTAAAGGTTGTGTGCCTAAAATCGACTGAAACCGCTTTCTTGCTAATCTCTCAATTAAAGCTCTAAACAATCCTTCTTTATCTTGAAAGTGGCTATAAACTGTAGCTTTAGAAACTCCCGCCGCCTCTGCTACTTTATCCATACTGGTAGCCGCATAACCATTTGCTAAAAATTGCTGCATCGCACCTTGCAGAATTTTTTCAACTTTCTCAGTAGAATTTGAACGTTCAGCGTCCCCAGTTTTTGGGCGTACCATGTTTAATTCCTTCGTGGTGGCAATAGGCTAGCGGCTTTTATTTGCCTGAATTACACGCTTAAAGGCACAAAGCCCAGAAAGAAATGTACTCCAGTCAATTGAAAACTGCTATGGTTGAGCTATTGACTAAACTAGTCAGTTTAGTATAATCATATTATAAGACTATACAGTTTAGTTTTGTATATCTCAGTTCAGATATTCAGCCAGGGTTAAGCGTATAAGAGTAGCTGTATCAGTTATTGGGGAAGTAGAGGGCAGGGGGCAGGGAAAAGAATTTTAGATTTTAGATTTTGGATTTTAGATTGAAATCGAATCCAAAATTGAAAATCCAAAATCCAAAATTGAATTGCCCCATGCCCCATAACCGCCTATTTTCCATAAAAATTCGATTTGAGACAGCAAATTGGGAATTGCTACAAAGGTATGCGATTGTGCAAAATTCAAAGCTAAACCGTTCAATTTCTCCTCAATCGATTTCACGTCCAGCCATTTTTTTAGCTTTTTTTGTATCTTTTGCAGTCATAAGTATCAGTGTTTTTACTATATTAAAAATAAGGGAAGCATCTAATCAAAAGGTACAAGCACCAACAACATTATTAACAGAGCTAAAAACAGTTACCGCTTTAGGACGAATTGAACCCAAGGGGAAAGTCATTCAACTCTCTGCGACTACATCTAGTGAGGGCAGTCGGGTAGAGCAACTTTTAGTAAAAGAGGGAGATAGAGTCAAAGCCGGACAAGTAATTGCGATTTTAGATAGCCGGGATAAGTTAGAAGCTGCGTTAAAACAAGCCCAAGAACAGGTAAAAGTCGCGCAGGCAATTCTCCAACGCACCAAAGCCGGAGCGAAAAGGGGAGAAGTGACTGCTCAACAAGCTATCATAGCTCGTCTGCAAGCTGAGGCTCAAGGTGACATAGCCGCTCAGAAAGCTACTGTAGCGCGATTAAAAGCCGAAGTAAAAAACGCCGAAATAGAAAACCAACGTTATCAAACACTGTATCAGCAAGGGGCAATTTCTGCTTCCCAAAGTGATAGTCAGCGATTGCAGTTAGAAACAGCCCAGAAAAATTTGCAAGAAGCCCAAGCACAGTTAGAGCGTCTACAAATTAGTAGCCAGCAAAAACTCCGAGAAGCCAAAGCCACCTTAGAGCAAATTACGGAAGTGCGGGGTGTAGATGTAGCAGCAGCCCAAGCGGAAGTCAATCGAGCCTTAGCCGCAGTCAATCAAGCCCAAGTTAATCTTACACAAGCTTACGTGCGATCGCCCCAAGATGGGCGAGTATTTGAAATACATACCCATTCTGGGGAATTAGTCTCCAATAATGGCATTGCCGATATTGGCCAAACTGAGCAAATGTATGTCATTGCCGAAGTGTATGAAAGCGACATCAGCAAAGTCAAACCAGGCCAACAAGTACGCATCATCGGCGATTATCTACCCATAGAAATGCAGGGCATAGTTGAGCGCAAAGGTTTACAGATAAGGCGGCAAAACGTAGTTAATACTGACCCTACCAGTAATATTGATAACCGAGTAGTAGAAGTCCAAATCCGCCTCAATGCTGCCTCCAGCCAGAAAGCCGCCGATTTAACCAATATGCAAGTCAAGGCAGTAATTGAGTTGTGAAGTTGAAGACTAGAGAGACAAGGTAGAAATATTTACCCCAATGCCCCATGCCCCATGCCCAAAATTCTTTAATTTTGAATTTTGAATTTTGAATTTTGAATTGATTAGCCCCATGCCCAAAATAAATTATGTTTCAACAATTGCGACGACGGACACCTTTAGGTTGGCTGCAATTAAGCCATGAAAAAAGTCGGTTGTTAGTGGCATTGTCAGGTATTGCTTTTGCAGATTTACTGATGTTTATGCAGTTGGGATTTCAAGCGGCATTATATGACAGTAACACTCAACTACATCGCAATTTGCAAGCAGATATGATTGTGATTGGTTCGCAAACCCGCAACCTGCAACGCATTTCTACTTTTTCTCGCAGGCGACTATATCAAGCGATGGATGTGCCGGGGGTAAAATCAGCCGAAGCAATGTATGTGAGTAGCATGGTGTGGAAAAATCCCCAAACTCGCCGGGATACGGAGATTTTAGTTATTGGGATTAATCCTAACAAACCTGCCGTTGATTTCCCGGAAGTTAATGCTAAACTCTCAGAAATCAAGTTACCAGATACAGTATTATTTGACCGTGCCGCTAGAGGAGATTATCAAGAAACTATCGCCCAACTAGAAGAGGGTAAAACCGTTAAGACAGAATTAGAACGGCGCACAATTACCATTAGCGGTTTATTTAAACTTGGAGCTTCCTTTGGTGCGGATGGTACGCTAATTACTAGTGACCAAAATTTCTTACGTTTCTTTCCTCGTCAGCAGGCTTCTAGTGTCAGTTTAGGTTTGATTCAGTTACAACCAGGGGTAAATAGGGAAGAAGTTAAAGAGGCATTAAAAGCACGTTTATCACAAGATGTCAAGGTACTGACCCATAAGGAATTTATTGAATTTGAAAATGACTTTTGGCGTACCAATTCCCCCATAGGATTCATTTTTAGTATAGGGGTATCAATGGGGTTTGTAGTCGGTGTGATTATTGTCTATCAAGTTTTATCTACAGATGTGAATAGCCACCTCAGAGAATACGCCACATTCAAAGCTATAGGATATCGCCATTATTACTTGCTAGGTGTGATCTTTGAAGAAGCTGTGATTTTAGCCTTATTAGGTTTCCTCCCAGGGTTAGCAGTATCTTTAGGACTGTATCAATTAACCCGCACTGCTACCAACTTACCAATTTACATGACCGTGATTCGGGGATTACAGGTACTTATCCTCACTATTATTATGTGTACCATTTCCGGCGCGATCGCTACCCGCAAACTCCAAGCCGCCGATCCCGCAGATATGTTTTAGACAAGGGAGGAGAGGGGCAGGGGGAGACAAGGGAGACAAGGGAGACAAGGGAGACAAGAGAGACAAGGGAGACAAGGGAGAAATATTTACCCCAATGCCCAATGCCCTAATATTCCTGAATTTTGAATTTTGAATTTTGAATTTTGAATTGATTTGCCCAAAATAAATTATGTTTACCGTCATTTCTCTTGAGAACCTCGACTATTATTTTGGTCATGGTTCACTGCGTAAGCAAGTTTTATCAAATATCAACTTAGAAATTACCAAAGGTGAAATTGTGATTTTGACTGGGCCTTCTGGTTCTGGTAAAACTACATTACTCACCTTAGTTGGTGGATTGCGTTCTGCTCAGTTTGGCAGTTTACGAGTATTGGGTAGAGAATTGTGTAATGCGGATGCGGAACAATTAGTCCAAGCCCGACGTAGTAACGGCTATATATTTCAATCTCATAACCTACACAATAGTTTAACAGCACTCCAAAACGTCAAAATAGGTTTAGAGTTGCACCAGCACATTGAATTAGAAGAAATACAAACTCGTGCCGTGCAGATTTTAGAACAAGTAGGGTTAGGAAATCACCTACATTATTATCCCAGTCAACTCTCAGGAGGTCAAAAACAACGAGTTGCGATCGCTCGTGCTTTAGTCAGCCATCCCCAAATAGTCTTAGCAGACGAACCCACAGCCGCTTTAGATAGCCAGTCTGGCAGAGATGTAGTTAACCTCATGCAAAAGCTCGCCAAAGAAAAAAGCTGTACCATCTTGATGGTGACACATGACAACCGCATCCTCGACATTGCCGATCGCATTGTACACATGGAAGACGGCAAATTAGTTAACAGTCAACAGTTAACAGTCAACAGTTAACTATTATCTCTAGTGGCTATTCTTCATATACTTGTCGTACCTTTGTCATATCCCCTCCATAAATCTCTGTAATATTGAAAAATGTATTTGGTTACAAAATGCTTTTTTTGGGTTATTAGGTAGGTCTTCCTGCCTTTTTTTTATCGGCAATTGCCGAAATCTAGATTTTCCAAACTGAAGATGTAAACTATTAGACATAAAGTTAATAGTTAAGTCGGAAAACTCTATGAATGATGCCCTATTCTTGCGGGTATTTGGTTCTATATTTGGTGGTATTGGCAGTATCTTTGCAATTATTGGTATCATAGTTGCAGTCAATACGCGTTCCTTTGTTGTCTCATCTGTAAAAGCCCCAGGAACAGTCACCAGTTTTATCCGCAGTTCAAAAGTTCATTATCCGGTCGTAAAATTTACTCCATCTTCTGGTGATCCTATAATATTTGAAAGCAACTCTGGAAGTAATCCACCAGCCTTTAAACAGGGGCAGCAGGTAGAAGTATTATACAATCCTCAACAGCCAAGCTCTGCCATGATTAATTCCTGGGGAGAGTTATGGCTGCTACCGATTATTTTTACTGGTATGGGGTCACTTTTCATATTAATTGGAGGAATTGCAATCATGAGTTCATTTCCTCAAGTAGTCAGACTATGGCGGGACAAATAATATCGTGTTCGGTTAAAGACTTATAATTAAGACTGCAAGGGGGCAGGGAGCAGGGGGCAGAAAGAGTTTTTTGTTTCTGCACAAGTCAGAGAATTATAACTAATTATCCGAACTTGATATAGTTATTGAATTACGAATTACGAATTACGTTAGCGTAGCGGGGCGCAGCCCATTATGAATTAATTAAATCCCATGACTCTTGCCAATTACCCAATGACGACGAAAAAACCGGGATAAGGCTGATTCATCTAATGATAAATAAATCGGGCGGCCGTGGGGACAAGTGCGGGGGTTGCGGGTGCGTTGCCAATCATCTAGTAACTGCTGCATTTCTGGTAAACTCATCGGCGTACCGTTACGAATAGCACTCCGACAAGCGACGGCGACTTGAGCTGTTTGTAAGTCGCCGCCCCAACTTAGTTCTATGATTGCATCAGCACAATCGTCACGCTGTTGCAACATGGCGGGCAGGTTACGTACTGCCCACAGTTGTTCACCAAAAGGTTCGATATCGAAACCGATGCGTTGCAGTTGGGAGACTTGGGCTGGTGATAATTGATAAAGAATAATTGGTGTTTCTACTGGAGTTAGTTGCCAATTATCACACAATTGTTCATACAAAACTCGCTCATGGGCAATGTGTTGTTCTACTAACCACATTCCCCCAGGATGTTCCGCCACGATGTAGGTATTGCTGACTTGGGCGACGGCTTTGAGGAAATGGGGACTGGGGACTGGTGAGCCAGCGCGGTCTTGGGGGTTTCCCCCATGAGCGACTGGCGAACCCCGAAGGGGGGACTGGGGACTGGGGTTAGGGTTGTAATTACCTTTTGATTCTGAGGCTTTGAGTAGTTGACTAACTCTGGTGGTGTGGACAGATTCTTTGATGTTGGCGGAACTTAGGCGCAGTGCTTGGGTAATGGCTTGGGTAATTTGATCTTGCCAATATGTTAACTCGTTGAGGTAAATTTCGGTTTTGGCGGGGTTACGATTCCAGTTGATTTGGTCTGGGGAAATGATTAGATGGAGGAAACAAATTGGATAGCGATCGCGTGGTAATGTTCTATGAAATGCTGCTAAAATCGCCTGTTCTAATTCCGGTGATTTTACCATGCGTCCGTTAATCGCTACCCGCACCCAGTCCGGGCGATGGCGGTGACATCTATCGGGTAAGCCTACTACTAGGGTGAGTGTTGAGTGTTCTGGCTTAGGGATATCTAGTGTCAGTTCTTGCAAGTCCCCTTGTCGCACTTGGGGTAAGAGTTGGGGAAGGAGTTGTCCAACTGTAGCGGCTGGGGAGATGGTAAACCATTGGCGGTCATCTTGCCAAACTTGCCAAGTAACTTGCGGGTGACATAGGGCGATATTATAAATTGTCGCTTGTACAGCTTTCATTTGCTGTGGGAATGACGGTAAACCATGACGACGCGCCGCACAATTAGCAAATAAATTTGAGACTATCACCACTGTACCAGGTGCGATCGCAGTCGCTTCCACCTGAATAGCTTTCCCCCCTTCACCATAAACCACCCGCCATCCCACATTCTCACTAGAACGGCTAAAAATCTCTAAATCTGCCAAAGTGGTTAAACTGTGTAAAGCTTCACCCCGAAATCCCAGACTGTTAATCTTCCACAAGTCGTCACTAGAGTAAATTTTACTAGTGCTGTGAGCTGCTGCGGCTTGTTCCAAATCATCCAAATCCATACCGCAACCATTATCCGTGACTCTAATACGCCACTGTTGCGGCCATAAAGCAACTACAATCCTTGTTGCACCCGCATCTAAAGCATTTTCCACCAATTCCCGCACCACAGCCGCCAAAGAATCAATTACCTCACCGGCGGTAATCAGATGTACAACTTCTTTAGGTAAAGTTTGAATAGATGTCATTGGGAATGGGGAATTGGGCATGGGGCATAGGGCATAGGGCAATTCAATTTTGGATTTTGGATTTTAAATTTTGGATTGGATTTCAATCTAAAATCCGAAATCTAAAATCTAAAATTCTTTCCCTTGTCTCCCTTGTCTCCCCCTGCCCTCTTAATTTTGAATTTTGAATTTTGAATTGATTCATGGATATTCATGAGACACAAAGGGAATAGATACTATTTCCCCCTCTGTGTTGCCTACTTGCACTTTTAACCCTACACCACCGGCTTTGCTTTTAATGTAACCTAGTCCAAAATAGCCATCGGCAGTTTCGGTATAACTGGTAAGTTTCCCGATTTTGTCATCGCCAATAGTAATAGTTTCACCTACGATGGCGGGACTGTTAAGTTTAATTCCCCACAGATATTGTTTGACACCTTTATATGTGTTTAACCGGGCAATAGTTTCCTGTCCGATATAACAACCTTTAGTAAAAGAGATAGTCTGCCATAAACCGACTTCTAAGGGATTAAAATCATCTGTAAGTTCCGCGTCTGGGGCTGGTCTACCTTGTAATATGCGTAAATGTTCCCAAGCGCGATCGCTTAATTCTACCGCCCCTAGTTCTAAAATTTCCTGCCATACTTTCTCTTTAACAGACACAGGCAAAATTAATGTATAACCAGGGGAAGCTAAACCACTACCAACAGCGACGATTATACCCTCATCCACTGTCATATGATTGCCGTAGGGTTTACCGATAATTGCCCCTGCACCAAGTTTTTCTATTATCGCGTCACTTCCTGCACCGATGAGACTCAAAGCTGCTGTTTCCAATGTTACATCAGTTAATTGCACCTTATCGGCAAAGAAAATATAACGATCTAACCATTGCATTAAAAACTCACGACGGTTAGGCGACACCAAAAGCAACACGGCATCATCCAGAACATAAGCACTCACTAAATCTATCGTGCGGGCTGTGGATGTCACCATTACCGTATCACAGCCTTGTCCTGGCTTGAGACTTTGAAAATCATTCGTACTTTGGTTGTGTAAAAACCGCAAACGGTCATCATTAGAAACACGGATGCGTCCCCAAAAAGAGCGATCGCATACAGCAACCCCTGCGGTTGCGGCTTGGATAGCGGCTGCGTCTTTACCGTCAAGTGCAGATGTTGGCATGGTAGTCAAGAGTTACCCTGTTTCAATGTTTTCGCAATCGTGATTTTAGCAAATCCTGGTTAACAGCTTCAATCACTTAGGGCTAGAACGGTTAACACTTTGACTGATTAACAACTTTAAGGAAAGTATCTGTAAATCTCTTTCCTATGCAATACTCTGACAAAAACTACCACACCATCATCTGATATGGTAAGGCCAATTCTATAGTCTCCCATTCTAATGCGATAATAATCGCCATCAGTTTTGAGTTTTTTAATATTTCTAATCTCCGCTAAACTTACAGCATTCTCAACTTCTTCGATTACCGCTTTCACTTTTTGCAGTAAGTTTTCGTCTAGAATATCAGTTAAATCTTTCTCAAAGCTTTTTCTAAAATCAACGTTCATTTTTTACTGTCTAATATTTCAAATATAGCTTCACGGCTAACAACTTCTGTATTTTCACCTTCCTTGATAGCTGCTTCTAAAGCTATATCTTCCATGATTTCTGTTAATAAATCAGAAATGACTTCTTTCTGTTCGTGAATAACTTCAACAATCGCTTTTTTAAGGATTTCTTTCAATCTAACTTCGTCTAATTTGATTTCTGCCATAAATAATCTCAGTTATTTATTTGTCTTAATTGTAGCACGCCTACTATTTCTAGTAAGAGCGATCGCATACAACAACTCCTGCGGTTGCAGCTCGGATAGCGGCTGCGTCTGTAGCCGAAAAAAAGTAATAGAATCATGTTTGTAGTGAGGACTTCAGTCCTCAAATAAAGACTAAACTCCTCACTACAAAACTTAAATTATTTAAACTGCTCTAGTGACATTTTTTTAAGCTGGCGGTAAATTAGCAAACACCTGCTCAACTAACTCCTTAGTTTTATCTTCCAAATGTTGCCAGTCAACTTCCCCAAATTCATCAATTAAACTAGGATCAATATCAACATTTTCACTATCTGCACTGTAATTTATAAAACATACTTGATAGCATAATTCCCACAAATCAATACTGACATTTTGGTCTTGACGTTGCAAGCATAAGTGATATCCTGGATGGGGCATTGGCAACCTAGCAAGACTTTCTCTGATGGCTTCTGCTTGTTCTAAACTGGCATTTTCCATCTCTTGCAATAACTGTGTTACCAAAGCTTTGGTTTCATCACTGGTGTTAGCTGGCCAAATCAACACATCTTGGTAAGTTCCTTTCCAAGTTGATTCATCTAGCTGCTTGCGGAGGTTGTCAACAACGCGAATAAAAGCAGGTTGCATGAGGAGTTCCGCCTGCTGCCATGTGGCTTGGTCTGTTATTCTAGGTGGCATCGGTAATTAATAAAGGCACTAAAAGAATAATTTACAGTCTGTGTTTATTAAAAGGATTATTGATTAAGTTCAAATCTTTTATCAAGATAGCGGATTTCACTGCCAAAATTTTGGAGATATTGATTACCATCGGGAAATTCTAGGTGATAACTGTGGGGAGGGATTTTATGATAGGCCAGTTACTAGACCATCGTTACCAAGTCGTTAGCGTTTTAGCTGTGGGAGGCTTTGGTCAAACCTACATAGCCCAAGATACCCGCAGGCCTGGAAATCCTGTATGCGTAGTCAAGCACCTCAAACCCTCTAGTTCTGACCCCAGAATTTTTGAAACTGCCAAGCGTCTGTTTAATAGCGAGGCGGAAACTTTAGAGAAACTGGGTAATCATGACCAAATACCCAGGTTATTGGCTTATTTTGATGAAAACCAAGAATTTTATTTAGTTCAAGAATATATTGAAGGACATACCCTCACAGAAGAACTTATTCCTGGGAAGCGTTGGAGTGAAAGCCAAGTTATTCAACTGTTGCAGGATGCCTTAAAGATTCTAGAGTTTGTTCACCAACAAAGGGTGATTCACCGGGATATTAAACCAGATAATATTCTTCGTCGCACCTCAGATAATAAATTAGTTTTAGTAGATTTTGGCGCAGTAAAGCAATTGCGGACATCAATGGTAACAGTTGGAGGACAACCCACTGCTACTGTTGCTATTGGTACTCCTGGTTATATGCCCACAGAACAAGGACAAGGTAAACCCCGTCCCAATAGTGATATTTATTCTCTGGGTATTATCGCCATTCAAGCCTTAACTGGAATACCAGCCACGGAGTTACAAGAAGATCCCAACACAGGGGAAATTATCTGGCAGCATTTAGTTACAGTTAATTATCGCCTAGCAGAAGTGTTAACTAAAATGGTACGTTATCACTTCAAAGACCGTTATCAAACCGCAACGGAAGCACTAGAAGCTTGTCAAAATGTGATTAATCCCGTAGCTGTAGGGGTATCTGCTACAGGCAAAAAATCCATTAATAGCCCGAATTACAAAGCAACTACACCACCGTCTCAGTTATCTAGACACCAAACTGTAGCTGTTGCACCAGCTAACCCCATCAAAGCTAAACCCTCTCGTAAAGATTCCCCTAAAGCTGACCCCTGGCCGTTATTAATTGGGTTATTCTTAGCAGGAGGTGCTGCGGCTCTGGTTGCTAACTTTTATCCCAATGTGAGAAATTTAGCGTCTAATTTTTTAGGTAATGATTTGACCACAACAGATAAATGTGTAGCAGTGGTGGCTGGTAATTCTAATATTCGTTCTGAACCGAGTTCAATTAACTCTGATAATGTCTTAAAAACAATTGGTGAAAATAGTCAATTTGAGGTGACTGGTAGACGTACCAAACGGGGATGGGTGGAAATCAAACTTAATCCTCGTCGTTTAGCTTGGGCGCACTCAGATGTGATTATCAATAAACAGGAATGGCCTACTTGCTTACGTGAGAAAGGTATTGCCATTGAAACATTCAATGATAGTCAATTCATTGCTGCTAAACCTGTTCCCCAACCCCAACCAAAATCTGAGCGAGTTACCCCAGCACCAAAACCAGTAGCATCCCCAAGTGCTACCCCGGCGCAGTCTCAGGAAGATCCCACCAAAATTATTGCCAAAGCTCGACAAAAATATGAATCAGGTGATTTAATAGGAGCGATCGCTACACTGAGATCCATACCTGATAGTACTTCAGCTAGCATTAAAGAAACAACCGCCATGATTCAACAATGGCAACAAGATTGGGAAAAAGCCGACGCACTCTTTAAAGAAATCAATCAGGCTTTAGACAATGGTCAATGGGATAAGGTTTTAGACTACCAAAATCATCCTGAAAAACTGCCGAATATCAAATACTGGCGCAACAAACTAGAACCCATATTTAAACAAGCAGCCGAAAACTTGGCGAAACAAGTAGTTCCCCCAAGTAATGATCAAAATCAATCTAAACCACAACCATCTCAAACTGAAGAACCGTTCACTTCAGAAATCATCAACACTGAAGAATTGCCTCAGAATGGATATTAAGGGCATGGGGCATTGGGCTAATCAATTCAAAATTCAAAATTCAAAATTAAAGAGTTTTGGGAATTGGGCATGGGGCATGGGGCATAGGGCATCGGGCATTGGGGTAAGTATTTCTCCCTTGTCTACCTTGTCTACCTTGTCTGCCTTGTCTGCCCTTGCTCCCTGCTCCCTGCTCCCTGCCCTCTTTCCTTAGATCATCTCATCATACTCACGAGTTTCCACCCGCCTCGCCTCCATCCCACTTGGGGGTAGAAATTCGGCACGACGCATGGGGACTATGGGCTGAGTACCTTGGTATGGGTGAATTACTTGTACTGTCCTAGTAGGACGTGAGCGAGAGGAAAATAAAGATAATACACCAGCGACTACAATACCACCGCCAATGGTGAGGGTTGCACCTCCAGCCGCCCAAATGATGGGTGAAGACCACCAAGGGGTTTCAGCTTGGAATGCTGCGGCGGCAACTCTTTGGCTATTTTGTTGGGCTTGTTGCAGTTGTTGGTTGTTGTAGTTTTGGAATTGAAACTGGAGTTGTTGGTTTTGCGCTCTCAGTTGTTCGTTGTCATTTTTGAGGCGTTCCAGATCCATTTTCAGCCGTTCTAGTTCTACGCGCTGTTCTGTACTAGGAGCAGTAGGGGGCTGATTAGCGTATTGTGTTTGCCCGTAGGGTGGGTAATAGGTTGGGGGTTGAATTGCTTGGGGTGCGACTACAGTACTTGGAATTTGGGGACTAACAGCAAAGTTAGGCTGTACGGAAGCACTTGTCCCTCTGAGTAATAAAAGAGCGGCCAGTCCAGCTACAGCGACACCGCCAATAAATGCCATACTCTCACTCATCGCCTTTTAACCTCAACTGCGATGTAAACACAAAAACTTTTGACTGACACACTCTCACACTCATAATCTTTATAAGCCTACTTAATTTGACATAGTACCCAAATCATCAGCTACTGTATCATTTGGTTTTTTTTAGCCTAGTATTCCAATGTTAATATTCAAAACTATAAATTTTGAATTGTCCACTAAATAACGGTAAAAAAAACTGCCTTGTTATACTTTGTAATCTAGTTTATCTTAGTGATCAAGATGTTTTGATAGCTGCTTTGAGATTTTGGCAAAATTGCGCGATCGCACTTAGTCCTTGTTCTGGTGTACCTTCGGATAACCGCTTCACAAAGGCACTACCCACAATGATTGCATCTGCACCCCAGTCTTTGACTTGGGTTGCTTGTTCGGGTTGAGAAATACCGAAGCCGACACCAATGGGTTTATCTGTAAATTGGCGAATTTTGGCTAATAAATCAGACACCCGTGTTTCCATTTGCGATCGCATTCCTGTCACCCCTGTCACACTCACCAAGTAGATAAACCCTTGGGAGGCTTGAGCAATCGCTTCTATTCGGTCTACAGAGCTAGTAGGGGCGATTAACAAAGTTACATCAATCCCCCGTTCACTCGCTGGTTGCAATAGCCCTGCTGCTTCTTCTAGGGGTAAATCAGGCACTACCAAACCAGCCACCCCAGCCGCCGCTACTTGGTCTAAAAATTTGTCAATGCCCCTGTGTAAGATGGGGTTGTAGTAGGTAAATAAAATAATTGGTGCTTGTAAACTAGGAATAGTCCCTTGCAGCATTTCCAGGACAGCTTCTAATTTTGTCCCCTTTTGTAAAGCGCGGGTAGCAGCCGCTTGAATGACTGGCCCATCAGCGAGAGGATCAGAATAGGGAACACCTAGTTCAATAAAATCCGCACCACTGGCATCTAAAATTTTTAAGGCGGCGGCGGTAGTTGCTAAATCAGGATCACCGGCAGTAATAAACGGAATCAGAGCGCACTCTTGATTCCGCTTGAGGGTTTGAAAGCGATCGGCAATAACGGTCATTAGTCATTTGTCATGAATCAATGGTCATTAGTCAATGGTCATTAGTTAAGAATGCTGAGATTTGCACTATCGACTATAGACTTTTGACTAATGATTACTTTACACCTGAGATTGTTCTTCTTGTTCAATCTCAGCCTGAATTTTCGCTAATTCTTCGGGAGAAAGTTCATCCAGTCGTTTTTGGAAGAAAGCTTCCTCATACTGCTGGCGTTGTTGATGGTAGGTCATTTTCTTACCTCCCGCGCGGAAAGCATAGGTTGCTACCCAACCAATCAACCCTACAACTAGCAAAGCTTGACTCCATATCCCAGCTAGTTGAGGATTAAAACCTACTAGCTTTAAACCCAGATACGCCAAGCCACCAGCTATGAATATGCCAAAAGTAATTGCGATCGCATCAATCCTTCGCATGAGATTATATGACCTACCAATCTTGTTAAACTTCTATTTTGCGTGGTTTAGGACGCAGGTTGACAAACGGCGATAAAACCAACAGTCCTGGAAAGAAAAGGAACACCAGGAAATACATGAAGGTACGCTCAATAGAGCTAACCACATACCAGCGTAGATTCATGTAAATCATTAAAGCAACGGGGACAACTAACAAATAAGCTCCGGCTAGAGCCAAATACAGCAAGGGTACAATCATAAACTCTTTGTTTGTTGGTGCATCTCTATTTCCATCATAGGCTGAACATTGGGGCTAAAGAAACCATATCTATTGGGCTTTTAAATGACTCCTGCAAAAATTCCTGATTATTACTGATCAAAATTGGAAAATCATGCTACAATGGCAAAGCTAGTAAAACAGCAGTGCGGTTGTAAAACAAGATTCAAAGTCCTATGCTGCACTAGTAACGAGGTAGCGCAAGCAACTTCCAGCTAGAAACAGCAAAACCATTAAAAAGGATAAAAAATTTCTATCTTGTTGGACAAAAAACGCAATTTATGCTGAAATAGATAAGTGGTTATTTTCTTGAAGAAGTAAATAGCCAACTCCCAAGAAAGTGGGGGGGTGTGGCGGAATGGCAGACGCTACGGACTTAAATTAAATTGAGCCTTGAAGGAGAAATCCTTGAAGTGGATGCTCTCAAATTCAGGGAAACCTAAATCTGGTGACAGACAAGGCAATCCTGAGCCAAGCCGAAACAGTAAAAAGTATTCGGAAGGTGCAGAGACTCGACGGGAGCTACCCTAACGTCAAGACGAGGGTAAAGAGAGAGTCCAATTCTCAAAGCCAACAGGCAGTAGCGAAAGCTGCGGGAGAATGAAAATCCGTTGACCTTAAACGGTCGTGAGGGTTCAAGTCCCTCCACCCCCATAAATTAAATTCAAAAGTCAAAATAGGATTATTGTGACTTTATCCATAAGCTTGCCATCGCGGCAAAGTTATGGTTCTAGCTAAGGAAATAGCAGTTTTGACACTCTCCGCCCTAAAAGTGCGGAATTGTTGGTTCAATGAGTCCACTTAACCTAGACCCCTTGCGGTATCTAAGCCAGAGGTGGTTCTCTCCCCTTCGCGGTAGCGTCTCGAAGAGAAGCGTTAAGTTCCGGTATGCCCTACCGTACTTGCATTACTGCAAAATTTGTTTGTTAGGGGCATATTGCTATATGCCCGTACAATGCTGTTCGTCTAGTACCTGTGTTGGCGAAGCCTTCCCGAAGGGTATCTTTTACCTACTTCCAGGTGATACTAAAACTACGAAGTAGAACCCTCTAGATTCAGTTGTCTTCGCGTTAGCGTCCCGTAGGGAAGGTGCAGCGTCTGCGTTTTAGGCAGCAAATGGGTTTTTCAAGTGGTTAATTACCCTTCCACATCTTCCAATTGTATCAAAAGCCGTCCTAGAAGGACGGGGTTTTAGACCCCGTTTTTCGATAAAGGCTTTTAAAGCCTCAGTAAAAGTGTTCAAAGGTTTAGTTGCCCAACTCAGTCTCAAACCGACAGTCAACTGATGCCAAAGAATAAAAGTATAGGCACAAAAAGCTTATTCCTACGTTTGTTTTAAATAAAGTAATTTAAATGACAAACTTAGGATGCGATCGCACAATTCATTATTGTGTTTAGCATCCAGAGTAGAGGCTATATTTTTCTCCCCTCGTAGTAATACAAAGGGTGTTAGAATAGTCGAAAATGGGGTAAAAAGCTAAATAACCAGCGATCGTCAAACATTATTACACAATTTCAGTAATGAACAGCATATTTACCCCCGAAGAAATTACTGCCCTCTCTGCCGAAATTGACCGCCAGTTAATAGAACTGCGCCATGCGCCAGATGCAGGGCAAAAACAGGGAGAGGGCGAAACATCGGCTGAAAAATTGCTGGTAAAACAAACCGAAGTCATTACACAACTGACACAAGAAAAACCCAAGAGTTTTTTGCAGAAATTTGGACGAGCCGCCAAAAGTGATTTATGCCAAGAAGGGGGAATGCTGAATAAGCAGTGGAAGAAATGGGGCGATTTAGATAGTAAGGATGCGGTGGAACGCTTGGGTGCAGTCTTGGTAACGATGGGTTTTTCGGGCGATGTGCTATCTCCTTTAGTTGTTGCAGTCATGGTGACTATTATTCACATTGGATTGAAAGCCTTTTGTGAAGATTATTCCTCGGAAGTGGATAGTAGATAATTTTTGTCTCACGCAAAGGCGCATTCGGCGAAGCCGTTCCCGAAGGGTAGGCGCAAAGAAAGTAAGTTAGGTGTAGGTTGGGTTGAACGAAGTGAAACCCAACATGAGTATCGGTGTTGGGTTTCGCAAAGCCTCAACCCAACCTACAATTTTTATTGCGGCAAATTACGAATTACGAATTACGAATTACGAATTACGAATTATTTGATCAGCAATACCCCGCAGGATAGCGGAGATAATCATAGAATCTTCCAAATTTAACGGCTCGCACAGTATATTCTCATCTCGCTCGTCGGCTAAGATAAGACGGATGGCAGCAACGAGATTTTGCCAAACTTCTGCAAAATTCTCCATCTCAATTTCTAGCTGTTCCCTGATTTCTGCATTACCCACAGCAGCTACTACTTCTGCAATCAACTGCCCATGTTGCCACAACTCATACTGTGTACCCGCAAACGCCGCTTTTGCTTGCCTTGCTTGGCGACGATATTCTTTAGCTTGGGTGGTGTCGCTTTGCTTGTCGGCAATATTTGCCAAGATGTCATAGGTTTTCCAAATCTCAGCCGCAGCAGGGTCTAAGGTTTTCCTGATGGCTAATACTTCTTCTGCCAATTGTCGGGCTTCGCTGAGGCGGTGGGATTGGTCTTGTAGTATGAGAGCAAGATTATTTAATACTCGAGATGCACTTACTCGATCTTCTAATTGTTGATATTGCTTCAAAGCCTTGCGAAGCCAAGCCTCTGTCTCTCCCAGGTTGTCAGCAATTGCATTGAGCTTGCCTAATTGTTCCCAAGTACCTGCTGCACCTGCCAGATTTCCTAGAGATTCTTCAATTTGTGCTGATCTTCGGTAGGCATCTTCCGCAGTGTCCCACTGCTTGCCTTCTCCGTACACATTACCCAGTTGATGCCAAGCCGTGGCTTCTGCTGCTGGGTTGTTGAGTTGCTGGAAAGTAGTCAGTGCTTCACAGTAACGCTGTTCTGCTTCTGGGAGGTTGCCTTGCAGCATAGCTAGAGTGCCAAGTTGAAAATTTGATACCGCAGTGTTACTAGGGTCTCCAATTTCTTGGTAAATAGCTAATCCTGCTTCATAAGCAATGCGTGCCTCACCATAATCTCCCATATCCGTCAGCGCATCTGCCAAGTGAGTCTGCAACGTTCCCATCAGGTTCTTTCCATTATCATACTGTTGAAACTGCTGCGCCAGTGGCAACCCCTGGCGGTAAATTTCTGCTGCTTGTGCTGTTTGTCTTTGGGAACTCAAGCACCGCCCCAGCCTAACCAAAGTAGTACAGCGTTTATAACTTGGTTGCTCGCCCAACTCTGCCAGTATCTCACTAAACACCTGCGCTGCTTGTTGATAGCGACCTGCATTGTATAATTGCTCACCTAGACTCTTACGGCTGAGATACCATGTATCAGAACCTACTTCCCCAGTCAACTGAGCAATCCTTTGATTTAGTCTAGCGAGATCGCGGTTAAGTCCAAAGATATCAAGAAATCTATTTACATTGTCAACAAAGTTTACTGCCCGTTCTGGACCTGCATTTAACGCGCCATCAACTGCATAAAGTAAATTCGGTAATTCCCGTTGGGCAATGGCACGGGCAAAATGAGGGTTTTTGTGATCTTCAGAATCCAAATAGGTAGAAAGTGTATAATACCACTGTTGATAACGGGCCAGCAGTTGTGTCTGTGCTTCTGGGGATAAACGCGGCCACAAGGCAGGGGCTAAGGAGGGGTGAAATTTGAGAAAACCCTCATCAACTTGAATTAAACCAGTGGCTTCTAATGCTGGATGCAAAGTTTGCCACTGTGACTCAGAAATTTCTGTAATTTCCAGCAAGTTAACTTCTAATGCCCCGCCCTGAAACACGCCCAAGCGAGGCAACAACTGCATTGCTTCAGCATCCAACCGTTCCAAAGATAAATTCAACGATGCCAATAGGGGATTATCTGGTGTTTGGGCAATCAACGCTTCTAAGCGTTGTCCCAACTCTGCCGGACGGCGACTTTCCAACTGTTTCGCTAACAAACCAATGGATAGGGGATGAAAATCCACCAGTTTAAATAATTCCAATAATACGCCCCGTTTAGGTGGGTCAAATTTGGGTGCTTGCGTCAGTTTAATCACACTCTGGAAATACGCTAGGGCATCTTCTTGTCCCAAACCTCGCAAAGATAAGGAGATATGTTTGCGACTGCCTTCTGTAGGATAATCGGGATGGTGAAAATCTGGTGTGCGAGTGGTGAGTAATACCCGACATTCCCCAACCTCAGACCACTGTTTTGCCACGGTTAACAGTTCTCGTAGAGGTTCGGCTGGCAAGGTTTCTAAGTTATCTAAAATCAGCAATGTGGCTTGCTTACGCAAAGCCTGAGTTGCCGCCGCCCCATCAATTAAACTCTCGTCTAACACTGTCCCCAGGGTGCTAACTGCCCAGCCTACAGCATCCACACCACCAAAGGCAGCATAATCAACAAAACAGACTTTCTCAAACATCCCCGTCCGATGTAACCAGCGTCCTGCTTCCTGGACAAGATAGGTTTTTCCCTGTCCACCAAAACCCGATACTGTGAGGCGGCGCGTTCCCTGGACAAACCACCGTTCTATCTGCCACAATTCCCGGCTACGACCGAAGAATCCAGCTTCTTGTAAATCCGGCAAGTTTCCCCATTTTGGTGACTCGCTGCTTTCTTGGTTGTTCAAGTCTTGCGGCAATAACGGTGTATCCGCAGCCGCTTGATACAAGGCAGGTAAAAACCAATCTTGTAATTTTAACTGTACCCGGTTCTCACCCCGTTGCCGTTCTCCCCGTTGTTGGTTGAGATACAAGTCTCGCCGCGCATTATCTAATGCTTCACCCATACCAGCACCAGATACTAAACCCTGATAAAATTTAGCAAACAGTTGTTGGGTAGTTGTCACTAATACCGAATGAGTCATTGCCAAGACTGTGGGAATACCTGCATGGGTTAACCTAGCTGCTACACTACCCATTGCATCCTCTCCATCTTCCCTACCCATCGCCGCCGACTGACAGGCAGACAAAACAATTAACCCCACTTTTTGCCGATTCAGCATATCACCCAAGGTTTCGGCAGTAATCAGGGCTGTTTTCCCTTCTTTATCCTCAAATAACAAATAACCTATATTGCCGCCGTTCTCATTCCCGCCTTTAGTTAGTCCCGCAGGGTCGCTATGTTTAGCCTGTTCTTGGAAACGCCCATCTAAATCAAATACCCCATGACCGTCAAAATGCACAATATCAACAGGGGGTTTGCGCGAGTCTTCTAGCCGCGCTACTAAATTATCCAAGGTGGCTGGACGCAAAAATTCTACTTCAACCCGTCCGGCTGCTTCTTGTTGAATGGCGTTCAACACTGCCATTGCTTCCCCACGGGGGTCAATAAATCCCGCATCACTGGGACGACTGACGACAAACAATAACCGCAAACGGTCTTTGACTTGCACTTTAAACGGTCTGCGTCCACCCCCTGCACCAGCCAAGCGGCGACGAATCGAAATGCGGGGATTTTCGTGAAACAAATAAGTACCTTCTGGGTCGCATAACAATTCCCAAGGCAGCGATAAAATTGCTGGATGACTGGCGCTGATTGTTAATAAGCGTCCTCGTTGATTTTCCTCTTGAAAATCATTAAACAGCCGTTGAGCAGCCCGATTTTGAAAAACTGCATTAAATAAGTCTTCGCCCCATTGCCGGAATTTTTTTGCAATCCCTTCTGCCCGTTTATCGTCTACATCTGTGGTGTAATGTACTGCATAAGTTTCTAAGTACCAGCGAATCTCTTCTCTGTCTGCTGCACTCAACGGTGAGGCAAAATCCAGCCTCTCAGTTTCTTGCCCATCAAATGTTACAATGACTTGATTATTCTCTGGGAAGCGGAGATTTAATTCCATAGTCGGCTGTGTGGGCGTGGAAGGTTATTTGAGAGAATACAAACTTTTTAGCCTAAATTCCGTAAAAATGCTAGGCGATCGCATTTAGCAATTCTGATTTAAAAAACTTAGATGCAGCAGCACTTTTGTGATTTATATCTCTTGGCTTATTTTGGATAATTGGTATTAGATCAAGTATCAATACTGATTTGGCGATCGCCTGCTTTGAGAACTGTTTTTACCTGAGTTCGGGATCAGCTCAAACCATGATTCTATCGTTGCCTGAAACTCCTATTCTTTCGTATAACTAGCAGCGAAATCGTCTTAACCCGAACTGACGTTAAGAACGTTTTCATCAGCGATCGCATTGGTGATCACATATTTATGCAGACATTCCTGGAATAAGTCTCTAGTGGTGCGTTTACCGTGTTGATTACTGGCAGCGTTATCTGAGTCCCGGTAAAGCCATATGGTCAAAGTTGGATCAATTTCAAGGATATTTGTATGGATATGGTCATGGAATTGATGAGACTAAATCGCAATAAATGTAAGTATTATCAACAAAGTCTAAGAGCTATGAGGCTTATAGAGTCTGTGTTCTAGCTTATTTCGTCTCCCCTTCAGTCCTTTACCATACCATATTGTGATTTGTCTGCATTTATGATTTTTTTGAAATCTAATATTTCACCAAGATATGTAAGTTTGAGAACTTCCACAAACTCAAAAAACCGCAACTGAGGGATATTTTTCTTTAACTTCTTACTCATTCCCTAAAACTCTTATCAATAAAATCAATAATTTCCTGATAAAAAACCTGCCCCTTTTCTCTACTACTACTTGCAGTCACTAATAATCTTAAAGTTTCGACTAATGAATTTATAACAGCATCACAAACCAAATCAAAAAGCTGACTTAAATCATCTTGGTTTTGTTGTCCATAAGCCAAAGCATTAATATAATCATTGCGGATTTGATTATTAATTACCACAATGGGATAACCCGCACTAATTAATAATAAATTCATTAATAATCTAGCCGTTATGCCATTCCCATCCCGAAAAGGATGGATCGAGACAAAACGATAATGCGCCATTGTGGCATATTCTACCGGATGGAATGTTAAAGCAGCATTTGAGTTGAGCCAGATGACAAAATCTGCCATTAATTGAGATAGTAAATAATGGGGAGGATAAATATAATTTGTTCCTGCTGCCATCACATCCAACTTCCGATAACAACCCGCTTCATCAGGGTTAATTTTCCTCAGAATGAGATTGTGAATTTGTTTAATTTCCCATTCATTAATTTCTATATCTTTTTGGGCTAAACTTTCAATATAGTCTATCGCTTCCTTATGTCCAATCACCTCTAAATGTTCATCGAGAGTCTTACCGCCAATTGTAATCCCTTTTGTTAACACTAACTCAGTTTCACTTTGAGTTAAAGTATTTCCTTCAATGGCATTAGAGTTATAAGTAAAGCGGACATCATAGAGCTTTTTAAGTTCGGCGATCATTGTTTGATCAAATGGTCTAAAGTCATCTAACCAAGCTTTTAGCTTATCAATTTGCTCTAATTTCAGTTGATAATTCATACTCACATAATTACTGATTAAAGCAGTTAAGGAAAAATCTTTTTTTTGACTTAAACCAATTACCTGTTCAATAAACTGCTCGTAAAGTTTAGAGGAAGATACTAGCATAGGGTAATGGGTAACGGGTAATGCTTTTATAGGAAAAAGTTAGGTTGAAAACCTCGCCCCTAGTGGGCGTTCGCGTTAGCGTCTCGTCAGAGAAAAAATCCTTGTTTCGCAAGGTAGGTAGAAACCCCACCCCTTGTGGGTGGCTGTCTTTAATTTTGAATTTTGAATTTTGAATTTTGAATTGATTCATTTTATTCCCTATTCCCCACTCCCTAAAACGGAGCTTCAATCTGTCTCGCACTGGGCGATCGCTACCAGTACAAGCAGTGGTGTTTAACCAAAGTATAGACTAACACACAACATGATCCGTTAATACAGTGCGTAAGTCCTAAATATTATGCTAGATGAGCATGGCAATTTTATAGTCACAAATTCCTTAAACCCTCACAAGGTAAGTATTTTACCTTAGTTGACAAATTAGCTCTTACTCAGCAAAGACTTATAGCCGAAAGTTTCTATCCCGTAACAGCATAAAAGTTACTTTTTTATCTGTTCTGGGAACTCTATCACTAAGGTTCAGTTAAGGCTGGTTTCCGTAGCAATTTACGGAACTACCAACTTTGCTCTATAGGCTGATCTGAACTGTGTTGTCAGTACGATTTTGTGTTTGAGGATTTATGGATAAATCAATTATTCAGTTGGTTGACGAGTTACCAGCTGATAATATCACTGTCAAGGTTCTAAAAGCTGTCGATTTCGTAGCACCCAGTCAATGGAATAATCTGGTAGGCTTTGATAATAGCATTCGTGCTATCACTGGAGAAACCGATCCTCGAATTATCCAGAGAATCCGGGACAAGGCTGCGGCTTTATATCAAGATCCTCAACAGAACTACCAGAGTGTCATCAGACTGTATCAAACAGTTGATAAAGCAGATACAGCTATGGCGGCGGCGGCTTTAGCCAATAAAGTTGGGGAAAAAATTGGTTTTCTGTCGTTTTTAAGCAATATTACGCCCAAAGCTGATATCACTCAGACGATTGATTTAGTATTAAAAATTGCCATTGAAATCATCGCTTTTTGCAAACTCAATGGGATTCCTCAGCCAAACCCCCAACAGTTTGTCAATTCTCTAAGCAACAACTATCAAGGTGCGGCTCTCATACGGATGGTAGCTTTAGTTTGTTTAGATGGATTACTACCATTAGGCCCCGATTTTCTCAGCAAAATCCACGAATTGATGAGTGGGAATAATACTCCTGGCCAAATCACCCAAAATCCGGTGTTTTTAGCAGTGAATAGTTCTATACCAGGAAATAATCCCACTGACAAGCTTGGTTTTATTACTCAAGGTTTTAACTCTGTACAAGGCTGGATTGGTGGCTTTGTATCTCAGACTGGCTTAACTCCTCAAACCATTTTCAGTAGTTTGGGTAATTTTATTCAGATTGCTGATGATAACCTAGACTTTGTAGCAGCTTTCCTTGACCAAACTACAAATTACTATGAGCATACAGGGATTCAAACTGTCGCTTACAATGTAATTCAGAAAGCTCATATTTTAGTTAAACAGGAAATTCAACAGGAGCAACTATCACAATCAAACCGTGTTGATACTACCTCTGCTGTTAATGGGGATAACAATGACTATGGAGTTGGTAAAGCAGTAGAAGTTTGGGATGAAGAGGAAGAAGATTGGTATTCTGCAACTATTGAGAAAGTCAAAGATAATGAATACTTTATTCATTACGCTGGTTACGGTTCATCTTATGATGAATGGGTAGGCCCTGATGATATCCGTATTCGCAACCATAAATCATCTGATGATAATGGATATGCGGTAGGTCTAAAGGTGAAAGTTTGGGATGAAGATCAGGAAGAGTGGTATTCTGCCACTATTAACAAAATTCAGGGTCAACAATACTATGTACACTACCTTGATTACGACTCATCCTATGATGAATGGGTTGATCTAGAAGAGATTGCCTAGCAATAAATTAGGAGAATAAGAAGATGCGATCGCCTATATGATGAAAATGGCGATCGCTTTTGATTTGACACCACACATGGCAGGGATATCTGCAATCATCTGCTCTCAAACAACTTATAATCAGAGAAAATATCTGATTAATTAGTTAACTATCATGACATTTACGCATACAGATAATTTTCTTGGTATTTTATCTCAAGCTGCTACTGCCTATAGACAAAATCACCAACTGCCTAAAACT
The DNA here is from genome assembly GCA_050633005.1 of Trichormus sp. Lineage (GTDB taxonomy): Bacteria > Cyanobacteriota > Cyanobacteriia > Cyanobacteriales > Nostocaceae > Trichormus. The sequence continues at coordinate 5,939 of JBODRP010000019.1, read as the reverse complement.
GAAGAAATTGTTAATGCCTTATTAGCAGCAGAAACAACCGCAAAACAACAAAAGCTAAATTACCATTTTGAGCCTCTAGTGGGTAAATGGCGTTTATGTTTTGCAACTGGCACAAAAAAAGCTAGAGAACGCGGGGGAATTATTTTAGGTAAGGGTTGGTATGTGCCAAAACTGGTAAATATTCATCTTTGCTTTAGTAGAAATCTAGAGCTAGATATCAATCAAGGTGAAATTAGTAATCAGGTACAATTAGGAAAGATATTATTACAGTTAACAGGGCCAGCTAAATATTTAGGTAAGAAAAATATCCTAGCTTTTGACTTTACCCAAATGTCTCTGAGTTTATTTAGTCGTACTATTTATCAACAACAGATTCGTTCTGGTAAAAGTCAATCTGAAGATTTTTACAATCAACCCATCGCTAAACTACCCTTTTTTGCCTTCTTTATAATTAACGCAGATTTGATTGCCGCCCGTGGACGTGGGGGAGGTTTAGCATTGTGGATTCGAGAAGATTCCTAGATTAACTATTACAGCAAATTCGATGTAACTGATTGAAGAAGTAATGATTAATGAAGAATGAGTAAGAAATGTACTTATTACTTATTACTCACTACTCATTACTCATTACTCATTACTTATTACTTATTACTTACAACAGATTAGCAGTGGGCTTTATTTCTCCAAAGGGAGTATATATTTTACAGAGTCTCTCAAGATGAATCTCAAGCACTGATTGTAGTCTTTCGATACTGACGAAAGTTAATTAGAGTTAGTGGGAGTGTTTTCTAGAGTGATTGCTAACTCTCTCTGGTACAGGATTTCAGGGGCTATTATGTATTTTTCGGAAATACATTTGACGTAATTGTGTAATGTCATTTGCCGAATCAAGCAAACAAGTTTGCATGAATTTTACATGACTTAACCTAGTATTTGCACTTAAAGTCTTAATTAAGCTAGGAGTTGAAGGGAAACAAAAATCACTTCTAACTCCCAGCTAATACTAAATGCAAACATTCCCATTGTAGGTGAAAAATAATGCAAGATACATTATTTACCGAAGTTTCTGCTGAACAATCTGCCGTAGTTAGTGGCGGATTTGGATTTAACCCTGGAGTAAATGATTTCAGATTTAACCTAGATGCTTACCTGTTCATCTTAGGTGCTGGCGTTGTGTTTGGTGTGCCTACACTCACAGCAGAAGAAACCAACTTTGCGTTCCAACAAGCAATCAGCTTGTAAAGCGATCGCACTTTGAACTACTGATTAGCAAATTCTCACCATTATCACTGAGGAAAAAATCATGCAAGCTTTAGATACCAGCCTATTTAGCGAAATTTCTGCTGAACAATCTGCCGTCGTTAGTGGTGGAGTAAATGATTTCAGATTTAACCTAGATGCTTACCTATTCATCTTAGGTGCTGGTGTTGTATTTGGTGTACCTACACTCACTGAACAAGAAACCAACTTTGCTTTCCAAAAAGCAATCAGCTTGTAATAGCTGCAATTAAAACAATTCGCAATTCGCAATTCGCAATTCGCAATTACGTTTTGTGACGGGGATTTAAACCCCGACACAAAACACGCTGCTTATAGAAGCAGGGGACTTAAACCCCCAAAGTTGGTTAAAGTATTGGCCTGAAAATTGATTTAATCTATCTGTTTTCAGGCTTACTTAATCATGGCTCAGTTCTAAGTGAGTGTGAATGATTACACCAAATACTGAAACATTTGCCAATGTTTCAGTATTTGAAACAATCTGAAGGTAAAAAATGAGCATTAATAACAGACTTCCTCTGTTTACGGAGCTAATTAACGAAGAATCTGCGGTTATTAATGGTGGTGTGTTGCCCATATTTATTTACGATGGGACAACAGCTAGGATTTTAAACGCAGATGGGCAAGGTCAGGAAATAATTCTCACTCGTACTTCTCCTACGACTAGCCCTTTACCTCAACCGAACAACGACTTGACTAACCAATTAAGTTTGTAAGTTGTTTCTAAGTTGAAATTTATAGGCGATCGCCAATTACAAGTTCAAATTGAGTAATAAACAGTTTACTCATTGTTTATTTGATGCTCTTGGGTTGTCAGATTGCTCATTGTTATACATAGTTGAATGCAAGCGAGCGATGGAAGAAAATAACACACTTTTTCAAGCAATTACCCCTGAAGAATCTGCTGTCGTCAGTGGAGGAAACTTACAAGTTAGTTTTGATCTCGATACTTACCTGTACATTTTGGGGGCTGGTGTTGTATTTGGCAACCCAGGACTTACTCCAGACGAAATTCAGTTTGCCTGGGAGTCAGCCTTTGTATTTGAATATGCACCACGCTCTCGGAGAGGAAGACGCAGTAACAGGCGTTGAAATAATTAAATTTGCAAGTATATCTCTGATGAGGCAGGCTAAGTTAGCCTGTCTTATTCAAAATTGCTCTTTGTGCAATTTGCCTCATCACCTATATCTTCATGGGTACTTTTTGAAAAGTTTTTAGCTCACATGAAATACCATTACGTCCCACAACACAGCGAAGAAGATTGTGGTGCTGCTTGTATTACTGCAATTCTCAAACACTATGGCCGGACTGTTACTCTATCTCGTGTGCGTGAGGCTGTAGGTACTGGACAATTTGGCACAACTTTATTAGGTCTAAAACGGGGAGCAGAAACACTTGGTTTTAATGCTCGTCCAGTCAAAACTTCCTCAGAATTGTTAAAGCGGATGAATGAAGCACCTCTACCAGCAATTATTCACTGGCAGGGGCATCATTGGGTAGTTTTATATGGTAAAAAAGGTAAAAAATATATAGTTGCTGATCCGGCTGTTGGTTTGCGTTATATCTCTCCACAAGATTTAGCAGAGGGGTGGAGTGATTGGTTAATGTTGTTGCTCGAACCTGATCCAATCCGGTTTCATGGGCAAGAGAATGATAAAGTTAGCGGTTTTTGGCGTTTCTTTAAGCGTATTTGGATGTTTCGGGGCATTTTAGCCCAAGCTTTACCCCTAAATATATTGTTGGGGTTGCTCTCTTTAGCTTCTCCGTTCTTACTCCAAATTCTTACTGATGATGTCTTAGTTAGGGGTGACACTAAACTACTCACTACAATGGCGATCGCTGTCGTAGTGATGAATGTCATTTTTAGTAGTCTATCATGGGTACAATCTAACTTAATTGCTCACTTCGCCCAACGTTTACAACTAGGGTTAGTATTAGAATTTGGGCGGCAAATCTTACAATTACCACTTTCTTATTATGAGGCTCGGCGTAGTGGTGAAATTGTCAGTCGTTTGCGAGATATTGACCAAATTAATCAACTAGTCTCACAAGTTGTTGTTAGTCTACCCAGTAAATTTTTTGTTGCCATTATTTCCCTTGGGTTTATGGCTTTTTATAGCTGGAAACTCACGCTAGTTGCTTTGGTTATTTCAGTAGTTATGACATTATCTACAGTCATATTTCAGCCGACTTTGCAACAAAAAACTCGTGATGTTTTAGTCACAGAAGCTGAAGCTCAAGGTGTTTTAGTTGAAACATTCAAAGGCGCACTCACTCTAAAAACTACCACAGCATCGCCACAATTTTGGGAAGAATTACAAGGTAGATTTGGCAAAATTTCTACTTTAACCCTCAACACTATTCAAATTAGCGTCATTAACGGCACATTTTCTAACTTTGTCTCTGCGGTTGGTAGTATTGCTTTGTTGTGGTATGGGGGTAATTTAGTTATTAATCCCCAAGAAAATTTGAGTATTGGTCAATTACTAGCCTTTAATTCTATGAATGGTAATTTTTTAGGTTTAATTGGCACAGTTATCACCTTTGTAGATGAATTTACACGAGCAAAAACTGCTACTCAACGCCTCACAGAAGTCATAGATGCTACACCAGAAAATCAAGGAGATGAGAAAAAAGCATTTGCTAAAATTCCTGATAATGCTGACATTGTTTGTAGTCATGTAAATTTTCATTATCCTGGTCGATTGGAATTATTAGAGGACTTTTCTCTAACTATTCCTGGGGGTAAAGTTGTGGCGATTATTGGAAAATCTGGATGTGGTAAAAGCACCTTAGCTAAAATTATTGCTTCCCTATATTCTCTGCAATCTGGTAATATCCGTATTGGCATTTATAATCTAGAAGACCTTTCTCTTGATTGTCTACGTCAACAGATAATTTTAGTTCCTCAAGACGCTCATTTTTGGAGTCGTTCGATTATTGAAAACTTTCGCTTAGGTGCGCCTCACGTTACATTTGAGCAAATTGTTAGGGCTTGTGAAATCGCTGAGGCTGATGAATTTATTAGTAAACTTCCTGATAAATATCAAACTATTTTAGGAGAGTTTGGTGCAAATATCTCTGGTGGACAAAGGCAAAGATTAGCAATAGCAAGAGCAATTGTAACCAATCCGCCAATATTAATTTTAGATGAATCAACTGCTGGGCTTGATCCAGTCAGTGAAACCCAACTCTTAGATAAATTATTTCAACATCGTCGGGGTAAAACCACTATTTTAATTAGTCACCGTCCCCAAGTAATTAATCGGGCTGACTGGATTATGTTGTTAGATCAAGGTAAGTTAAAAGTTGCGGGTTCTTTAGAAAATTTACGCTCTATATCTGGAGAACATTTAGATTTTTTAAATACTTGATTGGGGATTGGGGCTAATCAATTCAAAATTCAAAATTCAAAATTCAAAATTAAAGATTCCGTTCCCTGTTCCCTGTTCTCTAATGACTATTGACTATTGACTATTATAAGTATGCTTTACACCCATAACCAAAAGCTTTTACCACCTGTTCAAAGTGAAGATTACCTTCCTCCTATTAGTCCTTGGACATCCTTGGCGGGAATTTTTTTGATTGCTAGTGTTGCTACTGGAATTAGTCTATCTTCATGGATAAAATACAATGTCACAGTGAAAGCGGCGGCGGCTGTACGTCCTACAGGAGAAATTCGACTGGTACAACCGAAGGTTGAAGGTACAGTTAAAAGTATTTTGGTGAAAGAAAATCAGGTTGTCAAACGAGGTGATGTGATTGCTTATTTGGATGATGAACAATTACAAATTCAAAAAAGCCAACGCCAAGATAATATTCAGCAGGGTAAGTTACAACTGATTCAAATTGATGCTCAAATTAGGAATTTAGATAGTCAAATTATAGCAGAAACTACAATAGCCCAGCGAGCTATTTTAGCCGCCAAGGCAGATTTAACACGCAATCAAAGAGAATATCAGGAGAAGCAAGTTAGTACTAGTAGTGAACTCATAGCAGCGCAAGCTAATTTAGAAAAAGCACAAGCTGATTTGCAAAAAGCTCAAGCTGACTTAAGCTTTGCTAAAGTAGACCGCGATCGCTATGAACAATTAACAAAAATTGGGGCGATTGGGGGACGTGAATTTGAACAGAAAAAACTGGTTGTTGAGCAGACTAAAGCTATTTTAGAAGCTACAAAAAAATCTGTTGATATTGCCCAAGCTAAAGTCAAATCAGCTAAAGTTACTATCAATCCCACAGATGCTACAGTAGCGATCGCCCAAGAACGTATTGCTCAAGAAACTGCTAGAGGTGAGGCTACTATTGCTACTTTAAAAAAAGAAAAACAAGCTTTAATTCAACGGCGCATAGAAATTCAAAATCAAATCGGACAATCCCAAAAAGAATTGCAACAGATAGTGAATCAACTGCAAGATACTATTTTACGAGCTAGTAGTGATGGTATTATCCTGAAATTGAATTTACGCAACCCTGGGCAAGTTTTACGTGCTAGTGAAGCTGTGGCAGAAATCGCGCCTAATTATGCTCCTTTAATTATTAAAGCAGTTATTCCCACCCAAGAAATTAAAAATGTCGCCCTTGGTCAAACAGCACAAATGCGAATTAATGCCTGCCCCTATCCCGATTATGGCACGCTCAAAGGAGTAGTTAAAGCTAT